>NZ_JBEOPL010000017.1:0-138323 GCF_040310065.1 Shewanella sp. TB7-MNA-CIBAN-0143
TCAAGCGGTATCAAGCGGTATCAAGCGGTATCAAGCGGTATCAAGCGGTATCAAGCGGTATCAAGCGGTATCAAGCGAAAAATCTAAACACCTACAGCTTCTCCACACCAGCTTTTTCGCTATTAATCTATACATTGTTCAACCAGTTAATCTTTCTAAACAATCTCACAGATATCATCTGGATTGACCATTAACACAAAGTTCAATACTAGCATTAGCTCTTATAGCATCTAGCAGCGAAGCGCTCTAGCCCCTAGGCTTGTAAACGCGCTCACCGTTCGTTATAGCTTGTCATCACAGAAATCTTAGCACCAGCTCTTATAGCATCTAGCCGCGAAGCGCCCTAGCCCTTAGGCTCTAACGCTCTCACCGCATTGTCGTCCTTATCGCTTGTCATCGATCGCAACCAATCTTAGCTTGTATATCATCTAGCCGCGAAGCGTCCTAGCTCTTAGGCTCTAACGCCCTCACCGCACTTTCATCTTATCGCTTGTTATCGCTTTCCATCAGCTTTTACATTTTTATAAGCGTTTTTTGAGCGTTATAATCTGCCAGTCAAACTCTAGTTCACTAATTGCAGTAGATTTAACTTGATGCTTTAGCTGATCATTAGCACGCCAACCAAATACCGACATATCAAGCAATGTTAATGCCTGCTCACCGGTAACTGACTGAGTAAACACCACTTGTTGCTGGGCATCAATTTCCACATCATTGGGTAAATTTAACTGCAGCGGCTTTTCGACTAAGTCTGGATAAACTTGTTGTTTAATTTGCCATAAATGCCTAATACCAGGCTGCAACAATACAATTCGACCGTCATCTTTTAAAATCCGAATGCATTCTTTCCCTTTTAACGGTGAATCAAGCACCGTCACAATATCGACTGATTGCGAGGCAAAGGGCAATTTCTTTAACGCCAACAACAATAAATTCGCCGGTGTTTCAGATTTTGCCGCGGCAAAGATAGCATTTTCAGCATCGGTAATGCCCCAATGCTGACACGATACATTGGCTTCCACTAACGCAGGCACAAGCTGACGTAAATAATAACCATCAGCACATTGGTAATCGATATGCTGTAATTGTGTGTCACCATTAGAGGTAGAGGCACATAAGTCCAGCAATACTGTTTGAAGTTGTTTAATTAACGGTGCAAACAAGCCTGTTTCTAATAAAAAATGTCGCCCGCGCATTTGTTGGCGAGACTCCACTTGCGGCTTACTCTTGCCCTTTACGTTGCTCAGCAGTGGCCAGTAACCATTAGGGTGTTTATCAAAATGATGTTTGTTGTCGCAATAAAATCCCGCTGAAGCTTGATGTTGATTTAGTGGAGCTGAACACACTGGACATAATAAAGATAAAGTCATAATTACACTGATAGTTAATTGAAAGACGGTAAAACAAACGGGTAGAAATACCTAGTGTGGTAAGCCTACCCGCTATGCAAATAAAAAGTCGCTTAAATGCTTATATTAAAGATAGAGCAATCCAAGCAATAACGCACCAAGAGCAAGGCGATATAATACAAACGGCGTCATGCCTATTTTGCTAATAAATTTTAAAAAGAAATGAATACATAAATACGCAGCAACAAATGATACAACAATCCCTAAACCAAGCGCTTGGTAATCGATAGGTGCAGGACTACTGACTAAGTCTTTGGTAACCAGTAACGCGGCACCAAAGCTAACAGGAACAGACATAAGGAATGAAAAGCGAGCCGCGGCTTCACGGGTTAGCCCTAACATCAGTGCTGCTGTCATCGTGGCGCCAGAGCGCGACGTGCCAGGTATTAATGCCATAGCCTGTGCTAAACCGATAAGCAAAGCCTTTTTCCAACCCATTTGAAATTCAGTTAACTGTGCTTTTGACATTCTATCTGCCGCCCACAACAGCAAACCAAAAACAATCGTAGTTATTGCAATCACTAAAGTATTTCTGAAATGGGTTTCAATAAAGTCTTTGGCAGTAAATCCGACAATAACAGCAGGAATAGTCGCTAAAATAATCCACCAAGCGAGTTTACTTTCTTGAGTTTGTTGCTTACTAGCTAAACTGGTAAACCAAGCTTTTGCCAGTACAACAATCTCATGGCGAAAATAAATGACCACGGCAAATAAAGAGCCTGTATTAACTGCTACATCAAATGATAAACCTTGATCTGCCCAACCTAATATTTGTGATGGTAAAATTAAATGTGCCGAGCTAGAAATAGGCAAAAACTCCGTAAGCCCTTGGATTAATGCCAGCAGAATAACTTGAAACGTTTCCATATTTGTCCTTGTTAGAGATTAACTTATCGATTAGTTATAACGTGTTAATGGGTAATAGTTCTGGTGGGAACTCAAATACAATAGGCCACAATTGTTGACACTGTTTGTCATAATTCTGCCAAAGTGTTTGATAGCTTTGTAACGTCACCGGATGAGACAGATTAGGGACTAATTCTGCCAAAGGCCACAATACAAACGCATTAAACAAAATTTCGCCACGAGGCAATTCAACGGGGATGTCACAAATAACATCGTCATACAGCAATAAGTCAATATCAAGGCTCCTCGGGCTGAATTTTTTCTCACCTCGAATACGGCCATTGTCTTGTTCAATTTGCTTAAATGTCGCCACAACCTGTGCAATTGATAAATCGGTATCAGCCGCAGCCACCATATTTAAAAAATTAGTGCCTTTAAACCCTACCGATTCACTCTCAAAAACCCGTGATAATTGTAATGGGCCAAAATATTGTTGTAAATCAACCAAACCGGCTTTCAGGTGTTTCTCTGGCGAAATATTAGTGCCCAAACTTATGTAAATACGTGCCATTGACTGACCTAATGCTAAACAGTAAAAAAAATAACAGTTAAATGCTACCGCGTTCGATCTCGACACCGACAGAAACAGCATGAGGTATTGCACCTGGCTTCATCACAACCACTTTAACCCAAGGCACATTAAATTCGTCTTGCAAACAATGCGCAATCATTTCAGCAACAGTTTCAATCAGCTCTATCGGATTCTCAGTAATCAATGCCGTTAAACGATTTGATACCGTTTCATAACACAATGCATTTTCGTAACTATCACTAGCGGCCGCAAGACGATTATCCCATGCCATATCTAAATCGATAAGCAATGTTTGATGAAGTTTTTTTTCCCACTCATAGATACCAATAATGGTCTCTATCGCTAACTGGCGAATGAGTACTTTATCCATATAAATTCCTACCTTAACCGATGTAAAAAGACGTTAAGTTCATCCTAATCAAACTTTATTACCGATTATATGCCTAATATGCACATTTAAGCTTTTTCCTAATGAATTAAAGCAGTAGGATAGGCGCTGTTGTTCAATTAACATCAACTAAATGGTTAATGTTAACGCGAAGACAGCTTCAGTGGATACTAAAATGACTTGTCTCACAAATGAATGCGCGATGATACCCTAAGAAGAGTAAGGAAACCAATTTGAACGCCGTTACAGTCACCATTTTGATGATCATTACCGCCTACCTAGCGGGTTCGATCTCAAGTGCCGTACTGGTTTGTAAATTAAGAGGTTTACCTGATCCAAGAACCAGCGGCTCCGGCAATCCCGGTGCCACTAATGTGCTACGCATTGGTGGAGTTAGTTCTGCAGCGCTTGTGTTATTTTTTGACATGCTCAAAGGCGCCCTGCCTTCTTATCTGGGCTATAAAATGGGACTTGATGCCGCATCATTAGGTTTTATTGCTGTCAGCGCTTGCTTAGGGCATATATTCCCAATATTTTTTGCTTTTAAAGGCGGAAAAGGTGTTGCAACGGCCTTTGGTGCAATGGCCCCCATTGGCGGTGATTTAGCAATATGCCTCATCCTCACTTGGATTGTGTTTTTACTATTAACGCGTTATTCCTCTGTAGCCGCAATGGCAACCGCAACCTTAGCGCCTTTTTACACTTGGTGGTTAGACGAACGTTTTATTCTGCCTGTTGCGATGCTCTCAACCCTTATTTTAATCCGCCACAAAGACAATATTGGTCGTTTGCGCCATGGCGAAGAAAGTAAGGTCACACGAAAAAAATCCATAAAAAAACCCAACACCAAATAGTATTAGGTTTTCTTGGCAGCTTGAAAGTAAATCATTACTTTCAAGCTTACCGACTCAAACACGCTAACTCATCAATTAGTCTACTGCAGGCAGCGTATCCAAAGGCCATCTAGGTTGACCTTTAACCTCAAGCCCCTCTATATGCCCTGCACGTAAACGCTGTAATCCAGCGTAAGCAATCATGGCACCATTGTCAGTACAAAACTCCCCACGAGGATAATACACTTGACCGCCTAACTTGGTCATCATCTCTGCCAATGTCTCACGTAAGCGAGTATTAGCACTTACACCACCGGCAATCACCAAACGTGTATAACCTGTTTGCTTCAAGGCTCGTTTACATTTTATCGCAAGGGTATCAACAACTGCTTCTTCAAATGCACGGGCAATATTGGCACGAGTCTGTTCATCATTTGGTTCTGCAGCAATCGTATTTGCGGTAAATGTTTTCAATCCAGAAAAACTAAAATCTAAACCTGGCCTGTCCGTCATTGGACGTGGAAACTTATACCCCGCAGGCAAGCCTTTCTGGGCTAGTTTGGCTAAACGAGGGCCGCCAGGATAATCTAATCCCATGAGCTTGGCTGTCTTATCAAACGCTTCGCCTGCAGCATCATCGACAGATTCACCTAACACTTGATATCGTCCAATGCCTTCAACTTGCACTAACATTGAATGGCCGCCAGACACTAACAAGGCTAAAAAAGGAAATTCAGGTGCATTTTCTTCCAGCATGGGTGCCAATAAATGTCCTTCCATATGATGCACACCGATCGCCGGTTTATTCCATGCATACGCTAAAGAGCGTCCCACACAAGCGCCAACAAGTAATGCACCTATTAGTCCAGGACCTTTGGTATAAGCAACACCGTCGATATTATCTAGGCTTGAATTAGCCTCTGATAAAGCCTGCTTAATCAATGGCACAATTTTGCGAACATGATCACGAGAGGCAAGCTCAGGCACAACACCACCATAATCGGCGTGCAATTTAACTTGGCTGTATAGCACATGCGACAATAAGCCTAATTTATCGTCATACACTGCAACCCCAGTCTCGTCACAGGATGTCTCAATACCAATAACCCGCATAATCTCTCGTCTTCATTAAAAATAAGGCCGCCAATTCTACCCGTCTCAGCGTAAATACTCCAATGTTTAACGATTAAATACCTATCCTTATAAGTAAGCTTATAAGTAAGAGATCAACTCAAGACTCTGAACCAGCAAAACATAGATAACAAACCGATTTTAAACAGTCACAATTAGTGTTAAATACACTTACCAAGGGGCAACCATGATATTGTCCATGCGCGTTATCCAACAAAACAGGCACTGCTGTACAACTAGCGACTCAAACGAATAGACATATAACGGCTACTTTTTCCTAAATAACCTGAACTTAAGATAACAAATTCCTCCCAAACAGCCCTTTGCCTTGCTAACGTCGAGATTCTTTACACAAGAAGACTTGCAATAAGCCCGCTATTGACGCGTCATTTCGCCTTGTTAGTAAAAAATGACAAGTTTGATAGAGGTTAATTACTAAAATTATGATATTTATAATTATATTCTCAACTCTATATCCCGAGTTCAGGTTAAATATTAAAAAAATGAAACAGTAGGCTATTTCCCCGAAGAGAAAATCAATCAGGGGTTTACAAATGGTCGCCGCTCGGTGTAAAATTCCGCACCATTTTAAATAGCCTTTGGTTTGAGTGAAGTCACTAAAAATGTTTAGTCGATTTAATCATCCAACATAACTACACCTAAGGGGTGATGGCGTATGCCAATTATTAAAGTACGTGAAAACGAACCATTCGACGTAGCTCTTCGTCGTTTCAAGCGCTCTTGTGAAAAAGCTGGTATTTTAGCTGACGTGCGTGCTCGTGAATTTTACGAGAAGCCAACTACTGCCCGTAAGCGTGCAAAAGCAGCTGCAGTTAAGCGTCTAGCTAAGAAGCTTTCTCGCGAAAACGCACGTCGCGTACGTTTATATTAATCTCATTATGAACTTAACCGATCAGCTAAAAGACCAAATGAAAGATGCCATGCGCGCTAAAGATAAAGTGCGCTTAGGAACAATTCGTATGGCACTTTCTGCCATCAAACAGATTGAAGTGGATACCCGCGAAACTCTGACTGATGAACAGACAATAGCTGTATTAACCAAAATGGTTAAACAACGCCGTGATTCGATTGCTCAATATGAAGCAGCGAATCGTCCGGAGTTGGCAGCCGTAGAAGCAGATGAAATTCGAGTTATCGAAAATTTTCTGCCTACACCGCTAACAGAAGATGAAGTAGCAGCGATTATCGATGCTACTATTATTGATGTTGGTGCTGCATCCATGGCGGATATGGGTAAAGTAATGGGAGCATTAAAAACTAAAGTTCAAGGCCGTGCAGATATGAGTGCTATTGGTACAATGATCCGCGCTAAATTGAAGTAATCAATTTTTAATGTTGAATAAGCCGTGCACTTGCACGGCTTGTTTGTTTACATCAGTTGATAAAGTAAATTCGAGAACAACAGCAATCAATGGCGATACCTCGTGATTTTATCAATGAGCTAATAGCTCGAATAGACATAGTCGATCTCATTGACCGTAAAGTGCCGTTGAAAAAAGCCGGTAAGAACCATTCGGCTTGTTGTCCTTTTCATAGCGAAAAATCACCCTCTTTTACCGTCAGCAGAGACAAACAGTTTTACCACTGTTTTGGTTGCGGTGCCCATGGCAATGCTATTGATTTTGTCATGGAATATGATCGCCTAGAATTTGTTGATGCCATTGAAGAACTTGCAGGTCAACTTGGTCTTGCCGTACCACGAGAGCAAGGCACAGGGAAAAGGCCAGATCAAGGATTAAGTCGAGACTTATACGAACTGATGGAAGAAGCTAACCTCTTCTATCAAAGCCAACTTAGGCAGCATACAGACAAACAAAAAGTTGTCGATTATCTTGAATTTCGCGGATTATCGAGTGACGTTGTTGAGCAGTTCGGCATTGGGTTTGCACCCGATGGTTGGGATGGATTACTGGGTCGTTACAGGCAAAATTTGCCCGCCCAAGATAAATTACTGACCGCAGGCATGTTAATTGCCAATGATAGCGGTAAACGCTATGACCGTTTTCGCGACAGATTAATGTTCCCAATACGCGATCGTCGTGGTCGTGTTGTTGGATTTGGAGGAAGAGTTTTGGGTGACGGCACCCCAAAGTACTTGAATTCTCCAGAAACGCCCATATTTCATAAGGGTAATGAGCTTTATGGTTTATATGAGCTAAAGCAAAAACACCGTGACCCACAACATGTGTTAATTGTTGAAGGGTATATGGATGTCGTCGCACTCGCCCAATTTGGGATTGATTATGCGGTTGCATCGTTAGGTACATCGACTACAGCTGAACAATTTCAGCTTTTAGTGCGTAGTGCAAAACAAGTGGTCTGTTGTTATGACGGTGACCGCGCAGGCCGCGAAGCAGCTTGGCGTGCACTAGAAACAGCGCTACCACTGTTAAAACCGGGTGACCAAGTCAAGTTTATGTTTCTACCGCAAGGTGAAGACCCTGACACTATGGTCCGCAAAATTGGCAAAGAAGCATTCGAAGCATTAATGCAAAAAGCCATGTTACTGCCCGAGTTTTTGTTTGACACATTAAGTGCTAACCACGGTACCGATAAAGGGGCATTAGCCAAGCAAGCCATTGCGCTAATCGAAAAGGTACAAGATACCGTCCTACAGAATTTACTGTTAGAAAATTTAGCACACAAATTAGGCATGAACAGTAGCGAAGATTTAAAGAAAAAATTAGGTTTTACTGTAAAACAGCCAAAACCGTTAAATGCGAAAGGCTTACAAGGTCGTGGTACGCCATTAAGATTGGCCATTGCCCTACTGGTCCAAAACCCAAGTTTAGGCTTTGGTTTGGCAAAACAGCCTGCACTAGATCGATTACAGATGACCGGCATAGAATTGCTCAATCATTTGTTAGATATAACTCGAGAGCAAACGTTAAACAGCGCACAACTACTTGAAATGCATAGAGAGCATAATCAAAAGAGCACTCTAATAAAGCTAGCCCAATGGGAACATCAAGTGGCGGATGAAAACGTATTGCCAGAGTTTAAGCAAACCCTGATTTGGTTAAACAACCAATATATTGAACAACGATATCAGGAATTAAGCCTAAAACAGGCTTTAACGAAAGTTGAAAAAATGCAGCTAACAAAGCTGATTTCTATAATGAAAGGCATAGCGAAGTAATACGCAATTTATTCGTGAAGAATATGCGTACAAACATTGCCATGGACTAGCTAAGGTTAGTCCACACAGCTATAATTGACGATTTGCGCGCCACTTAGCACAGCTAACTGGCCTATCGTTTTATCAGTTACCCAAAATTGGATGATATCTATGGATCACACTCCGCAGTCGCAACTCAAACTGTTGCTCGCTAAAGGTAAAGAGCAAGGTTACTTAACCTATGCAGAAGTGAACGACCACTTACCTGCAGACATGGTCGATTCCGATCAGATTGAAGATATTATCCAGATGATAAATGACATGGGTATCCGCGTTTTTGAAGAAGCGCCAGATGCCGATGACATGATGATGTCGGAAGACAACACAGACGAAGATGCTGCAGAAGAAGCAGCGGCAGCTCTCGCAACCGTAGAAAGTGAGTTAGGCCGAACCACAGACCCTGTCCGCATGTATATGCGCGAAATGGGCACGGTAGAGCTACTTACTCGCGAAGGCGAAATTGTTATTGCTAAACGTATCGAAGAAGGTATCAACACAGTACAGAGTTCTGTCAGTGAGTACCCTCAAGCGATCGCAATGATCTTAGAGCAATTCGATAAGTATGAAGCTGAAGAATTGCGCTTGTCTGATATTATCTCTGGATTTATCAATCCTGACGACGATGACGTCGCACCAACTGCCACCAATGTTGGTTCAGAATTAGCTGACTCTAAAAATGATGATGATGACGATGACGACGATGATGACGATGAGGAAGAGGAAGAAGGCAACAAAGGGCCAGACCCTGAAGAAGCCAAAGAAAAATTCACTCAACTCAGAGAAGCCTACGAAAAAAGCTTAGGAATTATTGCCGAAAAAGGCCGTGACCACCCTGAAGCGATTGGCTCATTATTTGTTATTGGCGAATTATTCAAAGAATTCCGTTTAGTACCTAAACAGTTTGACCGTTTAGTGAAAAGCATGCGCAACATGATGGACCGCGTACGAATTCAAGAACGTCTAGTCATTAAGCTTTGTGTTGAACACGCTAAGATGCCAAAGAAAAACTTTATTAAGGCTTTCACTGGTAACGAAACAAACTTAGATTGGTTTAACAAAGAAAAAGAAAGCACTAAGCCTTACGCTGAAGGTTTGCGTATGATCACCGATGACGTAACGCGTTGTGTGACCAAGCTAGGTGCTATAGAAGTTGAAACAGATTTAACCATCGCAGGCATTAAAGACATTAACCGTCGTATGTCTATCGGTGAAGCGAAAGCTCGTCGTGCGAAAAAAGAAATGGTTGAAGCTAACTTACGTTTGGTTATTTCTATTGCCAAAAAGTACACCAACCGTGGTTTACAGTTCTTGGATTTAATCCAAGAAGGTAACATTGGTTTGATGAAAGCAGTAGATAAGTTTGAATACCGCCGTGGTTACAAGTTCTCGACTTATGCAACGTGGTGGATCCGTCAGGCAATCACTCGTTCAATCGCCGACCAAGCACGTACGATCCGTATTCCAGTACACATGATCGAAACGATTAACAAGCTGAACCGTATTTCTCGTCAAATGCTTCAAGAAATGGGCCGTGAGCCGTCTCCTGAAGAATTGGCAGAACGTATGATGATGCCTGAAGATAAGATTCGTAAGGTGCTGAAAATCGCTAAAGAGCCAATCTCAATGGAAACCCCAATCGGTGACGATGAAGATTCGCATTTAGGTGATTTTATCGAGGATACTACCCTCGAGCTACCACTTGACTCAGCAACTAGCGAAAGTCTAAAGAACGCCACACACGAAGTGTTAGCTGGCCTAACAGCCCGTGAAGCAAAAGTACTGCGTATGCGTTTTGGTATCGATATGAATACTGACCACACGTTAGAAGAAGTGGGTAAGCAATTTGATGTTACACGTGAACGTATTCGTCAAATTGAAGCTAAAGCGTTACGTAAATTACGTCACCCTTCTCGCTCAGAAATCTTAAAGTCGTTCTTAGACGAATAAGCTCACTGAAAAAATAGTATAAAAACCTGCTTCGGCAGGTTTTTTTATGTCCAAAAACGCAATAATTGCTTAACAGATAACCAATTGAAACAAGATAAGTAAATACAACTAAAAACACGGGTGACAAGTGCCAACAAACTTCGTATACTTTCCCCGCTTTCGATAGTGACGACTATCTTAAGTCGGCCCCTTAGCTCAGTTGGTTAGAGCATACGACTCATAATCGTCAGGTCCCCAGTTCGAGTCTGGGAGGGGCCACCAATTCTGATAAGCCGTAGTAGGTTAATACCTACTACGGCTTTTTCATATCTGGCGTTCTGTGTTGTAGCAAATGTGTAGCAGATACGTAAATAAAAGTCAGTAATTGAAGGAATTTGAATCCGCTTGCCATTTTGATAGTTATGCAAATCACCAACCATCAAATAACTCCACGATAAGCGCTTATAACGCTCTTGAACAATCTGCGTGATGCATTAGAGGATAGCCAATCGGCTTAAGTAAAAACCAAGGTAACTAATTTAAGCTTCGCTATCGTATATGCCTCAGCTTCTTTCTAGCCAATAATGTCATCAACTACTATCTTGTTTCGACCCGATCCTTTAGCGTTGTACAAAGCGCTATCAGCTCGTTGGAACCACTCTTTAAAAGGCTCTTCAATACGCAGAGTTGCCATGCCGGCACTAAAGGTTAACTTGTCGATTGGCGCGAAGTCCATCTGTGAGATTTTTTGCCGTAGCGCTTCAATATGTTTAAAGACCATAGCCGAGGTCGCTTCTGGTATTAAAATCACAAACTCTTCTCCCCCCCAGCGACAGATGAGATTTTCTTTGCGCATATTTACAGACAGTTCATCCGCAAAACGGCACAAAATATCATCACCAACATTGTGGCCAAACTCATCATTAATCTTTTTGAAATAATCTATGTCTAATATGACCAGAGTAACAGGGAAATGATGTCGCTTAGCGCGGGAGATCTCTTTATCAACCAGAGCACTAAAAGCTCGACGATTATAAAGCAAGGTTAACGGGTCTTTAGAGGCAAGCTGTTCAAGCTTTTCATTTTGCTGATTAAGCAGTAAGTTTTTGTCGGTGATTTCTTGGGTTCGATGATTGACCATTTGTTCTAAATGGATAGTGTGTAAATGTATTTTTTGAAGACTATCGTGGAAAGCTTTAGACAGTTGACCTATTTCATCATCTGAATCGATTATTTTTAGATAACTTTTTTTATCTTTAACAGAGGCTTTTACATCTTTGGTCAGTTGCACGATTGGTTTTGTTATTCTATTGGATAGTTCACTGATGAGTAATAAAAATATCACCATCAAAATGATCGAAGTGACTAAAACGTCGTACATTATTGTATATATAGCGTGAAAAATTTCAGACTCTTTAGTTGTGACAAACAAGGTCCAGCCAGGCAGATAATCAACTTTTGAAAATGTGACTATCTTCGATTCATTTAATTTGGCATCCCTATAACGACCGTAGCCATCATTTTGTAATTTAGTTTGTCGGACTATTTTATAAAATCCTGGATAATCAGCACTTTCTGTCATTGAAAGTTTATTCTTCATTATAAAACTTTTATTCGGATGTGAAACCATTAAGCCATTCGAGTCAGTTAACCAAGCGTAACTCTCTTTTGCGAGCTTAATTTCTGCTAATTTAGCGGAGATGATGGTGAGAGGCACCGCCACTGCAAGTGTTCCTATCCAGTTATTTTGCGTGTCTAAAATAGGTACTCCCACCATGATAACGGGGGCCTTTTCAAACCGAGTGATTACTGGCGTGCTAATATTATATTCTTTGCCCACCCATTGTTCAGCGCGTATAAATGAAGAATGAGTGACTTTATTTGTATTACCTAACACATCAGTTAAATTTAAATTTTTGTCTACATAAATAGCATTAATGAAATTACCACGCCCCATTGTCATCAGCCTTTGCAGCTGTCGAGCGATAGTCGCTTTATCACCTAGCTTTGTCTTTGGGTTATTGCTGAGCATTTTTAACATAACAACATATCGAGCAAACTCTTGGCTGAGGAGGTTTGCGTGCATTTTCGAAATTTTGGTAGAGTTTTCTAATGCTAAATCCAGTACACGATCACGCTCATTGATAAATATAGTGATTAAAAGCACAGACGTGAAAGCTATCATGACTAAAGAGAAAATAGTGATAACCTTGGCTTTTATACTATGAAACATATCACCCCTGAAAACGTTTGCTTAACACACTAAAATATATATAAATCACAAAAAATTGATGACACTTAATGGTATAGACTGGTGGTTAGCATTATGTCGTACTGATGCAATACCATTAAATCATGATTGCATAGACTTTGAATTGAACACATAAACTCACTCAAATCATCTTGCATTAAGTCATGTTATTACGCCATATCCGTTAATGTTAACAAACAATGCATATTTTTTGGGGTTAATCTCGACGAATATAACTCGGATTTTGTTCTAAATAAGCCTGTGCTGCAGTGATAGCAACCACGGCTTTAGAATTAAATTCACGTTGGTACAAGGTATATACCACAAATAAACTGGCTAAAATGAACATTCCTGGATGCATAAACCAGCACAGCGCCGCCATAGAGTAGTAATAAGAACGTAAGCCATAGTTATATGAATGCGCCGCTTGATCTTGTACCACGGCCATTTGCCTTGCATAGCCCAATGCATTTTTATCGCTACCGGTTTTATCTAATGGTGCCGCGCCAATCATAATATTCACAAAACCATATTGACGCATTGACCAGGTAAATTGGAAAAATGCTAGCACGAAAATCCCAGCTAAAAGAGCCAGTTTGATCTGTACCAGCGCGTGATTAGGCGACGAGGTGAAGGGAATAGAACCAATCACGGTTTCAAGCTTTTCAACCTGCGAAAATAACGTCAACACACCCGCCAGGATCAGTAAAGTTGTTGAAGCAAAGAAGGCAATATTACGTTCTAAATTAGCCAATAATGCCGCTTCCGCTACGCGTATCTCTTTGGCTATCACCTGCGACATCCAATGAATACGTTGCTGATGCATTACTCGTGCAATGCAATTAGAGGTTTTGGCTTTACGACGGGCAAAACCGGTATACCCTATCCAACTAACTAAAAATACAATTAAAGCCAGCGAATCTAACCATGAAATCACCATGCTGATTAACCTATGTAAGAATAAATAATAGATTGATTATGCATCAGTTTTCACCATGCTTACATCAGTTTGTTGCTAGAAGTGGTTAAAATGGGCTTGGGCAAACAAAATCAATCCGTTGTTCTGTTACTGGATGAGTGAACGATAATGAAGTGGCATGCAACATTAATCGGTCCGACATCGCTTGCGAATAGTCATTACCATATAAGTCACAACCTAAAATAGGATGGCCTATTTGCTGGCTGTGTATGCGTAGCTGATGAGTCCGGCCGGTAATAGGGGTAAAGGTGACCCGTGTTGACAGCCCTTGTTGATGGCGTTCAATTACTTGATATTGACTGTGAGCGGGTTTGCCAGTTTGCTGACAAATTTTCATAAACGGGAAATTATCGCTATCTTTGGCGATCGGTAATTCAATATCACCATGTTGCTCAACCAAATCACCATATAACACTGCAGTGTAGGTTTTTGTGACAGTACGTAGCTGAAATTGTTTAGTTAATAATCCATTAATCTCTTTGTTTAGCGCCACTAACATAATACCTGACGTACCAAAATCGAGACGGTGTACTAACGTAGCCGTTGGATAATCTTGCACTAAACGATGATGTACTGAATCCTTGTTTAATGGATTCTTCCCCGAGAGACTTAATAATCCCGTCGGTTTATTGATCAATAACAAATGTTCATCTTGGTATAAAACCTCAATGTTGCCATCGCAGGGTGGAGCAATAAATTCAGCCATAATATCTTAGTGGTAACTATCTAAGCGGGAATAATAATAGAAAAGGTGGCTTGTAAGCCACCTTTCATACTGTTCGCGCTAGGTTAAAGCAGGGTTAAGTTCGTAATCGTCCCAATTGCTGATGCTGCTGCTGAACTAAATCAGCTAGGCTGTCACTGCTCTGCTGAGCACTGTCAGCCAGCTGAGATAACTCAGCAGCCGAGTCTGAAATGCCAGTAATATTACGATTGACCTCTTCGGTTACTGCACTCTGCTCTTCAGCTGCGGTAGCGATGTGGGTCACTTGACCTGACACTTGGTTAATTTGTTCAACGATGGCATTCAGCGATTGTAATGCTAGCTGAGTTTGCTCAACCGCTTTTTGTGCGCCTTGGGCACCTTTATCAATAATGCTCGAGGCATTTTTAACTTCTTTTTGTAACGACTCAATTAAGGTACTAATTTCATTAGTCGACGTTTGAGTTCGAGACGCAAGGGTTCTGACTTCATCGGCAACAACAGCAAAGCCTCGGCCTTGTTCCCCCGCTCTAGCAGCCTCAATAGCCGCATTTAACGCTAATAGGTTAGTCTGCTCTGCAATGGAACTGATCACCTCTAAAATACGGCTAATATTGGCGCTGCTTTGCGACACCATACCTACCGCTTGCTGAGCTTGTGCTGAATCACCCGAGACTCCCTCAACAAATACCATCGCTTGAGTTAATCGCGACTGACCGTCTTTCACATTAACCGTCATGGATTCGGTTTCCATTGCGGTTTGCTCAGAGGCTTTAGCCACTTCAAGCGCGGTGGCGCTCATTTGATTAACCGCTGTTACCACACTTTCAATTTCACCATATTGGCGATTAACACTTTCGCGTGTGTGCTTAGCAATGTCTGCCGATTTTATGCTTTCTTGTTGCGAACGGTCGGCAAGAATTTTGAGCTCGGAAATGAGATGGCGCAATTTAGCAATGAAGGCATTAATACCACTGCCTAATGCAATTAACTCCGCATGGGCATCGACTTCTATCGCTTGAGTTAAGTCGCCTTCGGCGCTGGCAAGGTTTTCGACGCGAGCTTGGATCATATTAAGCGGCGCAATAATGCTGCGAATAACCAAACTGATAATAAGCACCGCAATAACCGTGACAATAATACCGATGGTTAATAGCAAGCTGCCCAGAGACATCGCCATGTCATTCATGGCAGTATTCATATGATCTACCGCCATAAACGCTTGGGTTTTCGGCACTTCAATAATCAATGACCAAGTTGCATTAGCAATAGGGATGTTAATAGGATATGCCACGGCAATGGTGGTTGGTTCATTTACAAACCCCGATGAACTATTTAATGCCAACAGCTTTTTAGCCAATTCTGGCCCGACAGATTCACTAAAAGGTCGTGCAAATTTTTTATAATGGCTAGCGGCCACCACAAACCCTTTCTGGCTCACCAACGTCACCTTAGCTTGCCCACCATACAAACTTTTAGATAATTGCATAATCATGGTTTGAAATATCGGCAAGTTGATGTCCACGCCAACGAGACCTTTAAATTGGTTATCCACTATAACGGGCACGGTTAACGAGGTCATGAGTGCAGTATTGCCTGGAGTGATTTCGTACAAATATGGTTCCATTAAGCACGGCTTTTTAGTGTCTTTGGCACACAAGTACCACTCAGCCTCGCGAACGCCAAACTCATTTAACGTGGTAACGTATTTTTCAGCCGCCTCATCAACTTGATTCTGCTCTACTGTGCCGTCATCATTGCGGGTGTAGTAAATTTCTAATGTGCCCGCATTCGGTACACTGTGGCTTTCACCTTGAAGATAACTGTCATCGAGACCATCATAGCCATTAGGTTCAAATTGCGCATACATCGATGATATGATGTTATTTTTCTGCAATATTGCCGCAAGCGATAACTCCACCCGCTCACGACTTAAAGGATCTTTTTTTGAGGTTTGTTCCAGTAAGCCTGCAAACGAAAAGGGAACCCGATAAGCTTCATTGATAAATCCAGCAATACGCTCACCATACTCACCCGCTCTTGCTGAGAGTTTGTCATTAATCTCTTGTTGTAACGCAACCTCAACCTCTGCGGCCAGACTGGTATTCTTATCTTTTAACCCTAGCCACAAACTTAAAGAGAGTGTAATGACTGTGGCAACAAATAACGCCGAGGTGATCCATAACAACTTTGACTTAATGGATAATGCCTTCATTCAATTGAGCTCCCGCTTTAGTATTAATTTTCAGATACAATAAAGTGTAGTCAGCTTTAAAAATTAAGTAAGTATGAGATATAAAAAATCCCGTAAAAACGGGATTCTATTGATTATTTTGACAAAAAGAGCCGCTATTTAAACACGGTCTGAAATGTAGAGTCCATAATCGCAAGACCAGTATCAATTTGTGCATCTGGCGCAGTTAATGGTACCAGCACTCGGATAACGTTGCCGTAGGTGCCACAAGACAATAAAATCAGTCCGCGGTTACGTGCTTCAGTTAAAATCTTACCACTGTACTGCGGAGCAGGTTGCCCATCTTCCATTAACTCTATGGCGATCATTGCACCCAATCCACGCACATCAGCAATTTGCGGATACTTAGCTTGCATATCAGTGAGTGCCGATTTAAGCCGATGACCAACTTCATTAGCGCGAGTTAATAACTGCTCTTCTTCAAACACTTCAATAACCGCTAACGCAGCAGCGCAGGCAATCGGGCTACCACCATAAGTACCACCTAAGCCACCAGCGGTAACAGCATCCATGACTTCTGCTTTACCGGTAATACCTGATAGTGGGAAACCACCGGCTATAGACTTGGCAAAGGTAGTAATGTCTGCGGCTACGCCCATTTGCTCCATCGCAAAGAAAGTACCAGTACGACCAGCGCCGGTTTGTACTTCATCGGCAATTAATACGATGCCATGGTTGTCGCACAATTCACGTAAGCGCTTCATAAATGATGGCGTAACCGCGTAAAAGCCACCCTCACCTTGTACCGGCTCTAAAATAATTGCGGCAATATCGGCAGGCTCAGCATCATTCTTAAAAATACGTTCAATTGATGCCATAGCATCATTTTCAGACACGCCATGCATTTCACACGGAAATTCAGCTCGGAACACGTTGGCAGACATTAAGCCCATGCCTTTACTGTACGGTGCTACTTTACCAGTTAATGCTAACGCAGCGATGGTTCGACCATGATAGCCAGAGGTAAATGCAATAACGCCTGCTCGTTTTGTATAAGCACGAGCTACTTTTACTGCGTTTTCTACCGCCTCAGAACCACTGGTAAATAAGGCGGTTTTTTTAGCAAAATCACCCGGTACCAAATGGTTAAGTTTTTCACATACCGCAATGTAACTTTCGTAACCCAACACCATAAAACATGTGTGAGAAAATGCATCTAACTGCGCTGCCACTGCCGCTTTAACTTTAGGGTGTAAATGACCAGTATTGAGTACCGCAATACCACCGGCAAAGTCGATATATTCACGACCTTCAACATCCCATACTGTGGCGTTTTCAGCACGTTCAGTAAAAATTGGGTGAATTTGCCCTACACCTTGAGCCACAGCAGCTTGGCGACGAGCCATTAATCCATCATTTGTTTTAGTCATAGCCCGCTCTCTTAAACTGACATGCAGATATATTTCATTTCAAGGTATTCTTCGATACCAAATTTTGAGCCTTCGCGGCCTAATCCAGACGATTTAATGCCACCAAATGGCGCGACTTCGGTCGAGATTAATCCGGTGTTAACGCCCACCATACCGTATTCAAGTGCTTCTGCTACTTTGTAAACCAGCGAAATATCACGGCCATAAAAGTAAGCGGCTAAGCCAAATTCAGTGTCATTAGCTTGTTTAATCACATCATCTACTGTGTCGAATTTGAATAGCGGTGCTAATGGGCCAAAAGTCTCTTCTTTGGCAACTAACATCGATTTATCAACGTCACGTAAAATAGTAGGTTCAAAGAAAAAGCCACCTAAGCTATGTGTTTTACCGCCAGTGACGATACTTGCGCCTTTAGCAACAGCATCGGCTAAATGACGCTGTACTTTAGTCACTGCATCAGCATTGATTAACGGGCCGATATTCACCCCTGTATCCACGCCATTACCGACGCTTAATTTAGCCACTGCGGCAGCAAACTTTTGGGTGAATTGCTCATACACTCCTGCTTGGACATAAATACGGTTGGCACACACACAGGTTTGACCGGCATTACGGTATTTAGCAATCATTGCGCCATCAACTGCGGCATCAATATCGGCATCATTAAAAACGATAAACGGTGCATTACCACCTAGCTCCAATGACAGTTTTTTAAGTGTTGGAGCACATTGCTCCATTAACTTAATTCCTACCGCAGTTGAACCAGTAAAAGATAATTTACGCACAATAGGGCTTTCACATAAAGCATTACCAATCGCAATCGCATCACCAGTAATAACACTAAACACACCAGCAGGAATGCCCGCACGATGTGCAAGCTCAGCTAATGCTAATGCGGTAAATGGAGTTTGCGGCGCAGGCTTAACGACCATAGTACAACCGGCTGCTAGTGCAGGCCCGGCTTTACGGGTGATCATCGCAGCAGGGAAATTCCACGGGGTAATCGCCGCAGTCACGCCAACAGGTTGCTTAATAACAGTCAGTCTTTTATCTGCTTGATGACCAGGAATGGTATCACCATAGA
Source organism: Shewanella sp. TB7-MNA-CIBAN-0143 (assembly GCF_040310065.1). Taxonomy (NCBI): domain Bacteria; kingdom Pseudomonadati; phylum Pseudomonadota; class Gammaproteobacteria; order Alteromonadales; family Shewanellaceae; genus Shewanella; species Shewanella sp. TB7-MNA-CIBAN-0143. The sequence continues at coordinate 18,966 of NZ_JBEOPL010000017.1, forward strand.
TACGCTTAGCTTCTTCGGCAAACCATTCGATAAACGAGGCAGCATAGGTTACTTCACCTCTTGATTCTGCCAGCGGTTTACCTTGCTCGGTCGTCATCATTAACGCTAGGTCTTCAGCATTTTCATGCATTAACTCAAACCAACGGCGTAACTTCTGGCTACGCTCTTTTGCAGTCAGCGCGCGCCATGCAGGTAAGGCATTATTGGCTGCTGTAATGGCTGCTTCGGTTTCTGCTTTGCCCATAACAGGCACATTACCGATGATTTCTTGGGTAGCAGGGTTAGCTATAGCAACCGTTTCGCCACTGTTAGCACCCACCCATAGGCCATCGATATAACATTGTTCATGCAATAAGCTTGGATCATTTAAAATCACAATGCGCTCCTACTAAATTCTAATAAAACTCAGTTAATCATTAACAGCCAGCTGGTAATCAACTGATGGTTATATGCCAAACTTGTCACGTAACGTGTAATACCACGCACCTAAGGCACTAAACGGCACTCTAAGTGCATGCCCGCCAGGGAATGGATAATGCGGCAATGCGGCAAAGGCATCAAAACGTGTGGCTTGACCATTAAGCATTTCGGCAATTAACTTACCGGCTAAATGAGTATAGGTAACCCCATGACCACTACAGCCTTGTGAGTAATAAATATTATCGCCAATACGGCCAACTTGTGGCAGGCGCGATAACGTCATTAAAAAGTTACCCGTCCAAGCATAGTCAACTTTAATCCCTTTTAACTGCGGAAAGGTCTTTAATAGTTTAGGCATAATCAAGGCTTCAACGTTGGCCGGATCGCGAGCACCATAAACCACGCCACCACCAAAAATAAGGCGTTTATCGCCAGTAAGACGGTAATAATCTAATAAGTAGTTACAGTCTTCAACGCAATAGTCTTGCGGTAGTAAACTCGCAGCTATTTCATCTGACAATGGTTCAGTGGTAATCACTTGAGTACCACAAGGCATGGATTTAGCTTGTAGCTCTGGCAATAATTTACCTAAATAAGCATTACCAGCTACCACTACAAATTTACAGTTAACCTGGCCTTGTGCTGTGTGCACAACCGGTGATGCGCCATCGTCCACTTTAATGACAGCTGAATCTTCAAAAATCAATCCACCAAGGGATTCCACCGCACGGGCTTCACCTAATGCAAGGTTTAGAGGATGAATATGGCCACCGCTTTTATCGAGTAAACCACCGACATATAAATCGGTATTAACCACTTTGCGAATGCCATCCTGGTCGAGTAACTCTAATTGATTGTTATGACCATGAGCTTCCCATAATGATTTTTGACTCTGTAAATGGCCCATTTGCTTGGCGTTCATGGCGGCAAAAACACCACCATCTTTTAAGTCGCAATCAATGTTGTATTTGGCAATACGGTCACGAATAATCTGACCACCTTCGAACGCCATTTGACCAAAAAGTTTAGCTTGTTCTTTGCCGACAACGCCTTCGATAGAATCAATGTCACGACTAAAAGAATTGACAATTTGACCGCCGTTTCGACCTGATGCTCCCCAGCCAATTCTTGCCGCTTCAAGCACCACAACTTTCATGCCGCTTTCTAATAAATGTAACGCAGAAGACAAACCAGTATAGCCCGCGCCAATAACACAAACATCTGTTTCAATTGTAGATTCTAAGCGAGGACGTTCGACTTTATCATTAGCCGATGCAGCATAATATGAACTAGCATGAGGTGTGGCGGACATAGCACTTCCTTTATAGGTTCAAAACGTAATTCAACTCACTCATCCTACACTTATGCAAATTTAAAAACTAGCATTAATCGCGTAATTTTTGACACTTTGTTGAATATATTAAACACCTGTGTCAGTAGAATATAGCAAATAGATTATCGAAAATAAAAAGCCACACTGACATCAGCGTGGCTTTTACATTGTGTTATTGAGTACTGTTATTCCATCGCAATTTTAGCTTTTTTCTCTGCTCGGCGTGCAAAATACCAAGATAAGAAAGCCACTAAAGAAACCGCTAAAATAATAATCGTCGCCAGCGCGTTAATCTTAGGTGAAACCCCTAAGCGTACTGACGAAAACACCACCATAGGCAAGGTTGTAGAACCAGGACCAGAGGTAAAGCTGGCAATCACTAAGTCATCTAACGACAAGCTAAATGATAACAACCAACCGGCAATAAGTGATGGCGCTATCATTGGTATAGTGATTAAAAAGAAGGTTTTTAATCGCGTTGCACCTAAGTCCATCGCCGCTTCTTCTATCGACAAATCCAGTTCACGCAGTCTTGACGATACCACCACCGCAACATAAGCAGCACAGAAAGTAGAGTGGGCAATCCATACCGTAAACATGCCGCGCTCAGTTGGCCAACCAAAGGTTTCTGACATTTGTACAAATAACAGTAGCAACGACAAACCAGTGATAACTTCAGGCATAACCAAAGGTGCGGTGATCATGTTAGACAAGGTTAACTTAGCCCATGAGCGTCTAAAACGGGTCATCACAAACGCTGCCATCGTTCCAATAATCACTGCCATGGTGGAGCTATAAAAGGCAATGCGTAAACTGGTCCAGACTGCATTTAATATTTGCTGGTCCTCAAATAGCTCGCCATACCATTTAGGCGAAAATCCTCCCCACACGGTAACCAGTTTTGAGTCGTTAAATGAATAGATGACCAAAATCAGCATTGGCGCATATAAAAAGATTAACCCCACCCACAACATCACTTTAGAGAAACTTAACTTCTTCATACGTCGCTCTCCATGTTGCGTGACTGATAACGGTGGAACAAAGTAATTGGGACAATCAATAACGCTAGCATAACAATCGCTAATGATGACGCTACCGGCCAGTCGCGGTTATTAAAGAACTCTTGCCACAACACCTTACCAATCATTAATGAGTCAGGACCACCCAGCAGTTCAGGGATAACAAACTCACCCACGGCAGGGATAAATACCAACATCGAGCCAGCGATTACACCGCCCATTGATAATGGCAGAGTAATTTTCCAGAAAGTATTGATACTGCTAGACCCTAAATCTGAAGCTGCTTCTAGTAAGCTTAAATCTAATTTTACTAGGGTGGCGTATAGCGGCAGAATCATAAACGGTAAGTAGGCATAAATAATACCAATGTATACTGCAAAATTAGTATTCAGCATTTGTATTGGTTCAGAAATAATGCCTAACCAAGTCAGGGCGTTATTGATTAAACCGTTGTTACTTAAAATACCCATCCATGCGTATACCCGAATCAAAAAGGAGGTCCACGACGGCAACATCACCAGTAGCAGCAATACCGCCTGCATTCTTACTGGGGCGCGGGCAATGGCATAAGCCATCGGAAAACCAAGCACCAAACAGCCAAGTGTGGCAACAAAGGCCATTTTTAATGAGGTTAAGTACGCCATGTAATACATTGAATCTTGCAGCAACAATAAATAGTTACCCAGATTAACGAATATATTTAGCGCCTCATCAACATAATTAAACGTTGGTTCGTACGGTGGAATGGCAATCGCAGCAGTAGAAAAGCTCAGCTTTAATACTATGGCGAACGGTAAGGCGAAAAACAGTAACAACCATAGGTATGGAATCCCCATGGTGAGATGTCGGCCTTTGAATATTTTCAATGGATTCTTCATGAGTTTAATACAACCCCGCTGGTGTCTTCCCAACTGATGTAAACCTCATCTTCCCACGTTGGGTGATCGGCGCGGCGTTCACGGTTAATCATTGAGCATTGAACGATTTGGTTGTTTTTCAACTTAATGTAATACACCGACAAACCACCTAGGTAGGCGATGTCATGCACTACGCCGTGAGCCCAGTTATATTCACTTTCGGGCTTCTGACGGCTAATAATGGTTTTTTCTGGTCGTAGGGCTAAAAATACATTTTTGTTTTCTAGACTGGTTGAAATACCGTGACCAATGTAAAACTGTTGCGATAAAGTTGGCGATTTAATAATTGCGTGGTCAACTTCATCTTTAATGATTTCACCTTCGAATAAGTTAACCGTACCAATAAACTCAGCAACCATACGGCTAGCTGGCGACTCGTAAATGTCCATTGGGCTGCCGGTTTGGGCAATCCAACCTTCATGCATAATCGAAATACGTCCGGCCATGGTCATGGCTTCTTCTTGGTCATGGGTTACCATCACGCAGGTAACACCTACCGCTTCTAAAATATCGACCACTTCTAACTGCATTTGAGTACGCAGCTTTTTATCTAATGCGCCCATTGGCTCATCAAGTAATAATAATTTAGGTCGCTTTGCTAATGAACGAGCTAAGGCGACACGCTGACGTTGGCCACCCGATAACTGATGCGGTTTACGTTTACCGTATTTGTCCATGTGCACCAGTTTAAGCATTTCTTTAACCCGCACAGCAATATCAGCCTTAGGCATCTTGTCTTGCTTCAATCCAAAAGCAATATTTTGTTCAACCGTCATGTGCGGAAATAAAGCATACGATTGGAACATCATATTAATAGGGCGTTCGTACGGTGGCATATCAGTAATGTCGACACCATCAAGAAAAATACGCCCCTCAGTTGGCTTTTCAAAACCCGCGAGCATGCGTAACAAGGTTGATTTACCCGAACCTGAACCACCCAAAAGCGCAAATATTTCGCCACGGTTAATGGTTAACGAGACGTCGTCTACTGCACGCACATCATCGAAAAGTTTGCTGACACGCTCAATTTTGAGCAGCACTTTATCTTGCGTCTTTGTGGTTGGTTTATGAGTGACGCTCGAGGTGTTTACCATAATACTGCTCCGCCTTTTGGAGTATGCGTACCGCAACAGAACAGCCTGTTTCTGGGCACACGTAACAATCTGTTAAAGTGGCAAAATTAGCCAATAAATACATCAATACTGCTATAAAAACAGGACGAGAGGGCTCGCCCTGAGTGCTAGTGAGGTTAGGTTATTGACCTGACTTCACTTTGGTCCATGCACGCGTTACTACACGTTGAATTTTTAATGGACGAATATCGCCAATGTACAACTTATCAATTACCGACTGTGGTGGGTAAATGGCTGGGTCATTACGAATCGCTTCGTCAACTAAGGCTTGTGCTGGAGCGTTAGGGTTAGCGTAAGCAACATAGTTACTGATAGGTGCAATCACTTCAGGACGAAGTAAGTAGTTAATCAGTTTATGGGCGTTATCTACGTTAGTGGCATCTTGTGGGATGGCTAACATATCAAACCATAAGTTGGCGCCTTCTTTTGGAATAGAATAGCTAATCTTATTACCGTTACCGGCTTCATCAGCACGTGCAGCAGCCTGGAATACATCACCAGAGAAACCAAACGCGACACAGATATCGCCGTTAGCTAAGTCTGAAATGTAGCGCGATGAATGGAAGTAAGTGACGTAAGGACGTACTTTTTCCAACACTGCGGCGGCTTTTTCATAATCAGCAGCATTTTTACTGTTTGGATCTAAGCCTAAGTAAATCAGGGCTTGAGGTAACATGTCGTCGGCAGAATCAAGCATCGAGAAACCACATGAGCCAATTTTTTCAGCATACTTAGGGTTAAAGATAAGCTCTAAAGAATCAAATGGCGCATCTTCACCTAATACCGCTTTCACTTTTTCGATATTATATCCAATACCGTTAGTGCCCCATAAATACGGAATTGCGTGCTCATTGGCCGGATCAGCTTTTTGTAGTTGTTTCATTAAATCAGGCTTTAAGTTGGCATAATTAGTCAACTTAGCGCGATCAAGCTTTTGAAATGCACCCGCTTTAATTTGCTTAGCTAAAAAGTGATTAGACGGAACAACAATGTCATAACCGCTGTGGCCAGAAAGTAATTTCGCTTCAAGTACTTCATTACTGTCAAACACGTCATAAATAACATGAATACCGGTTTCTTTCTCAAAATTGGCTAAGGTATCTTCGGCAATATAATCCGACCAGTTGTACATTTTAACCACTTCCTGAGCCTGAATAGCAGTGCTTGAAAACACACCCGCAGTAATTAAGGCCAATGTGGATAGTTTGTTTAATAGCTTCATACTTTCTCCCTGTTGGATAATGGTCAGAATGGTACTGACATTTGTTTTTTTCGCTAGGTCTTACCAGCGTGTAAAATCTTCTTTCTAATGAAAGAAATTATCCAATGCTACAACTTAACTATGCATCGGTATGGTTAACGCGACATTACTTGTTTCCTTCAGCGCGATTCTATCAAAAACACTTTCGATTACTAGATCGTGTAAATGCAATTGGTTAAAAAATCACTATATTGCAATAATCATTCAGTAACGGGACATCACTCCATGGTTTTTACGTGTTGATAAGTATCATTTAACGCTTGCGTCGCTTTCGCGACTAACTCGTCAATCTCACTATGACTAATGGTTAATGGCGGTGAAATAATCATGGTGTCGCCGACAGAACGCATCACCAAACCATGGGTGATACACGCATCGCGGCAATATGTTCCAACGCCGACGTTGGCATCAAATCGTTGTCGTAACGATTTATCTTTGACTAACTCTATAGCTGCAACTAACCCAACACCACGCACCTCACCCACTAATGGATGTTCGGCCAATTGTTGTAAGCACGACTGTAAATACGGCGAGGTATCGTTAGCCACACGTTCAACTAATTTTTCTTGTTCAATAATACGAATATTTTCTAATGCAGCTGCTGCGGCAACCGGATGACCAGAATAAGTAAAACCGTGGGTAAATTCGCCGCAGTCTTGCTTAATAACCTCGGCCACTTTGTCTGACACAATCACCCCGCCCATTGGCACATAACCGGACGTCATGCCTTTGGCTATCGTGATAAGGTCTGGCTGCAAATCAAAATACTCAGCGGCAAACCACTTTCCGGTACGGCCAAAACCGCTGATCACTTCATCAAGAATAAATAAAATATCGTATTTGGCTAAAATGCGGTTTATTTCAGGCCAATACGTTGATGGAGGAATAATCACCCCACCTGCGCCTTGAAAAGGTTCGGCAATAAAAGCGGCAACATTGTCTTCGCCTAGCTCAATAATTTTGGCTTCCAGTGCTTGCGCAGTTTTCAAACCAAATTCTTCTGGGGATAAATCTTTACCTTCTGCATACCAATAAGGTTGCGCAATATGCACCACGCCAGGAATAGGTAAATCGCCTTGTTCATGCATGCCCGACATACCACCTAAACTGGCACCCGCGACAGTAGAACCATGGTAAGCATTAACCCGACTGATAATAGTTTTCTTGCTTGGTTTGCCTTTTAAATCCCAGTAACGTCGCACCATACGTAAGTTGGTGTCATTTGACTCAGAACCCGACCCGGTAAAAAACACATTGTTCATGTGCGCAGGGGCAAGAGAAGCAATTTTTTGTGCTAATTCAATCGCTGGAGGATGAGAGCATTGGAAAAAACTATTATAAAAGGGCAGCTTTTGCATTTGTTTGCTGACAGCATCCACAATTGACTGCCGACCATAGCCCACATTGACACACCATAAACCTGCCATGCCATCCAACAGTTTATGACCCATTACATCCCACAGATATACTCCATCAGCCCGTTCGATCACCCGAGTGCCCTTTTCAGCTAACCCCTTTGAATCGGTAAATGGGTGAATAAAATGCTGTTTGTCTGCTGTTTGCAGACGTTCAAGCTTTTGCTGTTGGATCATCGCATCTGTCGATAATGGTTTTGTCATACTTGTATCCTTTCAAACAGATAGCAAATCCGTTGGTATTTGCTATCTGCTGCTATCCACACACATTAATAATGTAAGCCAATACGCTCAGCCATCATTACACTGTTAGTAATAAGAACTCACGTTCCCACGAACTCACAACGCGTCTAAAGTTTTCAAGTTCAGCTTGTTTTACCGCCACAAAACCAGTGGTAAAAGATTGGCCTAAATACTCAATACAAGCATCACTGCTTTGCATCGCCACTAACGCTTCTTCTAAGGTCAAAGGTAAGCAGTTTTCGTTATTAGTACGGCTTTCGTTCGACTTGCCCGTGACTGGTGTAGAAGGTTTTAAGTCGTCAACCATACCGATATAACCACATAATAAGCTGGCAGCAATCGCAAGATAACAGTTAGCATCAGCACCCGGAATTCGGTTTTCAATACGACGATTTTGTGGCGATGATTCAGGAATACGAAGACCACAAGTACGATTTTCCACGCCCCATTCCAAGTTTACTGGAGCAGAAGTGCCCGGTAAGAAGCGGCGGAACGAGTTAGCACTTGGCGCCATTAACGGTAACAATTCAGGAATGTACTGTTGTAAACCCGCAATATAGCTGAGGAATAATTTACTTTGAGTGCCATCTTCTTTAGTGAAAATGTTTTTACCGGTTTTAATGTCCAGTACGCTCTGGTGAATGTGCATCGCGCTGCCAGGTTCATCGGTAACAGGCTTAGCCATAAAGGTGGCACACACATCATGCTTTAATGCGGCTTCTTTTAAGGTGCGCTTAAAAATGAACACCTGATCGGCTAATGACAATGCATTACCGTGGCTGAAGTTAATCTCCATTTGTGCTGGACCGTCTTCATGAATCAAAGTATCAATATCTAACCCTTGGATTTCACACCAATCATACATATCTTCAAACAATGGATCGTATTCGTTAGCAGCATCGATAGAGAAAGACTGACGGCCTGCTTCTGGGCGGCCAGAGCGCCCAATAGGTGGCTTAAGCGGTAAATCATGATCATCAGAACGTTTGGTGAGGTAAAATTCCATTTCAGGAGCAATCACCGGTTCCCAACCTTTATCTTCATAAAGCTTAAGTACTTTCTTCAACACGTTACGCGGTGACAATTCAATTGGATTACCCATACGATCATAACAATCATGGATAACCTGAGCCGTGGCTTCAACGGTCCATGGCAACATAAATACTGCATTTTCGTCTGGAACACAGACAAAATCGATATCGGCATCATCGAGAAGTTGATAATAAATTTCTTCGTTAATGAAATCACCGGTGACCGTTTGCAACAGCACGCTCTCAGGTAAACGCATGCCTTTTTCGGATACAAACTTATCTACTGGGGCAATTTTGCCTCGTGCAATGCCAGTCATATCACTGATAACACATTCTACTTCGGTAATTTTTTTGTCTTTTAAAAAAGCGATTAACTTATCCATTTTTATCTCACTTGTGTTGCCGCATGTTGTCTACAGGCTTGTCCGAATGCTTCGAAAATTGCAGTATAGAATGCATTTTCGGTTACTTTCCATTCTGGATGCCATTGGACTCCCAATGCAAAATTTTTAGCATTTTTAACAGAAAATGCTTCTACTAAACCGTCTGGAGCGAATGCTTCTGGCTGTAACCCCTCACCAAGACGTTCAACGCCTTGAGTATGAACAGAGTTAACCTCTGCGGTGTCACAGCCCCATGCATCGTGAAGAAGCCCGCCAGCAACCAGATTAACTGGATGCGAAATACCATATTGCACATCTAATGGGGCTTTCTTATCTTCACGATGTTCAATATACGTGCCAACTTCATGTAGCTTCTGATACAAACTGCCACCAAAAACAACGTTCATTTCTTGAAAACCACGACAAATACCTAATACAGGGATCCCTGCATCAATAGCGGCTTTTATCAGTGGTAAGGTTAATTCGTCACGCTTGGGATCATGATGGGTTCCATCATCACTGGCAGGACCTTGGTAATGATGAGGTTCAACATTCGATGGAGAACCTGTAAAAAGGATTCCGTCGAGACGAGCAAGAATAGCGTCAATAGGCGTATCTACGCCCAGTGATGGGATGACTAAGGGGAACCCTTTAGCGCCATTAACTACACTTAACAAGTATTTCTCACCCACAATGTTAAATGGATGAAGACCAATTTGCTGGTTGCACGCTACTACCCCTATGAGGGGAAGACCTGACAGAGACATATCTCACCTTTAGCAAAGAATGTGACGAACTTAATGTTTTACGTGTTCGTTTTTTCACACACTACACGGATTTTTTTAGCTAGGCAAGAGGATAACTGATGATAAAAACAACTTTTAACAAAAATAAATTAAAACACTTTAAAAACAAACTAGTAACTTTAAATTAACCGCAATGCATAAAAAAATATTCCAAGTAACTTTGATGAAATATCATAAAGAAATGCGCCAAAATGGGGAGGACAATGCACGAAAAAAGGGAATTTGTTGCTTAATATTCTTTACACAAGCCAATAATCTCATGCTAGGAAGTAACACGACAACGGCTAAACGTGAGTTAGAAATTAGCTTTTTGAGAAGTAGGAATAGCAAGATTAATTGATAATCTTGGGCTATTCCCTTGAACAAACGTAGTAGATATAAGCAGAAAAAGTTGAATAATAAATCATTAAAAATCAGCTGGTGTTGTGGCGCTAGTTAGCTTGCAAGGTTCATCAAATGGGTTACGAAATCGATGAGGTTGTTCACTATTAAAATAGTAACTGTCGCCTTTTTCGAGGATAAAAACCTCTTCGCCAACAGTAAGCTCAAGCTTACCTTCTATAATGATGCCACCTTCCTCACCCTTGTGTTGCAGCATTTCAGCGCCTGTATCAGCATTGACAGGATATGTTTCACTCATTAGCGACATCGCACGGTTTGGGTAATCACGGCCAATAAGCTTATAGACTAATTCACCCGTACCTATATCCAGCAACTCATTACCCCGATAAACCACTTTTTGGTCACCGATAGAGCCATCATCAATAGAGAAAAAATCCACTAATGACATCGGGATCCCGGCTAAAACCTTTTTAAGTGAACTCACCGAAGGGCTAACACTGTTTTTCTCAATCATTGAAATTGTACTGTTGGTAACCCCTGCACGCTTGGCTAACTCACGTTGAGATAACCCTTTCAATTTACGAACAGCTTTTAGGCTTGTACCAATATCCAAATTCGTTCTCCTAGTAAATGTTGACCAATATCCTGCTGCTAAAGTGTTGCAGATTATTAACACTTTACCAAAAATCTGTATTCATTAAGCATGATATCTTACTTAAATCAAAGCAATTGTATTTTACACCAAATAAGTGTTAAATAAAATGCACACCGCAGATGGCTTAGATTGCATCTAACTATTCATTTAAAAGTTATTATTACAACTATAATCAATAGCTTGGAGCGTTTATGTCGCATAAATCCCCGATTCATAGCCAACACTACCCAGACTCCTTTTATGTCGCGACCGCCAAAGAGCTTTATCAGCATCCCAAGCTAACCGAAAACATTACTGTCGATGTGTGTATTGTCGGCGGTGGATTTAGCGGGATCAATACTGCAATTGAACTCAGACAACGCGGCTACAGTGTCGCATTGCTCGAAGCCAAACGGATTGGTTGGGGCGCATCTGGCCGAAATGGTGGTGAACTTATCCGTGGGATCGGTCATGACGCTAGTCAATTTCGAAATGAAATTGGTGACGAAGGTGTAAAATCTATTCAACAAATGGGTTTTGAAGCCGTTGATATTGTCACCGAGCGCATTGCCGAGCACAAAATCGATTGCGACTTACACATGGGTTATTGTGATTTAGCCGTAAAGCCACGGCACATGGATGATTTAGCGGCAGAATACCAAGATCTTCAAGACCAAGGTTATCAAAAAACAATCAAGCTGCTTGATCGTTCACAAATTGGTGAAGTTATCGGTTCAGACTTTTATCAAGGCGCTTTGGTCGATATGGGCAGCGGACATTTACACCCACTTAATTTAGCCCTAGGCGAAGCGCGTGTCGCCCGCGAACTTGGTGCACAATTATTTGAATACAGCGCCGCAGAAAAAATCATTAAAGGCACTAAACCCAAAGTCATTACCGCTGAAGGCGAAGTAACTTGTGACTATCTAGTCATGGCCGGTAATGGTTATATCGGCAATAAATTAAGCCCTTTCCTTGGTGGAAAAGTGTTGCCAACAGGCACCTATTTATTAGCCACTGAGCCATTAACCGAGCAACAATGTGCCAGTATTATTCCGCAAAACATGGCATTTGCCGATATGCGCGTGGCGTTAGATTACTTCCATTTATCGGCAGACCGTCGTTTATTGTTTGGTGGTTTATGCACTTATTCTGGTAAAGACCCAAAAGACATTGAAGCCGAGTTAAGACCTAATCTTGAAAAAGTGTTCCCACAATTAAAAGGCATCAAAATTGATTATGAATGGGGCGGAATGATGGGCATCGGCGCCAATCGCATGCCGCAAATAGGCCGTTTACCTGACGCAGCCAACATCTACTTTGCTCAAGCCTATGCCGGCCATGGAGTGAACGCCACGCATATGGCCGCGAGGTTAATTGCAGAAGCGATTAACCAGCAGTCACAGCGTATTGATGTGTTTAATGATATTAAGCACATGACCTTCCCCGGTGGGCCCATGTTGCGATCGCCATTACTTGCAGCTGGAATGTTTTATCATAGGATGAAGGATTTGCTATAGGTTGCTGGATTTGCTGTGGGTTGGCAAAAGGGGTCAACCTTTGTTCTTTTTATGGCCTACGGCCACTAACGCTTAAGATCGCAAGGTTCCCCCCTGCACAGGCCAAATACGGCGTCATTCCGGCAATGCTTTTGAGCCGGAATCCAGGTATTATTTTTGCTTTGTACTTTTGTACTTTTGTACTTTTGTACTTTATGGCCTGCGGCCACTAACGTCGTGGCGCTTCACCCACACCAGACCAAGAGGAAACCAACGGCTTTTCCCTCTTGGAACTCCCAGCCGCCCCGCAACATTTTCAAACAGCGAAAAGTCGCCATGGGGATTGATCCAGCTTTGGACTTCATTTGTAGCATGCCTCGGCCTTATTCGAAAATGCTAACGCTTCCGATCGGCCATCCATGGCCACCGAAAGCTAACCAGACATCCATGTCTGGACTCACGCCATTTTCTTCAACGGCCTCAAGTTCAGAGTTGAATTTGGGCATTTGAAAGCTAAGAACAACTCGTTTTTGGACATAAACGTTTTAGAAAAGCCAGTGTTTCAATTTACTTTTATAAAAGTTTACCCTGACCCCACTAAATTCCTAAAAGTTTACCCTGACCCCACTAAATTCAGCGCCGCAGAAAAAATCATTAAAGGCCCTAAACCCAAAGTCATTACCGCTGAAGGCGAAGTAACTTGTGACTATCTAGTCATGGCCGGTAATGGTTATATCGGCAATAAATTAAGCCCTTTCCTTGGTGGAAAAGTGTTGCCAACAGGCACCTATTTATTAGCCACTGAGCCATTAACCGAGCAACAATGTGCCAGTATCATCCCGCAAAACATGGCATTTGCCGATATGCGCGTGGCGTTAGATTACTTCCATTTATCAGCAGACCGTCGTTTATTGTTTGGTGGTTTATGCACTTATTCTGGTAAAGACCCAAAAGACATTGAAGCCGAATTAAGACCTAATCTTGAAAAAGTGTTCCCACAATTAAAAGGCATCAAAATTGATTATGAATGGGGCGGAATGATGGGCATCGGCGCCAATCGCATGCCACAAATCGGCCGTTTACCTGACGCAGCCAATATCTACTTTGCTCAAGCCTATGCTGGCCACGGGGTAAACGCTACGCATATGGCAGCAAGATTAATTGCTGAAGCCATTAGCCAGCAATCACAACGTATTGATGTGTTTAATGACATTAAACACATGACCTTCCCAGGCGGACCCATGTTGCGATCACCATTGCTTGCAGCTGGAATGTTTTATCACAGGATGAAGGATTTACTATAGGTTGATGGATTTGCTGCGGGTTGGCAAAAGGGTCAACCTTTGTTCTTTTTATGGCCTGCGGCCACTAACGCTTAAGATCGCAAGGTTCCCCCCTGCACAGGCCAAATACGGCGTCATTCCGGCAATGCTTTTGAGCCGGAATCCAGGTATTATTTTTGCTTTGTACTTTTGTACTTTATGGCCTGCGGCCACTAACGTCGTGGCGCTTCGCCCACACCAGACCAAGAGGAAATTAACGGCTATTCCCTCTTGGAACTCCCAGCCGCCCCGCAACATTTTCAAACAGCGAAAAGGTCGCCATGGGGATTAATCCAGCTTTGAACTTCATTTTAGTGTTCTTCGGCCTTATTCGAAAATGCTAACGCTTCAGATGGGGCGTCCCTTCCCCTCCAAAGCTAGCCAGACATCCATGTCTGGGCTTACATCATTTTCTTCAACGACCTCAAGTTCAGAGTTGAATTTGGGCATTTGAAAGCTAAGAACAACTTGTTTTTGGACATAAACGTTTTAGAAAAGCCAGTGTTTCAATTTACTTTTTATAAAAGTTTACCCTAACCCCACTAAATTTTTTAGGCTACCCGATTATATGGCAACACTTACTATTAGCGCTAAGCACACAATCATATTTTTATAGCTCTGCAACGCTATCGTAAGCCCACCAGCAACTTCCACTACCTGCCCCCATTTTTCTTTCTTCTGTCAAATCAATTTCAAATGTTCCATCACAGGCAAGCCCGTAATCAAGCGCACCTTTTAAATCAGACCATTGAGATTGAAGGACAGGATCTTTTACCCATTCTGGAGGTTCGGGATATGTCATTATATATTTGTACTTAACTATTTCTTGTAGAGAATGATTACCTCTAGCATTACTTGCAATTATTTTTAGTTCGACTAGGTTTACCTTTCCTTTACCTAAGTAGATACACCCCTTATTTTTATCAATAATATGGTTATAATTAGAGCTAAGTTGATAAACGGTACCATTAAATAATTTTCCTCGGTTCTTTTTATCTCCTTCAATTCCTTTTTGTAAATGAGACGTCAATAAACCCGCATCAACCAGACGCTCTAAGTAAGGCTTTGTTTTTATCTCAATATCATCCCATTTAGAACGTTTCATATTATCAAATATTGCTACGCTATAATTGTATTGACTACTTGATTTAAGTTCCTTATCAACCCTAACTCCATTAGAACTTTGTCCTGGTAAACTGATACAACTCCAATATTTATTTCTATGCTCTTCAATTTCAAATGCATCAAGCATGCTTTCTTTTTTTGTGATTGACGCATTGGTATTAAAATAATTGCTCGATTGGGTCCTCCCTGACTTAGCCATTCGTTTTATAGAAGACGGTGACAGATATTCAGCCCACTGACCATTGACTTTATTCATTGAAATTATTCGCTCATACCCTTTAACTAATTTATCAACAAGAGGGAAAGCCTGTCGTACATCTTGATGATTTGCCCAATCAGGTAACTTTTGTTCTCTAGCAATCCCGACTATAGTAGTTACTTTATAAAGAGTTTCTTTACTGTCGCGGCTAATCGGTACTTGGATTTTTTTTACCTTGGTTACGGAAAGGTGTTTCGCTTTACCAAGGTAAAAACAATCCCTACCAACCGACTCCTTCCAACCTTTCACAGTAAGGCGATACCTATTAAATTTTTGTTTTATGGAATCAATATCTATATAGACTGTTTTTTTTGAGAGAAGCTTTACTGTGACTAAGGCATTTAGTTCTTTAATACCAATGGCTTCTTTACTTGAAACCTTTCCCTTTGTGGGCACATCGATTACCCACTTGAATGCCCTTTTGGATTTTTGACGTTCACCTTTGTGAAGGTTATGATTAATACGAATACATTGATCTTTACTAACAAAGTTCGATATAGAACTTTCATAAGTAAAATGGGGCTTTAAGTTTTCATCTTTTTTTATAGCAGCAAAAATATCATTTTTCTGACTATCAAATTCCATGTCTGATGAGCCAAATGCATATGTATTACTAAATAACACCAATACAATTGTGACAAAAAAAGCTTGTAAAACATCCATATTATTTTCCCTAAAAGTAACGGTTCTAATCAATCGTCAAAATCTAAGACATTTAACTTTGTCATATAACGTTTTAGCATTTATACATTGCGTTGTTTACATGGCTTAAATCACTTGTTGAACTTGGCCTATGCCGAATCCAGATTAATTAGTACTCTTTATGCTATAGGAATTTGATTTTTTTGATGCTGGATCTGGGCTGTAGAGCAGTTTTGAACTGATTAATTGGATTGAATTGTACATATTCATTGAAATTCCTTTATCGTTTGGTGTTCCATCACATTTTTTTAGTCTAGCTGATCCAATGAGAAAATATACTCGATTGAGTCCTGATTTATTTGCTTGTTAATAGTTGACGTTAATCTGAACGTAAACATGAGAACACGTTGAGGCCTTTGCTCTAGTGTGGGCGAGGCGCCACGACATTAGTGCCTGTAGGCCATCGCTTAAAAGACAAGCTAACTTAATTACAATTGCTGCAACCTTTGTGCATGCTTCATCAGTAAAGTGTCTAATACTTCAGGGCTTAAGCTAAATATTTGTACAATTTCTTCGCCAGTTTTAGAAACCGTTGCTTGCTTGTCTTCAAAAGTGATATGTAAACCTAACGCCTTTAACGTTTGCTGGTCATAACTATATAATGGCGTGTTTCGTTTACCTTTTAAGCCTGGCATCATCCCCAATACCGTGACAGCTTGATTAACCTTAACCATGTCAAAAAAGACGCGCTCGGCCTCTGCCCACGCCATAATATATTCAACCATACTTTTGTTGTACTTATGGAAGTCTTCCGAGCCGTATAATAGTGGTTGTAACACCCCACCATGCCAACCTAACAGGGCATCTTGTTTTATAGTCACTTCATCACTGGCGGTTACAACATAATTAGCACACGATGATGCACAGACTTTATCAACTGTAACCTTTAATTTGTGCTGATATACCAACTCACCTAATCGTATGCCAGCAAGTACATCTCCCCCACCACTGTTAATAACCAATGAGGTTATTTGAGTTGGACTATTTGTTATGCCTTGTTCAAAAGCGGCAACATTATCTGGATCAATTTCACCGCTATAATTAATGACAGAGGGCAATAAGGGGTCGATAACAAGACTAAAAGAGGGTTGTTTACTTGCGCAACCAGTTAAGGTTAGCAGCATGGCTAGCAGTAGATAACGCATTCATATTCCATCATGATGTTGAGTTCGCAAAAAATTAGCATAACAAGCTCATTATTCACAAGTAAATAATTTCAATTCCTCGATGATATTGATTAATCAGACTCTAACTGAACATTATCGCCAGAGACTTCTCATTGCAGGTCGTTGGACTATATAGCTTTAAGATTATTTTGCTACTTTAACCATCCGGTTTCAGCTTGATTGAGGACGTTGAAGATTCTTTATAAAAGAATGCGTGTTATAAAAGAATGCGTGAGCCTGACATGGCCTTTCTCGCACATCTGACCTATATGGATATTGGAAATGTCATAATGATGTAGGGAACATCATTGACCATGCCATCACGACATTTGTGAATCCATTCACATCAGACTCCCTATATGAAGCGTTAGCATTTTCATTCTTTATCATAAAGAGTTGGCCTAAGAACACTCAGACGAAGTTAAAAGCTGGGAATTTAATTGGGTCCGCATAAACTTTTATAAAAAGATAAGTTCTAAGTCATTATTGTCCAAACGCGTAGTTTGTTTGCTTTAAATATCCAAATTCAACTCTTAACTTGAGGCCGTTGAAGACTCTTTATAAAAGAATGCGTGAGCCTGACAGGACGTCAGGCTAGCTTTCGGTGGCTATGGATGTCCTATCGGAAGCGATAGCATTTTCGAATAAGACCGAGGCTGTCTATAAGAGAGGTCAAAAGCTGGATCTGACCCCATGGCGACCTTTTCGCTGTTTGAAAATGTTGCGGGGCGGCTGGGCCAATTCTTTTATAAAGAGTAAAGAGGGAACAGCCGTTGGTTTCCTCTTGGTCTGGTGTGGGTGAAGCGCCACGACGTTAGTGGCCGTAGGCCATAATCTAATAGCCCGTGCAGGGTGGAACCTTGCGATCTTAAGCGTTAGTGGCCACAGGCCATAAAAAATTAAGCCTATTATTCAATAGGAAGCGCAGCATCGCCGCCCCATACCGCCCAAGAATCATCATATAAAGCCGCTTGATGATGCCCTGCTACATACGAAGCCAGAATCAAAATACAGGCGGTAATTCCTGAACCACAGCTAAACACCCGTTGAGCATTATTACTGGTATCTAAGCTAGCGAAAATTGTATGTAATTCACGGATAGATTTCATTTTAAAACCGTTTAATACTTGTGCAAAAGGCAAGTTGAGTGAACCGGGTATATGACCACTGCGCATGCCAACACGAGGTTCTGGTGACGTACCGTTAAACCGCCCTGCTGCTCGCGCATCAATAATATCAACTTTTGCATGACCAAGATGGGTTAACACAAACTCAGTGTCACACACCTTATATTGCTGCAAGCGGCCTTTAATATCACCAGAGTCAGTTGCTGTCGCAAACTGACGCACTGTGTCTCGCCCTTCACTGCGCCACTGTGGTAAACCGCCATCGAGTACAAATACTTTATCAAATCCCATTGCTTTAAAGGTCCACCACGCACGCGGTGCAGAATAAATGCCTTGGTCATCGTAAATAACTACGGTGCTATTATGGCTTATTCCTAATGATTTAGTTGCAACAGTAAATTGATCTTCCGTGGGCATAGCGTGAGTTTGTGGAGATTGATGATTGAAAAAAAGTTTATCTATTTGGCACGATAATGCACCAGGAATAACGTAAAGCTCATCATAAACAAGTGGTTCTTTTCCCAGCACAATGTCTATGCTGGCATCTAGTAATACAAGGTCTGGGTCTTCTAAGTGTTGCGCTAACCAATCGGTGGTCACTAAAGGAAAATTCACATTAAACCTCTCTTACAATTGATGGCAAATATTGATTGAAAATATTGATGCTAACTCACACGAGTACTCTCATGATGATTGTCTATATAACGCTGAGTTAACCCACTTAAATAACTGAATAAAATTATACCTACAGCATCGGCAACTAAATCGATGATGTCTAATGTTCTTGATGGGATAAAACCCTGGCTGATTTCTTCACTCAGGACGAATATCGACACTAACACAGTGCCGTAATAAAGCGGAAGACGCCCGATACAAAAATGACGACTCTGCAGCGCTAAATTGGCCACAAAAGTTAATAACCCGAATAACAACATGTGACAAATCTTGTCACCATAGGGAACATGTTTTATTACGTCGAAAAACACACTTTGACTGCCAGTATTGGCGAGGTAAATAATCCACAAAATAAAACTAAAAAAGCCACCAGCAACAATAATAGCTAAACGAGAGAAGCTCTTATGGGTCATCTGTATTCATCCGTGTATGACATGTTGAGGTAAATAATGCCTTTGAGTCTACAACGAATAGTTAGCATTTTAGCGTTAATTTTGCTTAACCTCCGCTCGCATTAAGGCCTCAGCAATATAGATGCACTTGTTAAACAAAATTTGAGTCATTGCTATGAGTTGTCCAGCGCTAATATGACCAATAAAAAAGCCCTTTATTGCTAAAGGGCTTGCTATTAATCTACATTGAAATGCCTATTATAGGGCTATCCAAGTTGCTTTGATTTCGGTGTACTTATCAAACGCATGTAATGATTTATCTCGGCCATTACCTGACTGTTTATAACCACCAAACGGTGCAGTCATGTCGCCACCATCATAATGGTTAATCCATACCATACCGCTGCGCAGCGCTTTGGCTGTTTTGTGAGCTTTGCTTAAGTTTGATGTCCACACACCTGCCGCTAAACCATACATAGTGTCGTTGGCAATCTTGACGGCTTGTTCCATGCCATCAAACTCGATAACTGATAACACAGGGCCAAAGATTTCTTCGCTGGCAATGGTCATGTCATTTCTAACATTGCTAAAAATGGTAGGTTGTACATACATGCCGCCAGTTTCTGCCATCACTTGCTTACCACCATCAACCAAGGTAGCACCTTGCTCGCTACCGGCTTTAATGTAATTAAGCACGTTAGTCAGTTGCTGTTGATCAACCATTGCACCGCAGGTTGTTTTAGGATCAAGTGGATGCCCAGGTTGCCACCCTTGCATTTCTTCAACAATAAGCTTGATTAACTCATCTTTTACCCCTGACTCAACCAATAAACGAGAACCTGCAGTGCACACTTCGCCTTGGTTAAAAGCAATGGCGACTGCGGCGGCTTCTGCAGCGGCTTTTAAGTCTGGCGCGTCATTAAACACAATATTAGGGCTCTTACCGCCCGCTTCTAACCACACGCGCTTCATGTTCGACTCGCCTGCGTAAATCATTAACTGCTTAGCAATTTTAGTTGAACCAGTGAATACTAAAGTATCGACATCCATGTGCAGTGCCAACGCTTTACCAACTGTATGACCATAGCCTGGTAATACGTTTAATACCCCTGCCGGAATACCCGCTTCTATCGCTAATTGCGCCATGCGAATAGCCGTAAGTGGTGATTTTTCAGATGGCTTTAAAATCACACTATTACCCGTGGCGAGTGAAGGCCCAAGCTTCCAACATGCCATAATCATTGGGAAATTCCATGGCACAATGGCTGCAACCACACCAACGGGTTCGCGAGTGATCATGCCTATTTCATTATGAGCAGTGGGAGCAATTTCATCATAAATTTTATCTATCGCTTCACCATACCAACGTATAGCACGGGCAGCGCCGACCACATCAACGCCTTTGGAATGCTGAATCGGCTTACCCATATCAAGCGTTTCAAGTAACGCCAATTCATCGGCATTTTCTTCGAGTAAATCAGCAAACTTAATCATTACTTGCTTGCGCTTTACTGGCGGTAACATTGACCAAGTACCCGCTTCAAACACTTCACGCGCGTTCGCGACAGCAAGGTTAGCATCGGCTAAATCACAACTAGCCACTTTAGCTAATACTTGGCCATCAATAGGGCTGATACAGTCAAATGTGTCACCAGAAGCGGCACCTTGATATTGACCATTAATGAAAGCTTGCCCAGTAATTTTTAGACTTGCTGCTAGTGCTTCCCAATCGCTACGACTTGTTGGAGTACTCATTGTGACCTCGAAATAATAAATGGATTGATAAGCACCAAACTGCGCTAAAAAGCAGGTGCTAAACCTAAAATTTGTGCCACATAAAATGGATTATCGACACAATAACCTTGATGAATATTGTCACCTGATCATGCTCAACAGCAAGATATTTTCAATATATTTTACAAAATAGGCACATTTAGTTTAAATAAATGCACAAAACACTTTAACGTTCATTATTTTTGACATAGCATAGCGAATATTCGTCACTCATTATTTAATCAATTTGAGATGAATCCCTAGTAATTGTAGCTATCAATGTAGAGTCAATTTATGAGCGAATATCAGCAAAATGGAACTGGCGATTCATCGCAAACATTGCCGAACATGGCACATTTTTGGATGCCGTTTACTGCCAATAAGCAATTTAAGACTAATCCTAGGCTTTTGGTTTCGGCACAAGGAATGTATTACACCGATATTGAAGGCAATAAAGTACTCGATGCTACTGCCGGTTTATGGTGTTGCAATGCTGGCCACGGCCGCCAAGAAATCTCCCAAGCGGTAAGCCAACAAATTAGCCAAATGGATTATGCACCGTCTTTTCAAATGGGCCATCCGCTCGCCTTTGAATTAGCGCATAAACTCAGTCAGCTGAGCCCTGACGGATTGGATAAGGTGTTTTTTACCAATTCCGGTTCAGAATCGGTAGATACCGCCCTAAAAATGGCGCTTTGTTATCATCGCGCTAATGGTCAAGCCACGCGTACTCGGTTTATCGGCCGCGAGCTTGGTTATCATGGTGTCGGTTTTGGCGGGATTTCAGTCGGTGGGATCAGTAATAATCGCAAAACCTTTAGTCAGCAATTACTCCAGGGGATCGATCACCTGCCTCATACGCTCGATATTGCCAATAATGCCTTTAGCCACGGTTTACCGCCACACGGTTTGGATAAAGCCGAAGTGCTTGAGCAACTGATTACCTTACATGGCGCCGAGAACATTGCCGCGGTCATTGTTGAGCCTATGTCTGGTTCTGCTGGGGTTATTTTACCGCCAGATGGATACTTAACGCGGTTACGCGAAATCACCCAAAAGCACGGCATTTTATTAATATTCGATGAAGTGATCACCGGCTTTGGCCGAGTCGGTGCCGCCTTTGCCAGCGAGCGCTGGCAAGTTACCCCAGACATGATAACCACAGCCAAAGCCATTAATAATGGTGCAATTCCAATGGGGGCGGTATTTGTTAGCAATACCATTCACGACACCTGCATGCATGGCCCTGATGAATTAATAGAATTTTTCCATGGTTATACCTATTCCGGTCATCCGGTCGCGGCTGCCTCAGCACTTGCGACCTTATCCATATATGAAGATGAGCAATTATTTGAACGCGCAAAAGGGCTTGAGTCTTATTTCGAGCAAGCGGTTCACAGCCTTAAAGGTTTACCAAACGTCATTGATATTCGTAATACCGGTTTAGTTGCAGGTATTCAATTAGCACCAAGTGATAAAGGCGTGGGTAAACGAGGTTATGACATTTTTGATCATTGCTTTAGGCATGGCGCGTTAGTACGGGCAACGGCTGACATTATTGCAATATCTCCGCCACTTATAGTGGAAAAGTCACAAATCGACGACATGGTTAATCACATTACCGATGCAATTAACGCTGTTGGTTAACGCTGTTAGTTAATATTTTCTGAATACATATTTTGCTTAAAAGGATCCCGTTCATGCTTAACATCACTCATTTTTTCGATGGGCAACACACCCCAGCCAGTCAACGTAATCAAACCATCTATGATCCTGCTACGGGGGAAACTCGTGGCCAAGTATCACTGGCGAGTCACGATGAAGTAAGCTTGGCGGTAACGGTTGCCAAAAATGCCTATCAGACTTGGTCGCAAGTGACGCCACTTAATCGTGCTCGGGTATTATTTAAGTTTAAAGCGTTAGTAGAGCAAAATATTGATAAATTGGCCCAACTCATCACTCTTGAACATGGCAAAGTGTTGGATGATGCTAAAGGTGAAATTACCCGAGGGCTTGAAGTTGTTGAGTTTGCTTGCGGCATTCCGCATTTACTCAAAGGTGAACATACTCAACAAGTGGGTGGTGGCGTTGACTCATGGTCTGTTAACCAATCGTTGGGTGTCGTCGCAGGTATTTCACCGTTTAACTTTCCGGTCATGGTGCCAATGTGGATGTTCCCTATCGCCATAGCCTGCGGTAATACCTTTATCATGAAGCCGTCTGAAAAAGACCCCAGTGCAGTAATGTTTATTGCCGAATTACTGACACAAGCAGGCCTGCCAAATGGCGTGTTTAACGTGATTAATGGCGATAAAGAAGCCGTTGATGCTTTATTAACTCATCCCGATGTTCACGCGATTAGTTTTGTTGGCTCAACCCCGATTGCCGAATACATTTACAGCACCGCCTCTGCCCACGGTAAACGAGTGCAAGCATTGGGCGGGGCTAAAAATCACATGTTATTAATGCCAGATGCTGACTTAGATCAAGCGGTCAATGCATTAATGGGGGCAGCATATGGTAGTGCAGGTGAACGCTGTATGGCTATTTCGGTGGTACTCGCGGTCGGCGATGTGGGCGACAAATTAGTCGAGGCATTATTACCGCAAATTAGTGCCTTAAAAATTGGCAGCGGTATTACCCCTGAAATGGACATGGGACCGTTAATTTCGGCCCAGCATTTAGCTAAAGTACGCGATTATGTCGAAGCGGGTGTTAAGGAAGGTGCAACATTAGTCGTTGATGGCCGAGACATCAGTATTCAAGACCACCAGCAAGGTTACTTTTTAGGTGCGTGCTTATTTGACCATGTCACGCCAACGATGAGCATTTACCAACAGGAAATTTTTGGTCCTGTGTTAGCCATCGTCCGCGTCGACAACTATGCCGATGCATTGACGCTGATTAACCAACACGAATTTGGTAATGGCACCGCTATTTTTACTCAAAGTGGCCAAGTAGCTCGTCACTTTTGTCACCATGTTGAAGTGGGCATGGTCGGCGTTAATGTGCCGATCCCGGTGCCGATGGCATTTCATAGCTTTGGCGGTTGGAAACGATCGCTATTTGGGCCGCTGCACATGCACGGACCCGATGGCGTTCGTTTTTATACCAAGCGCAAAGCCATTACCGCTCGCTGGCCACAAGCTAAAACCGACACTAATGAACCTTCGGCATTTATTATGCCGACCATGAAATAAGTGAAGCCAACGATGAAGCATATTAACGATATTACGCTTTTTAGTAGTCAATCAACTGCGGTTGAGTCGTATCACTTAACGGATGAAAAACTGCTTACTGGTGATCCACTGCAGTCAATGCAAAACCATTTCGAAAGCCCGTGCAAGCAGTTTAATGTTGGCATTTGGCAAAGTGAACCAGGCAGTTGGAATATCAATTATAGCGAATATGAGTATTGCGATATTCTCGAAGGCTGTAGCATTATCACCGACAGCCAAGGCAAAAGCTTAACCGTCAATGCTGGTGATAAATTTGTTATTCCTGCTGGCTTTACCGGCACATGGGAAGTCGTCAATCATTGTAAAAAAATCTACGTTATGTTTGAACAACAGCTTGAACAAACATAGTGTTTAACCGCCATGCGGTACAGACTAAATCGTTACGGTTTTAGGTCTGATAAGTGGCATTCGCAGCCGTTGTGTACCTAAATACCAACAACTGTATTTTATGTAAATGGAGATAATATCGTGTCGAACACATTAAAAAGAACGCGAATTGCACTGTTAACTGGATTAACATTATCAGCTACCCTACTGGCTCCACTCGCTACGGCAGAAGTCTCTGGTGCAATCACTGTAACCAACGACTACCGCTTCCGAGGTGTGTCACAAAGTGCAGCAGATCCCGCACTACAAGGTAATATTGACTGGAGCCATGATAGCGGATTTTTCGTCGGTGCTTGGGCAAGTACCATTGATTTTGATGAGCCTGAATACAATGGCCCAGATGTAGAGATTGATTTGTATGCTGGTTATTACGGTGAAATTAACGATGACACTAGCTATGACTTAACCTTGTACCGTTATAACTACCCTGGAGAAAGTGATTTAGACTATCTAGAAGTCAGCGCAGGTATCGACTTTAGTGGTTTTAGAGCCGCTTACTGGTTTACTAATGATTATGGTGGCAGCGATCTTGACCTACATTACACCGAAATCAATTATGGCTGGGAGTTTGCTGAAAACTGGAGCCTAGATTTGCATTATGGTTACAATTTTGGCGACGCCATTGATGACGGAGAAGGCTTTGACAGCTATTCAGACTACTCTATTGGTGTATCAACAGAAGTGTCAGGTTTTGGCATCTCGGTTGCGTATTTAGACACCGACATTGATGGTGATAATGAAGTAAGTTCTGATCTATATAAAAACACCGGTACTTTATTAGCGAGCGTTAGTTACGCGTTCTAAGCCGAGTGAGTTAATCAGTACCCATGATTACAAGTCAGTCTTAAAAACAAAAAACCGCCAATGGCGGTTTTTTTATGACTAATATTTAACGAAAAACAGTAGCGATACAACAAAAGAAAAAACGGAAATTACTTAGTATTCAAACCTGTTAGCGGCTGCCCTAGTGCTTGTTTTTTAACGCATTGCCAACCATCTGCAAGATTTTGTAATTGCTCGTTTCGTTGCGGAAACTGGCTGGCTAAATTACGCATCAGTGATGATTGAATCTCACAAATTTCGGCCCAACGATCAGCATTAGATAATGGCATTTTTCAATCCTTAAATAAGTTGTACATCCGTTTACATGCGTTCATGTATGTACATTAATGTAGCACAGCACACTTTTTTAGAAAGCTATATTTACACCGTAAATCAGCTTAAAAAAACGCCACACACATACCAATTAAGCTTTTAGCTGATTTAAAAGAAATTTGTTTCATAAAAAAGAAACACGCATTCAATTAATATGAGTCAAACAATGAACTGCTAATCTAAAGCACTTATATGAAAAAATGATATGACAACATTTGATGGATTCATAAATGAGGTTTTATTGATGCGATATAATTTAGATCTTGCGCATAGATTTCAATAAAATAGCATTGCATCCATGGCATACCAGAGTATCTTATTGTTATAGCAACCGTTGAATATACGGCACAAAGGAGCGAACTATGGCTGATACCATCATAAAAATACTGATAATCGCAGGGTTATTTTTTCTGGCCTATAAACTGATTTTTAGTGGTAACCGTGGATTAACACTTTTTGAGATGCATTTTAAAGATGGCAAGCTCAATAAGCATAAAGGAAAAATACCGGAGAAGTTTGAACGTGATTGTCGTGCCATAGCCAAATCTAATAAACTGACTTGCACGGTCAGAGCTGAAAAATCTGGTGACGTACGTTTACACGTGTCGGCCAATATTGGCGATAACTTAGTCCAGCAAATTCGTAACCAGTTTCCATTTGAGTATTACGATAAGAAACAGTCAGACGCGTCTAAACTTAAAGGCTAACATGGCCTGTTGAGCAAACGAAAAATGGACTCTAATGAGTCCATTTTTGTGTCTGTTTTCATGTCTATTTAGATTTAGTAAAAGTGACTGTACGCTCTAACTTAGTGCCCGACTATTGCTTAATACTTTCAGGGCTCAGCTTTTATGCTTAGTCGATTTAACTATTCAATGACTTAACGATACCACTTAGTCAGGCTGTTTAGAAATCACCAAGGTGACTTGGGCGACTGTGATACCAAATTTAATAATATCGCTTTTATTGATAATGGTTTGCTCATCGACCAGAAACATCCAGTCATCAAAATGGACTTCATATTCACTACCATCAACTGGCAATATCATGTCATAACGCCATCGCAATGCACTACCGCGAGACTCACCTTGAGCAATGCCTAATATGTCATTGGCGGTGCCCTCATAGAGGCCATTTCCTTTGTCAGTAATGTTCCACACACGAGTTTGCTTTTCGCCATCATCGTAAATAAACCATTCGTTTATCACACCCTGCTTACCTTCAGGCGAATCAACCCAGTGCGCTTCCATGGTGACGGTAAATTTGCGGGTCACCTTACCTGAAAAATCTTGCACTACTCCAGCTGCCGTTAATTTACCGTCAAAAAATGTGGCTAAATCTAACGTTGGAGTCGTTTGTTGATAATCTTCAATCGA
Source organism: Shewanella sp. TB7-MNA-CIBAN-0143 (assembly GCF_040310065.1). Lineage (NCBI taxonomy): Bacteria > Pseudomonadati > Pseudomonadota > Gammaproteobacteria > Alteromonadales > Shewanellaceae > Shewanella > Shewanella sp. TB7-MNA-CIBAN-0143. Next base: position 46,100 of record NZ_JBEOPL010000017.1, read on the forward strand.
TGCTGATGAACATGACATAACGCCTAATGCTAGTCCTACATATAAGCCGGTTTGAGCCAGCCTTCGCGCTAATTGCTTAGTTAAGGGTTGAGTTACACCTTGAATAAGCGTTCGGGCACAAAAATGTCGCTGCTGGCGGATGAATAATAGAATCGCGTGCATTAGTTAACTCCAATCAGTTGGTTACGTAACTCAGGACGGCTGGTTTTTTCAGACAACCAAATGTCGAGAAACGCCTCTGGGAATTGGGCATTACTGACTTGATAATAAGGGGTGTCGTTGAGTAAAAATGCCGCATCTTCAGGGGTGTTAACCTTAAAGGTCAGCCTGTCGCCCTGTTTAACATCTGGCCAGGCATTAACTAACTGCTGCCTGTACAATTCAATATTGGCTTCGGTAAAACCTAAGTGCTGCCATTGTTCAATAGTGGCATCAACCAAATCAACAGCATCGATATCGCGGTGGTATTGAATGTCGAGAATCATTGGAAAGCGATTAGCTTGGTATTTACCGTCAATAGAGAATAACTTCGCACTATAAATATCAAGCCATAACAGACTCATTTCAGCAGTGCCAACTTGAATCAATGTCGCATCGCTTATATCGCTTATATCGCTTATATCGCTTATATCGCTTATATCGCTTATATCGCTTATATCGCTTATATCGCTCTTATCGCTTATACCGTTCTTGTCGTTCTTGTCGCTTATATCGCTTTTTTCGCCCTTATCGTTGATATCATTTGCAGACGCATCGTTAATGCTCACCGCAACAATCAACGTTAACACTAATGCGCCCACCACACCGAACAGTAGTTCGACCAACCAATGTGATGATTGATGTAACTTAATGTGTGGTTGCGACTTGACGCCATTATGTAAAGTTTTCATCTACGATTCTCCAAAGCAAGATCCACCGTTGTGATTCGAGAGCTAACAGCTAGCAATACGGGAAATAAGCAACTCCAGATCAATGCCAGTATAAACGCGCTCCACATCTCGCCTAAAGGCAACATTACTGCGTTAAATTTAGCTCCTGCGAGATAACTTAAACAGCCAAATACACCACCAAATAAGGCTTGTAACCAAATAGGAAACTTTCTAAAAAAAGCTAAGCTGTAATCCAAACAAAGCGCAAAGTAGAACCACAACAATCCCAACCAGTAAGGAATATTGGCGAACTTAAATACGCCAAACCACACCAATAGACTGTCAACCGCGATGCCAATCACACCACAGACACACATTACCAGTGCATCATGACGAACTGATGTTGATAACAAAAAATGGCCAATGAGCAATAAAATAGACAGTAAGATAAGTTGGTTATGAGCTAATACGCCTGCCCACCACACCAATTGAAAGCACAATGCATTGATTAAAATATATAATTTTGGAGGAATACCGTAAGAAGACATAACACCTCACACTAACAGGATGAGACGTCCCGGCAACGTATTACCGGGGAATATAATGGCTATTGGGCTGTAGAACTATATTATAGTGGGCGGTATTGCGGTCGAACGGCAACAAGGTGAACCGTGCTAGTAGTGCGCTCTAAAAACCCACCTTCGCAGTAGCTCAAATAAAACTTCCACATACGGATAAAGTCATCGCCGTAATTTAAGGCTTTTATTTTATCGTAGGCAGCATCAAAATTTTCATGCCAGTGTTTTAGGGTACGCGCATAGTCCTTGCCCATATCGTCGATAGACCAGGTTACCATGTCGGTTTTCTTGGCAATATGTTTGGTCATTTCACTCACCGACGGTAAACAACCACCGGGAAAAATATAACGCTGAATAAAGTCAACACTCTTACGATAACTGTTGTAACGTTGATCGGCAATAGTAATGGCTTGAATGAGCATGCGACCGCTTGGCTTAAGCAGATGTTGTAGCTTTTCAAAAAATCCTGCTAAATATTCGTGTCCCACAGCTTCGATCATTTCAATTGAAACCACGCGATCATATTCACCAGTCAGTAAACGATAATCTTGTTTTAGCAAGGTAATCCTGTCTTCAAGCCCTTCTTGCTTTACTCGCGCCTGTGCATAATCGAACTGGGCATCAGAAATGGTAGTAGTGGTCACATGTACGCCATAATGTTTTGCAGCATAAATGGCCAACGCGCCCCAACCAGTTCCCACTTCAAGCAAGGTTTGACCTGGGGTTAACTCTAAGCGCTCGCAAATGGTGTGCAATTTATGTAATTGCGCTTCATTCAAGCTGCTGTCATCTGCAGGATAAAGCGCACTTGAATACATCATTTCTGGGTCAAGAAACTCCTTATACATGTCATTACCTAAGTCGTAATGAGCCAGAATATTGCGTTTTGAACCCGTTTCAGAATTACGATTAAATATATGCTTAATGCGATTAACGCCGTTGCTCAACCATGAAAAATAACGTTCTATGTTGTCTAGTAATGCTAAATTTTGCGCAAAAACCTGCACCACTTTGGTTAAGTCAGGGCTACACCAATGGCCTTGAATATAAGCTTCGCCAGCCCCAATTGAACCACCAAATACCACTTGACGATAAAAGTTGGCATGCTGAACTTGCATAGTTGCGTGAACTTCGCTTTTGGGATCGCCAAACTCTGATGTTTGATTACCATCGACAATGGTTAAATGACCTTCTGCAAGATGTGCTAATGCACGAAGAAGAATTTTCCTTGCTAGGCTGTCAGATAAACTCGCTTGAGTCATGCTGCTTTCTGTCGCCGTATTTTCCATGTCATCTCTCCAGTTCATACACTGTCTAATTCGTTCGCTTTATTGGCGTAATTAAAGAGTAATACGTGATAAGCATCTATTTGGTTTACATTTTGTAAAATTAGTTAGCTTTAATCGTTTGCTTGCCTACAAAAGGGATTCGTTTAATAAATAGCTTCATTGCCTGCCAATAAATACCCAGCATAATTTTGCTAGTCATCAAGGGATAATTCAGCATAAATCGGCGCATAGATCGCGAATTTATCGATTGGCGTTTTAACACTAAACCGGCATCAAATAATTTATCGTTATTGGCATTTCGATTTTCAATGGTCACTTTCAAGTTTTTGGCCGGAGGCGTAATACGCCACAAGTAATGCATGTCTAAATTCATAAACGGAGACACATGAAAGACTTTGTCTGTTTGAACGGTATTCGCAATATCAACCAGATAACAATGGCGCTCATTCCAAGGGGTATTACTGACCTCGGCAAGCATATAAACCATGTCATTTTGATGATAACAAAAGTAAAAATTGACCGGACTGAAATAAAAACCAAAATGGCGTATCTGCCCAGAAAATATCACTTTATCGCATATCTGTGTGGCACCTAAATGCTTAATGGTTGCCAGCACGCGTTGCTTTAATGCAGCAGCATCATCCCCCTTGCTCGCCCCGCTCAGCACGAGTTGCTCACCAAATTGTTGCTTTAGGGAATTGAGGTAATCGCTAGGATTAAATTTAAGCGGAGTAAACTTGTCTGTGGAAAACAATCTACTGACTGCCGTTACTGCCGGCAGTTCATCTAAATCAATTGCCATCATCGCAATGTTATAACCAAAACTGTGCAACTTAGGCGTATGACGGCGATGGTTTATCTTGCCGCAATAAATGCCACTGTTTAATTGATCATGTTCCATTATCGATGTGGTTTGACTCATAGACTAATCCCAAACAGATCGCATACTTCAACTGCGCTACGAACGCCGTCTTCATGAAATCCATTATGCCAGTAAGCACCAGCAAAATAGGTATTATGTTTACCATTAATGAGTGATTTTTTCGCTTGCGACTTCATGCTGGCATCATTAAATACTGGGTGAGCATAATTAAACTTTCGCAAAATTTTACTTTCATCAATCGATGCAGTTTGATTTAGGGTGACACAAAATGTAGGTGCACTATTCGGTAAACACTGCAAAATATTCATATTATACGTCACGCTAGCCGGACGCTGAGCAATATCTTGCTGATTAACACCATCTAAACGATAGTTCCAACTTGCCCATGCCGCTTTACGCTTAGGCAATAAATTAATATCTGTGTGCAGCACCACTTCATTATTCTGATATTCCATTGCGCCTAACACGTCGATCTCATCTTGAGTGGCATCGGTTAACATCGCTAACGCTTGATCGCTATGGCAACTCAACACTACATCGTCGAAGTGCTGCCATTCACCGTTAGCAACCTGAACATACACACCATCATCGCTACGTTTGATACCACTCACTGGAGAATTAAGCTGGATACGTTCTTTAAACGGTGCGGTTAAGGCTGGGATATAACTGCGCGATCCACCTTCAAGTACATACCATTGCGGGCGATCATTAATATTTAATAAACCATGATGCTGGAAAAAACGAATAAAGAATCGCAATGAAAAGCCGCGCATATCATCAATACTGGCAGACCAAATCGCCGCGCCCATAGGCAAAATGTAATGCTCACAGAAAAAGGCTGAGAAACCTTGTTGATCAAGATACTCACCGAGTGAAGACGTTGGGTAATTGTCGGCCTCATAAATAACTTTACAACCATTGTTGAAACGAACAATTTCACCTAAAAACCGGTAAAAACTTGGGCGTAACAAATTACGACGTTGGGCAAATAAGCTCCACAAATTATGGCCGTTATATTCAAGTCCTGTGAGTGCATTATTCACACTAAAACTCATTTCAGTCGGTAAAGACTTAATATTAAGTTGCGCCATTAATGTTTCAAACAGCGGATAAGTCCGATCATTAAACACAATAAAACCAGAGTCAATTGCGTATTGCTGCCCTGCTACTTCCACATCAATGGTCGCTGTATGGCCACCAATATAATCATTAGCCTCAAACACGGTTACCGTGTGTTCACGGCTTAATAGGTGGGCACACGTTAACCCCGAAATCCCAGTACCAATTACAGCAATATTTTTCATTTAGTTAATCCTTGACGCTAATACTTGTTCTTATGGTGAATTGACTTGGGTTTACTATTTAGGTGCCAGCAAAAATACTAGTAATTTTTCTGGCAATAAAGAGGCTAATTTAAGTAACCAAGTAAATTTAGTTGGGAAATGGATTTCACGGCGTTGACGCTGCATACCATTATAAATAGCCTCAGCCGCTTGCTTAGCGGTGATTTGCATTGGCATAGCAAAGTCGTTTTTGGCGGTTAACGGGGTTTTAACAAAGCCCGGACAAATAACGCTCACCCCAATACCATGCTGAGCAAGGTCAACTCGTAAACTACGGCCTAAATAACCAATAGCCGCTTTTGATGAACCATAAGCTTCGGCACGCGGAAACGGTAAATAAGTGGCACTTGAGCTCATTAACCCCAGTTGTGCACCACGGCTCAATAAAGGTAAAAAATGCTCAAGGCAGTAACCCATGGCAACCACATTAGTATTGATGACTCTGGCAAATAACGCTGAGTCGAAATGCAATGCATCGTCAATGTATTCACAGCTGCCAGCATTAAGAATCACCTGCTGCAACTGCCAGTGATTATCGTGTAACAGTTGCTTAAGTTTGGCGGCGGCGGCTTGTACCTGAGAACTATCGGTAATATCAAATTCAAGCGGAGTGGCCCCAGTTATGGCTTGTAAGGCTTGGGCATTTCGACCACAGGCTATAACGGCCACGCCTTTAGCCAGATAATGCTCCGCTAAAGCTAAACCAATACCAGAACTTGCACCGGTTATCAAAACCGCTGTTGTATCCGCAGGAACCATTGCCATTACTTAGTCACCCTATTTTTGAGTAAGCCAATTAACCCACCTAAAAACGGCACTTGCTCGTACAGCATTTGGCCCAGATCAAAATAATCACGGTGAGAAAAAATCTTATCAGAGAATTTAAGTTGCGACATGCCTTCAACATTAATCAGCTGTCCCTTACTTAATTTAGGGTGTGAATAGCTCATAGTCCAATACAATGCTGCTTGTTGCTTATCAGCACTGATCACCGCTTCTTTAATATCAAATTCAATGTGAGTGACATTTTGATACATGTTGGCAAAGTATTCGGTTAATGCTTCGATTCCCTCAACATGATGCATGGGATCTCGAAAGCAAATATCATCCCGATAAACTTGACGTAGTAAAAATAGATTATCTTTATTAAGCTGTTGATACATATTAATAAAATCATCAACAATAATTGGATGACCATTAACGGACGCAGAGCTGTCAGCATTTAATGATTCGGATTGAGTATCAACTGTCGACTGTGCACCTTGCATTAACGGACTCCTATTACACGACCAAGAAAGAATACACGCAACCAGATATAACAATGCCTTATATGACAATAAGATAACAGTATTTCATGGCCGTGCAGTAAATAAAAACTAACTTGGTATTTATACGAGATAGCGCAGGAAGTAGATCACCCTTTAAACGAATCACAAAGTAATACGCCTAAGCATGGCTTAGGCGTTAATAACGTTTATAAATTGAAACTGTTCTTTAGTAACCCTTTTTGGCTACCGGCTGCCAGTACTTATCAACTTCTTGTTTAATAAAAGCTTGTTTGGCTTTAATGGCATCAGCTTCAATAAATCCAATAGCGGCATGGGCTTTTTGTTTGGTACTGTAATCTGGATACTCAACTTCGGTAACAGACATTTGACTCAATATGCGGGCTAATGCTTCACGGGCATACGTAACCTGTTCAGTTGATTTATCCAGTAACTCAATCCCTTCTTTAGGATTATGAGCGTACATACCATGCGATGCGGTGGCAAAATCCCAGCGCCATTGTGAATGACGAATAGCCATAATCGCATCATTCATTTGCGGCCATGTGGCTCCGGCATCCCATGCTGCTTTGGCTTCGTAATGTGCTTTAATCAGTAATGACTCTACATTTCGTGATTTAGCATCAATATTGGCTTTGGTTTTATCAAGCTTTTTGGTGATGGCCGCTTTACTGCTATGACAATTTGCACAACTACGATCAAAATTGTCTAATGCGCCACCCACCTTATGGTCAGTAAATGTAGCGCCTTTTTCATCGGTCGCAGGCGGCATATGACAAGTTATACAGGTCACGCCTTGCTTAGCATGAGCCGAACGGCTCCAATGCTCAAACTCTGGATGACGCGCTTTTAATATTGGGGTTTTAGAAATTGGGTGGATCCATTCGTAAAAGCGACGAGTGTCGTAATATTTTTCAATTTCATCAGCAGTGCTGCCAAAAATCCATGGAATATTAACTTTGTTATTATTTTCAGGCTGGAAATAATAACTCACATGACATTGACCACAAACCTGAGCGCCTTGCATGCTGCGGTCTTGCTTTTCAAAAGGCAGTTTAATTTTTTCCATCGCATTTTGAGCATGAGGGCGTGGTAATGCGAGTTTAGCACTGCCATCAACATGACAATCACTGCAGTAAACAACGGATTTGATTTCACGGCCTAAATCGACAAAATTGGCATCTGAGAAACCTTGCATACCCATTTCTTTAATCAATCTAGGGGCATCAGGTGTTTTACAGGTCCAGCAACTGGCAGATAAACCTTTGTCGCCTTCAGCTATTGCAACACCAGTACGCAAGGTATGCGTCACGTCAGCAACAGCAAACTGATGCCCTCGAGGGCTATGGTATTCTTTGGCAAATGATGAACCTGCCCACAAAATGATATTGGCAGGATATTGTGCCAGTATATCGTCTCGTTCGACTTGCTCTTCTGTTGCTTGCCAAGAATCATATTGTTGTGGAAACTTCAGTTGATTAGGATCCACTTCAGCACTTTGAAGCGACCAAGACGTTAGACTCAGCAATGCCATTGCGCTAATAATAATGCTTAACCCTACCTTGCTTCGCATTGGCCGAGTCGCTTTCATTATTACATCGATAAGTAGATCCATCATATTGCTAACCTTTCTCCAATCTCTTAATTTACAGCGCTACATTGTTCGATAAGTCTGTAGCACTACTTTTGAACTGTTTAGTATAGCGTCATCAATTTAGCTCACGTTATCCAGGACGACCATCAAGACGTGGACGCAGTAAAATCGGCGCGTAAAACCATACAAATAAACCAAAACCGATAAACCAACATGCTCCAGCTGCCCATAACCAAATTTGGGTGTATTCAGGCATCAACAAAGGCATTCCTGCACGTAAAATAGCGGCGAGAGGCAAACATAAAAATGCCCACGTCATATTAGGGCCTTGATAGATATTGCGACTAGTATGCCCAAGTGAAACGCGTGAAATCATTGATAAACATAACGATGCGATGCCACCGATAGCAAACAAATGCAGTAAGGTACGATAGGCATATTCGTTATCAATGTTGATTGCCATCAATAACAATGTGATTGGCAACGATAGATACGAAATATGCAATGACCACAGCATCGGCTCTTTTAGGGTTTTATGTGCTTGCCAACGAGCAAAACGGACTAAATGCAATATGCCTGCTACTGCAAGCAGTGCTTGTTCAATCCCCTTTGGAAACCAATGACTTATTGCTTGAATAAACAGTAAACCCATTGCTAATAATAATGTATTTTCTAACACATTAATGGGATCAGGCTTGGGTTGTTGAATTTTCATTGCGGTAAAAAAGGGGATAACTCGACCACCAACAATGGTAATAACCATGGCAAGCCACCAAATCATTCCTTGCCATAATTGGGTCGACAACGAAAAGTTACGTTCGGACAAGGCGTAATAACTGGCTAAATTAACCAACAATGCGACCACCAGCATGATAGGAAAACCTATATTGCGCCATTGTTTAACCGGATAAATACAGCGCCATAATGCCAACGCACTTAATCCTAAAAATAAGCTGTCAAATATTGCAGGTAATATCAAAGGAATGTTCATTGGTAATAGCAACATTAAGCGGGCAATGAGCCAACAACCAAAGGTGACCATTAACGCGCGCCCCGTAATAGTGGGTTGATTGGTCCACGCTTGCACTGCTGTGAGTAAAAAACCGCACACAATAGCCATAGCGAAACCAAATAACATTTCGTGAGGATGCCACCATAGCGGCACAACGTTGGCCCAAAATTCACTGTTAAATAAGCTATATTGCGGAGTAAACCAGCCCATTAACCACAACGGGATGTATAACGCTGCGACACTTGCTCCACCTAAAAAAAACGGTCTAAAACCCAAACGCCATATTGCAGGAGTGTTATCAATTTCAGCAGGATCATCAATATTCAGCATAAGCAGTGCACTCACTTAGTGGATTAACATCAACAAGATTTAAACATGCATAATATATAAATCTTTAATATGGCCATTCTATGCTGTTAATTGATGTGCTTCAATCAATACTCATCAATCCACTCACCAGCCAAGCTCATAGTGTGATCTAACGCAAAAAAAGCCGCTATTATCATAAGAGATAATAGCGGCTTAATTGTGTTGTTGCTGATTTCTCGAACTAAAATGGACTCAGTAACCTGAGTTCAAGATAACAAACGGCTCTCAAACAGCCCTTTGTCTTGCGAACTGCGTTAAATGTTGATCGAAACAATTAACCACGCTTTAGCGCACTTAGTACTTCTATCGCCCGCAAGCGTGCCATCTTGTGTTCGACAATAGGTTGTGGGTATCGGTCATCCTGGCGTTGTGCAAATAAGTCATTCACATTGATGGTTTTGGGTTGATGAATATCGGCCAAAGGCCAAGTAGACAATTCGGGTACATAACGCTTTATGAAACTGGCATCAGGGTCGAACTTGCTACTTTGGGTCATTGGGTTAAATACGCGAAAATAAGGTTGCGCATCGCAGCCTGTTCCGGCTGACCATTGCCAACCACCATTATTGGCGGCTAAGTCACCATCAATTAGTTTTTGCCTAAAATATCGCTCGCCCCAACGCCAATCCACCAATAGGTGTTTAGTTAAAAAGCTGGCTACCACCATGCGTAATCGATTATGCATCCAACCGGTTTGATTTAATTGACGCATAGCAGCATCAATAATTGGATAGCCTGTTTGGCCATCACACCAGGCGGTAAACTCAGCAAGATTATTACGCCACACAATGCCGTCGCCTAACTCATTAAAGTTATGGTTCATGGATAAGCGTGGAAATGCCACCAGTAAATGGCGATAAAACTCACGCCAAATTAATTCATTTAACCACGTTTTTGCGGGGCAAGTGTCATCAACTAAGGCTTGAGGATAACGCGCTAATATCGCTGCGACACATTGACGGGAACTAATAACCCCAATAGCTAAAAATGGCGATAACCGACTGGTTCCTTCAAGGGCAGGAAAATCCCTTTCGGCTTGATAATCTGCAACTTGGTTTGCTAGAAATTGATCGAGTATTCGCTTTGCTGCGCCTTCTCCAGCAGACCATTGCTCACTAGACATTTTATCGCAGTTAAATACCACTTCACTGGGAGTTGCCAGTACTGCAGCGATTGGCGCAGGCACCGCGACCGGAACAATCGCGCGCTGGCCGGCAATGCTTTTCCACTTTTTAGCAAAAGGGCTAAAGACTTTGTACATATCACCAGCCAAGTTTTTCACTTGCCCAGCTGCTAATACACAATCTTGGTCGATTAACGTTAATGGTACACCGCTATCAATTAATGCGCGGTCTCGACGACGTTCATTTATTTCAGGCTCATTGGCTGCATACACAGCTGCTATATCATGCTGCTCGATATAAGCGGCTAACAGGGTTTGTACTTCATCGAAGTCTTGTGCGTGCAACACATCTAGATGAATACCTAACACCGCCAATGCCTGCGCTAACAAATTGACATGTCGCTGGATAAAATCAATTTGTATCGGTGCAACATCATGCTGCGCCCATTGTGCTGGTGTGACAAAATACACAGCTCGAACATGACTATGATTACTGGCAGCAAACTCACACGCAGCCACTAAAGCAGGGTTATCCGCCAAGCGTAAATCTTGCCTAAACCACATTAAACTATTCATAGAAGTCATTCACAATCGACCTAATAAGCATAACGAAGCTTAAGCGCTTCTGGATGTGGATTTAAATACACTTGGTCTTGAATATACGGGGTATGAAACTCACGCACATAATGGTTAATCAAGGTAATTGGCACTAGCAAAGGCAGCAGCCCTTGGCGATATTTTAAAATTGACTCACTCAACTCTTCTTTTTGTTCAGCGGTTAACTGCTTCTTAAAATAGCCTTGAATATGCTGCAAAGTACTGGTGTGATTTTTACGGGTGGCAATAATTTTAAGTGCCGTCATAAAGCCTTCAAAATATTGTTGCGCAGTTTGCTCAACATCTTGAATATCGGCCAATATAGGCCCTAAATCACGATACCACTTTGGGCTGTGAGCCATTAATAAATACTTATAACGCGAATGGAACTGCATTAGCTTATGTTTAGTGATGCCCGATTTAGTCATTTGCTTCCAATCGTTATAAGCAAATACACGGGTAAAAAAGTTTTCTCTTAATGGCAAGTCATGTAAACGGCCTTCTTCTTCTACTGGCAGAAATGGGTAGCGTTCCATTAATTTTTTTGCAAAAACACCGATGCCGGTTTTAGTGCCATGATTGGTACCAATTTTGTACTCGGTAACCCTTTCCATGCCACAGGTTGGTGATTTGGCACATAAAATATAACCGCCAAGGTAATCAAGCTCTTCCACTTTGGCTTGGGAGTATTCATTAAGCTTGTCTGTCACATCGAGCGTTCCATCAGCACTGCGAATATGCACTACATCGCCATCTCGTATTTGACGGATACTTTTGCGTGGTGCGCCCATGCCAATCGCCATTTCAGGGCAAACAGTGGTGTATTCAAAAAATGGTTCTATTTCTTGTCTACAGTAATAAGAGTTTTTGTGTCCGCCATCAAAGCGGACTTGGTTACCCAACAAGCAACTGCTGATCCCAATTTGGATTTTTTCTGGCACAAATGTATCGATATTTGGCATATTATGCACTCCTGTGGCAACTGTAATATTCCCAAAGTGGGATAAAAAAAGATGTCATGCTAACTACATATACTATTAAGCAAAAATACGAATAAAACACCCATTAAGTTCATTATTTATAGGGTTATTTATCGTTTTTGCAATATGAGCCTACATATTAGTCAAATAACGCACACAAAAAAACAGAACCTAAGTTCTGCTTCATTATTCATCTTTTACTTGTCTTCCACCTGAACGGCCCAGATTAAGCTTCAACAGGATTAACTATTCGCTTTGTTGCCGACGCGTTCTAATCCCCACACCAAACCAATCCCCACCAGCAGACACACTATGGCAATGATAATTTGTGATGATTCGCCAGTGATTTGCTCAAACTGAAACGGAGATAAATTTTGCTCAACCAAAGGCACTAATTCACCCTTAGAATTCTCGCGCCAACTGATCACTTGTTTCCATGGCCAAATTTTACCTAGCGTCCCGAGCATTAATCCCGTTAAAAATAATAACGTCGTGTCATGGAATTTACGTAACAAGGCCGATAACACATGACTAAAACTTAATAATCCAACCACAGCACCAATCGCAAAACAGGCTAAATAAACAATATCAAAGCCTTTAGCTGCCGCTAATACCGCTGGATACATCCCTAAAAGCAACAAAATAAAGCTGCCTGAAATCCCAGGTAATATCATGGCGCAAATAGCAATAGCACCACAAAAGAAGAAATTAAGGTAACTCACCTGCATTTCAATAGGATGTAACACTGTAATAGCCCACGCAAAGGCGACACCGACAATGAACATGGCAATCCGCATAGCAGTGAATTTGTTCACTTGCTTAAGCATATGAACCACTGAAAATAAAATTAATCCAAAAAAGAACGACCACACAGGAATGGGGTGAGTGACCAATAGCCAAGAAATCAATTTAGCTAAGGTAAAAATACTGGTGAGGATCCCACCAAATACACACACGAGAAAAGGACCGTTAATGTGTAAAAAGGCGGCTTTAATGCCTTTTTGTTTGATAATGCCCACTAACGACCAGTTTATTTTGCGAATGCCATCCAATAATGGGTCTAAAATACCGGTAATAAACGCAATAGTGCCACCCGACACGCCCGGCACAACATCTGCAGCGCCCATGGCCATACCTTTGAAATAATTCAATAACAGTGAGTCAGTTTTCAAAATTCATCCTTAATGTGTCTAATCACGTAAATTATACCTGTGCCCTTTGCAATGAGCGATGGAAAATATTCAACGGGGCTTTTCCGCAGGTTACAACAATGTTAATCTCATCCGACCAGATAACGATTAGAGTTCATTTATGATCCCAACTAAACCCAATAAAGTCATGTCGCTGTATAAGAAAGTCACTGCTTATCCATTTGGTAAACAGATTTTTTCTAAAATGGTGTCTCGAATGGCGCCCTATTTTGGCACAGTACACCCTTACATAAGTGATTTACGCGTTAACCGCTGCGAATGTTTAATCAAAAAGCGCAAGAAAGTCCAAAATCATATTGGAACCGTGCATGTGATTGCCATTTGTAATGGTCTTGAAATGGCCATGGGTACGATGGCAGAAGCATCTATCCCGGCTCATTTACGCTGGATCCCTAAAGGCATGAGCGTTGATTACACCGCCAAAGCGGGCAGCGACATTTTATGTGTTGCAGAGGTAAAACCAGAGCAATGGCAAGTGGGTGATATGTTAGTCGACGTAAAAGCCTATGACACTAATGGTGTTGTGGTGGTCCAAGGGCATATTAAGCTATGGATTTCAGAGAAACCTCAAAAATAACCAAGTAATTTAATCACCTTTATTCACTTTTGCTAGGGAAGCATAATGTTAAAAAATGGTCTGGCGCAAGCTAACACAAATCATCTCGGTAAAATCATTCCTGTCGCAGTTTTACTGCTAATGCTGATCAGTTTATATGGTAGCTGGTATACCATTGATCAGGGTGAACGTGGGGTATTGCTGCGTAACGGTAAAATTATCGATACTGCAGAACCCGGTCTTGGATTTAAAATTCCACTGATGGATACCGTGGTTAAAATATCAACCCAAACTCATACCGCAAACTACCAAGGTTTACAGGCATATAGCCGCGATCAACAACCTGCCACTTTACGCGCATCAGTCACATTTAGCATACCGCCAGATCGTGTTGAAGAAGTATATGCTAATTTCAAAAGTATCGACTTAATGGTGTCGCGCTTACTCGACCGCCAAGTGCCAACCCAAATTGAGAATATTTTTGGTAAATACACTGCTATTTCTGCCGTCCAGGATGAATCCCCCCAGAATGCATACCTATTAAAGGCCCGGTGACCATTAATTCGGTACAGATTGAAAATATCGACTTTAGCAACGCATACGAGAAATCAGTAGAAGACAGAATGCGTGCAGAAGTAGAAGTACAAACCCAATTACAGAATCTTGAAAAAGAGCGTGTTAGTGCCCAAATTGCCGTCACTCAAGCACAAGCGGAAGCAGATTCACAATTGGCCCGCGCAATTGCCGAAGCAGAAAGTATCCGTATTAAAGGTAACGCAGAAGCATCAGCCATTAAAATTCGTGCTGAAGCGCTAGCGCAAAATCAAAATTTAGTTGAATTGACTAAAGCAGAACGTTGGGATGGGCGCTTACCAACAACCATGCTACCTACTGGTACTATCCCGTTTCTTGAAGTGCAAACAACCAAATAAACCAAACTGCATACTTCACAAACCAAGCGTTCGGTATTAATACTGAACGCTTGTTTTTTTATCATCATCTTGCCTCACCTAAACGTATTATCTAGTTGCATTACCGCTTTTGGCTGGTAATCTCTAACAGCGCCTCTTTAATGAATAAAGAGGGTTTATAAACAGCTAAAAATAAAAGGAATTAAGCGATTAACACTGCAACCTACATGGATGAGCATAGCGCTCCGGTCCAACAAGCTCGTTTGGCTAATCTTGACGCTATCAGAGGGCTTGGCGTATTAGGTATTTTCTTCCTTAATATCTATTTTATGGGCAATAGTTTTTTCGGTTACGCTCCTCATGAGGTTCAACCCACCAGCGACATTATCCTACTCATTTTTAGCAATTTCTTTTTAGAAGGTCGTTTCTTTAGCCTATTTGCGATGATTTTTGGGGTGGGAATGCTAATCCAATACCAACGCCAGCAAATGAGAATGGAGACAGCCACCACTACTCAGCAGAATAAACGCATAAAAAGCCGTCTGTATTGGTTAATTGCCTTTGGCGTAATACACGCTATTTTCATCTTTCCTGGCGATATATTATTGTCTTATGGTGTCAGTGGATTATTAGCTTTTCGCTACATTAGCCTCAGTGCCGATGAACTAATCCGTAAAGCTAAATGGTTTATCTTTTTATCATTTATACCCATCGCACTTATTTCGCTCATGCCAGACGATCAAGTTTATTCACGAGATTCTGCTTTCTTCATCGAGCAACTTGCTGCTTGGACAGGCAGCTACCAACAACAACTGACCCTGCACCTAACCATGTTTGCGTACATGCTGGCGGTTATTCCATTAACGTTAATGTGGTATATCACCGGCTTAATGCTTTTAGGGATGGCGTTATATAAACGCAATATCTTTGTTGATGGATTGGATAATAAAACCCTGTGGCAATGTGTATTTTGGGCCATCACATTAGCATCATTAGACTCGATATTAAGTCTAAGTGGCAATCAGATGTTGGAGTCGATGTCTGATCTTTTATTGTGGTTCAGCGCTATTGCGACAGCTTTGATTTATATCCACATTATTGTTAAATTCTGCCAAAATACGCCACATAGACTGAAAATACTGCAAAACGTCGGGCGGATGGCGTTTAGTTTGTACATTCTCCAGTCAATAGTCGGTATTTTACTGTTACGTTATATCGCACCAGACTGGCTGTACTCACTAGACAGGATAGGTTACGTCTCAATTGCGATTATCTACAGTGTATTTCAACTGTTGTTAGCGGATGTCTATTTACGAAAATTCAATCAAGGCCCATTAGAAAAGCTTTGGCGTGTGTTAGTCTCCCGCACAAGCTAATGAAACATATACATTTAAAAGAAGAATCTATGCAACTACCATTGTGTGCAATGCTGATTGGTCTCATCAGTATGACGAAATCAATATGATAAAATTAATCTCACAGAGCAGGCACTAAAATGAATAAGTTTGCTTGGTTGATGTTGCTGCTCATTGGCGCTATTTTTGCCACTATTCAGCCCTGGTTAGCTGGGGTATATGGCCTAATTAATCTGGTCACTTATAGTTTGTATTATCGTGATAAATCTGCCGCTAAACAGGGGCAATGGCGCATAAAAGAAAGCACCTTACAATTTTTTTCTTTAATTGGCGGCTGGCCAGCAGCGCTACTCGGTCAGTATCACTTACGTCATAAAACCCAAAAATCGTCTTTTAAACGGATATTGTGGTGTTGCATCGTACTCAACTCAGTTGGGGTCAGCTTATTGTGTTATCAGCTGTGGTATCCGTTATTCGATGCATACCGTTAAGCTGTTGGTTCAATTGTCGCTTCAATCGTGTTGATGAGTATTAGCTCAGCAATTTTTACGCTAAACTAGTCGCACTATCTACCCAACAATTCGAGATCAATTATGCGTATGATTTTGGCCGTACTGGTCATTGCGGGCGTTATTTTTTATTTTTTCACTCAATCTAACAATTCTAAAGCCGCCAAAGAAAATATTGAGAAAGGTAAGACTTTTTTAGCTGATAATGCCAAAAGCGAAGGCGTAATCCAAACCTTATCTGGCTTACAATATGAAGTACTCGTTAAAAGCGATAATACTGAACACCCTAGCGCAAAAAGTAAGGTTACCGTGCATTATCACGGCACACTCATTGACGGTAGCGTATTCGACAGCTCTGTTGATCGCGGCGAAACAATCAGCTTTGGTTTAAATCAAGTGATAGCCGGTTGGACCGAAGGTGTACAACTCATGAGTATTGGCGATAAATTCCGTTTTTATATTCCAAGCCAATTGGCTTACGGCAATCGCTCAACCGGTAAAATTGAAGGTGGTTCAGTATTGATTTTTGATGTTGAGTTATTTGAAATTAACTAAAAATTAAATAATAGATGACATAGTTTTCACACTAAGAACTACACCAAAAACCCAAAGCCTCCATAGCGGAGGCTTTTTGCTATTGCTTGACTCATACCACTTAGCTAATTTTTCTTAATCCTCCAGTTCCCCGAAAACAACTTAATAAAAACTCATAAATCTGCAGCTTCAAGGATTCTCCGTCCGAAGTGTCCGAAATAGCGTGATAAAAATGCCGTAGTGACATCATGGCCTTTATAACACATCCATGTGTTTCAAGGCATGTAGACTCCTGTCTTGCAGATATGACACAGACTCAGGGGTACATGGTCGTTCAGTGACATCCATGTCATCACGACATTCGTCAGTCCATTCACATCAGATGTACCATCTGAGCCGTTAGGCGATTTTTGTTATGCTATGAGGATCAACACTTTGTCGGAGCTGCTGGGGTGATCCAAGAGGGGAAAGCAGTGTTTCCCTTCTTGGTCGGGTGTGGGCGAAGCGCCACGACGTTAAGCTGACTATATTTGTCAGTGATAATTAAAAAAATATCATGCTAGATAAAACGGATCATCAATCGACTTCGCTGGCGCTGTAAACCATTTAGGCCCTTGCGCGGTCATGTAAAAATGGTCTTCATGACGGATCCCAAATTCTCCTGGTACACATAACATTGGCTCGTTGCTAAAACACATACCAACCGCCAGTGGCGTAACATCATTACGCACCAAATATGGCCATTCATGAATATCTAAACCGATACCATGACCAGTACGATGAGGTAAACCTGGCACGTTGTAATCTGGACCAAAGCCTGCGGCTTCTAACACGACACGAGCAGCTGCATCCACTTCACTACACAAGGTTCCTAAGGTAGCAGCATCAAACGCAGCCATTTGTGCATCCTGTTCAAGTTGCCATAATTGACGCTGACGATCATTAGGCTCACCAAATACATAAGTGCGAGTAATATCAGAGTTATAGCCTTGTAATTGGCAACCGGTATCAATCAATACCGTGTCATTTTTCTCAAGCGCTTTAGGTGATTTAACCCCATGCGGATACGCTGTATCTTCACCAAATAGCACGATGCAAAAATACGAACCTTTGGCTGCGCCCACGGCATAGTGAGCTTGGTTAATAAAGTCTTCCACTTCTGCAGTGGTGATGCCCTCACGTAAAATACTGGCAGTGGCTTTATGCACTTCAAGGGTCATGTCTTTAGCGCGTTGCATTAAGGCAATTTCGGCAACCGACTTAATCATCCGACATCCTGCCGTTACTGTTGTCGCACTTACAAATCGATGCTGAGGAGCTGCTTGGGCAATGCCATCGCTAATAAAAAAGGCGGTTGACTCATCAATACCGATTTTTGCTTGGCTCAAGCCGATGTTATCCAGCACATCGGCAAATAACTGATATGGGCTTTCATCTTCATGCCACGTATTTACTTGACCTTTTATGGTCATATAACCCTGTAACGTGTCGAGTTCAAATGCAGGTGCAATATACTGAACCTCACCCACAGCGGGGATAATAGCACCCACCATACGTTCGCTAGAAAACCAACGAGTACCCGTAAAATAGTACAAATTAGTACCAGCATTCACATAGATTGCTTCTAAACCATGTTGCGCCATCAATCGTTGTGCATGTTGAATTCGTTGATTAAATTCATCATCACTTATCGCTGCTACACCGTGAGTCATATTAGTGAGTGTGGCTAATGCTTGTTGCGGGCTAACGCCGCCGACACCGATTGTCATAGGTTTTCCTTTGGTTATTTTTATTGTTATTTATTTAGAGTCTGTGGAAATCAAATCATCTTACCTTGTTTAAATATACAAGATAATCAATATCAACAAGGATACCGTCTGTATCGCTTTGTTACCATTGTATACAATATAAGTTTACAATTTTAATCAGTCTGCTCCACATTATGTCAGCGACTTCACTTGCCAGTTTGCCGTCACGCTTGCGATAATCGCAGTTCATTCTACAGAGCTGAGTTCATCAGTCGCCTCCAACGGAGAAACCATGTCCAATATTATTGCTACGCGTCTTAACGCCATTCGCCAACAGCTTGAAGTAAACCAAATAGATGCATTCATCATTCCTCGAGCTGACGAATATTTAGGTGAGTATGTCCCTGCTCGTAATGAACGTTTACATTGGGCCACTGGTTTTACCGGTTCTGCTGGCATGGCAATTGTGTTAAAAGACCGCGCAGCAATATTTACCGACGGCCGTTACACAGTGCAAGTACGCCAACAAGTAGACGGTAACTTATTTGAATATTTAAGCCTGTATGACGACCCGCAAATTGACTGGTTAATCGATACATTACCTGCAGGCGCTAACGTCGGCATCGACAGTCGCTTACATACCCTTGCTTGGTATCAACAAACCAAAGCACAATTTGATAAAGCCCAAATCAATTTAGTTGAAGTAGATAGCAACCCGATTGATGTGAGTTGGTTAGACCGCCCTGCACCGTCAGCATCCACCATGACTTTATTGAGCCACCAAGGTGCAGGACGTAATAGTGTCGACAAACGTCAACAAATTGGTCAGCTGGTTAACAAGCAAGGCGCCGATGTTGCCCTTGTTGCCGCATTAGATTCATGTTGTTGGCTACTAAATATCCGTGGAAACGATGTTCCACGCTTCCCCGTCATACTTGGCTGCGGATTATTATCTAGTAATGGCGACATGACCTTTTTTACCGATTTAGCTAAAGTGCCGCAAAATATTGAACAACACGTAGGTGCTGGGGTGAGCTTTAAAGATGAAGCAGAACTGGCAACCGTATTAGCGCAAATGAATGGCGTTAAGCTATTGGCCGACCCACATTCTGCCAACGCCTATTCGCAATTACTGGCCCAAAAAGGCGGTGCTAAACTGATTGTGGGTACCGACCCGGTTGCATTACCTAAAGCACAAAAAAATAACGCCGAATTAGCTGGTATACGAGCGTGTCATATTCGTGATGGTGTTGCGGTGAGCCGCTTTTTAGCCTGGTTAGACAGCCAAGTTGAACAAAACATTATGCACGATGAAGCACAACTGGCTGACAAATTAGAGAGCTTTAGATTGCAAGACTCGCTGTATCGCGAGCCAAGCTTTGACACTATTTCTGCCACTGGTGCCAATGCCGCAATGTGTCATTACAACCATAATAATGGCACCCCAAGCACCATGACCATGGACAGTATTTACTTGGTCGATTCTGGCGCTCAGTACATAGACGGCACCACCGACGTCACCCGCACCATCGCCATTGGCAAGGTGACAGACGAACAGAAAAAAATGGTCACCCTGGTATTAAAAGGCCACATAGCCCTTGATACCGCACGCTTCCCTAAAGGCACCTCTGGTGTGCAACTCGATGCGTTTGCTCGCCAATATTTATGGCAACATGGTTTTGATTATGACCACGGTACTGGCCATGGAGTCGGTCACTTTTTAAGTGTTCACGAAGGCCCGCAGCGCATTGGTAAAAACGTCAATGGCGTGGCATTACTGCCAGGCATGGTATTGTCGAATGAGCCTGGTTATTACCGCGCCGATGGTTTTGGTATTCGCATCGAAAACCTCGTCACAGTGCAACATTGCCAAGCATTGGCAGGTGCAGAGCGTGAAATGTATGAGTTTGATGTATTAACCCATATTCCAATGGATGCACGCTTAATCGACAAATCATTGCTAACCGACTTTGAAGTGAATTGGTTTAATCAATATCAACAAAAAGTACGTCAAACCTTAGCGCCATTAATGCAAGGTGACGAGTTAGCATGGCTCAATAAAGTGACTGTCGCGATTTAAGCGCCATCCAATTCAGCATAACGCTTTAGCATTAAATATAGGGCTTTGGACCAATAACACGTCCAAAGCCCTTTTAAATAAAGCACCATCAAGTGCAAACTAAAACGCCAGTGAATCTACCTACTCACAGCAAACATTATAATTCCTAAAAAATGGTATTAAATTGCCATGCCAAGACGGTAATCAGTTATTAGTGATAAATGCTCAAAAGCTGTCATTACTACAACGAGTGACTTTTATGGTGAGATATACGAGCAATCTGTTTTTGTGGTGCGTTTTTTACCCACATAGCAAAAAAATGTTAGCCGCTTCCTATTTCCCCATTGTCGATTGTTGTAAACTCCGCGCCAACAAAGGCTGTGTTGGTAAGAGTAAATTTTACCAGACATGTGTATAACAAATTTGTTTACCACAATACTCGCAGGTCACTAACGCTATATGCGCCAAGTGGATCTCTCACCTAAGTCGTTCTCGTTTGGGGCTCTACCTGCCATAGCCGTGTCGCCAATGAATAACCATTGGTTAACTGATAATTTAAGAGATCAAAAGGTATCATCACTATGAAGTCTGAACAGACTCTCTCTAATACTGCTGCTGTTTCTGATTCGTTTTTGGATCGCTATTTCAATATTTCTGCCCGTGGAAGTACCTTAAAACGTGAAGTCATTGCTGGCTTAACGACGTTTTTGGCTATGGTTTATTCGGTGATTGTGGTGCCAAACATGTTGGGCACTGCGGGGTTTGATCCTGCGGCGGTATTTATCGCTACCTGCTTAATTGCCGCATTTGGTTCGTTGCTCATGGGGCTATGGGCTAATTTGCCAATGGCCATTGGTTGTGCAATTTCACTCACTGCATTTACTGCATTTAGCATGGTGCTAGGCCAGGGAATATCGATTCCTGTCACCCTTGGCGCTATTTTCCTAATGGGTATCGTATTTACACTTGTAAGTGTCACCGGTATTCGTCAATGGGTACTCACTAACTTGCCAACCGGCATCGCTCACGGTACAGGTATTGGTATTGGTTTGTTTTTACTCCTTATCGCGACCAATAGCGTGAAATTGATTGTATCAAACGATGCCGGTTTACCCGTAAAGCTTGGTGATATTAATAGTTTACCGGTTATAGCAACAATAATTGGTCTTGCTATGACAATTGGGCTTGAGCGCCGAGGCACACCGGGTGGCATATTGTTGGTCATCGTCGGGCTATCGATCTTTGGGTTAATATTTGATCCTAGCGTGACTTATCAAGGCCTATTTGCTTTACCTGACTTGATGTCTGAAACGTCGCTAATTGGCCAGCTCGATATTATGGGCGCACTGAATCCAGTGGTACTGCCTATTGTGTTGGCATTAGTGATGACCGCTATTTTTGATGCAACAGGCACAATTAGAGCGGTTGCAGGGCAAGCGGAACTTCTCGATGATAAAGACAATATTGTTGGTGGTGGAAAAGCACTGACATCAGACTCAGTCAGCAGTATTTTTGCAGGCGTGGTCGGCGGCGCACCAGCAGCGGTGTATATTGAATCCGCAGCAGGAACCGCAGCAGGTGGCAAAACCGGCCTGACCGCGACCATCGTCGGCTTACTATTTTTGATAATGATGTTCTTAGCGCCGTTAAGCTTTTTAGTACCTGCTTATGCGACAGCTCCAGCGCTAATGTATGTTGGATTACTAATGCTAAGTAACGTCACCAAGCTTAATTTTGATGATAAAGTGGACGCAATGGCGGGCCTAACCTGCGCGGTATTTATCATTTTAAGCTGTAATATCGTTACTGGGATTATGCTTGGTTTTGTTACCTTGGTTATTGGCCGCATATGCAGCGGCGAATGGCGTAAACTGCGACTTGGGGTTATCTTAATCACCCTTGGTTTAGTCGCCTTTTACATGGGTGGCTGGGCGATTTAACCCAATTGTAAACTCAATTATAAATTCAATATTAAGGCCAGCCGCCGAGGCTGGCCTTTTTGTTTTCAACAACTATATAAGCTAACTTGGTTTTGCCCCAACGTTGGTTAGGCTATGACCTGCGGTCACTAACGTCGTGGTGCTTCGCCCACACCAGACCAAGAGGAAATCAACGGCTATTCCCTCTTGGAACTCCCAGCCGCCCCGCAACATTTTCGCTATTTACAAAACAACAGCTGCGAAAAGGTCGCCATGGGGATTGAATGAGCTTTTAATTTCATTTGAAACTTGCTTCGGCCTTATTCGAAAATGCTAACGCTTCCGATAGGCCATCCCTGGCCAACGAAAGCTAGCCTGACGTCCTGTCAGGCTCACGCTATTTTCTTCAACGTCCTCAAGTTCTGAGTTGAATCACACCAATTGCGAGCAAGGTATGCAAATCATTTATGCCCCTTTCAATGTTAGGGCCGATTACCCACTCAGTTCAGTAGAACTTCATTTGGCTTACTTTTCCTCATACCATTAATGTGTTTCAATATCTGGTGTTGGGGGAGGAATAAACTGAAGAGGGCTCTATAATGCATCCAGAGTATGATGAACTGTCTTTATGGGATGATGCAATACGTCTGGTGAGTGAAAATAAATACGACCAAGCTATTTATCTATATAAAAGTATGGCTAAAAATGGAATAGATGAGGCGTTGGTCGAAATAGGGCGGCTGTATGAAATGCCATCAACAGCGACTATTGAACAAGACTTTTCAAAAGCGGCTACATATTATAAAAAAGCGATTGATTTAAGTGATGACATGTATGCTTATACAGCTCTTGGAAGGCTTTACTTTTTCGGTGTCGGTGTGGATCAAGACTACATAAAATCAAAACAGTTGTATTTGATAGCTGCGAATATGGACGGACTAGTAGCCACATTGATGTTAGCTCGTATTTATCGTTACGGGCATGGTGTTCAACCTAATTTAACTAAAGCAAAAGAGCTCTATCAGAAATCAATTAGGCTTGGAAGCTATGTAGCCCTAAAGGAGAGTGGTGGGTTGGATATTTCTTGTGGTGAGGTTGTAAAAGGAATAGCAAAAGTAATAAAGGGGACTTGGAATATTTTCTTAAGGGTGCGAAAAGACATATCTAATTATGGAGTTATTGTTAGTGAATGTGTAAAAAACCAATAGAGAATATTTATCAGGACAGGTATGACCAATCGAATTTAGGTCGCGTTTAATGTTGTTAACTTATTCACTCCTAAATTAGCCCCAATCATTGGGGCTTTTTGTTGCGCTGAAGAAGGCAATTTAATCAGCAGAATGTGCCGAGCTCACCAGTAGAAGGTATCAGTTGTGAACAGTAGTCTGTGCAATTGTGAAGTCGAGCTGTGAATTTTACCACTGACTCAGCAGTTTTCAGTACAAAACCTTATCTGAAAAAATATAAATTGATTAATGTTCTAACTCGGAAATGTTCAAAAACGAGTTAGCAGCCCCGCACTTAAGATGCTGTAATTGCCATGACTATCAATCCATATCATCTAAACTATTCTGTTCTAAAAAATCTTCCCTTTTGACACAGATAAAGTTCAGGATTTAAACAAAAGTTTGTTATACTCCGCGGCCGCTTATCGATGGCACTCAATGGGGTGTATCATTCAAGCTTAACGTTTTTCAACTATCCTAAGACGTTAATCAACCCAGTTAAGCATGATATCTGCCATTAACAATGGCTATCGGCCCAAATACTCTAGATTGACCTTGTGCAGCTAACTTAGCTTGTTGCAACTAAATCGCTTTGTTTTGATGTACATACAGGAACCGCACCATGAAATTCGAATCTTTTAGCTTCGCCCCAGAAATATTACGCGCGATCGCTGAGTGCGGTTATCAATCTATGACGCCAATTCAACAACAAGCGATCCCAGCGATCCGTCGTGGTGAAGATGTCCTAGCAAGCGCTCAAACAGGCACGGGTAAAACAGCAGCATTTGCACTGCCTATATTACAAAGAATGTGTGATAACCCAAAAGAGACGATGCCGTCTAACACTCGTACCTTAATTCTGACTCCAACTCGTGAGCTTGCCGCACAGGTTGCAGACAACATTAGCGCTTACAGTAAGCATCTTAATTTAACGGTATTAACCATTTATGGTGGCGTTAAAATAGAGACCCAATCACAAAAACTTAAACGCGGTGCCGACGTTATTGTTGCTACACCAGGTCGTTTACTTGAACACATTGTGGCGTGTAACTTAAGTTTGTCGAATGTTGAGTTTTTAGTACTCGATGAAGCCGACCGTATGCTTGATATGGGCTTTAGTGCTGACATTAAAAAGATTCTCCAAGCAGTAAACAAAAAACGTCAAAACATGTTGTTCTCTGCGACCTTCTCTTCTGAGGTTAAAAAGCTAGCGAATGACATGCTTGAAAAGCCTAAAGTGATTACTGTTGATAAACAAAATACTACTGCCGACACCGTTAGCCAGGTGGTATATCCAGTAGAGCAGCGTCGTAAGCGTGAATTAATATCTGAACTTATTGGTACCAAAAACTGGCAACAGGTGTTGGTGTTTACCGCGACTCGTGACGCTGCAGACAAATTGGTCAAAGAGCTTAACTTAGATGGTATTCCATCGGGTGTGGTTCATGGTGAGAAAGCACAAGGCAGCCGTCGTCGTGCGTTACGTGAATTTGTTGAAGGTAAAATTCGCGTATTAGTGGCCACCGAAGTCGCCGCTCGTGGCCTTGATATTAAAAATCTTGAATACGTTGTTAACTACGATTTACCATTTTTAGCCGAAGATTACGTGCACCGTATTGGCCGTACAGGTCGTGCAGGTAAAACCGGTGTGGCAATTTCGTTTGTGAGCCGCGAAGAAGAACGCACCCTAGCTGATATTGAAAAGCTAATCGGTCAGCCAATTCGTCGAGTCACAGTCCCGGGTTATGAAGTCGGTAGCCGTGAAGTACTGCTTAAGCAGATTGAAAAGCGCCGTAGTTTTGCTAAAAAACAACAACGTGGAGATAACGCTGGCGCCCAGATGATTGCTGAGAAAAACATGGACGGACGTCGTGTTAAAGTGGGTAAAGTCAGCAGCACGGTTAAATACAAAAAGATTAAATAACTCAACTCGAAAGAGTTAATGGTAATCGAAAAAAGCGCTTAGGCGCTTTTTTTGTGTTTGAATGAAATGAATTGTGTGATTATGAGGTCTACTTTAGTCGGGACATTACTCTATAAGGACTTATCATGTTAAAAACTCTGCTTATTGCCACCGCACTTACGTTAACCACCTTAGCCAGTGTGGCTAAGCCTATTGCCAGTGACGAGAACAATGTCATGCCACTGCTCAATGGCCACCAAATACCAGCAATAACCCTGCAAGATGTTGATGGTAAAGCGGTTGAACTCAGTAAACTTGTGGCGCAAAAGCCGACTATATTTTTCTTTTACCGTGGCGGTTGGTGTCCATTTTGTAATTCGCAAATGGGTCAGCTAAAAGCAATTGAACCTAAATTGCTTGAAATGGGTTTCCAGTTAGTGGGTATTTCACCAGACACGCCAGAAAAGATGCGCGCGTCGATGAATAAACAAGAACTCGATTATTTATTGCTGTCTGACACCTCAATGGCGGCATCGCAAGCATTTGGTTTAGCCTATTACACCAGTGCAGATATCACTAAAAAATATACTGCCAGTTTAGCGGTAACCAATGAACTGTTTACTACCCCAGAGGGTGAAAAACGCTTAGTGTTACCCGTGCCAGCTGTCTATTTGGCAGATAAAAGTGGTTTAATTCATTTTCAATATGTGAATCCAAACTACAAGGTTCGCCCTGCGCCAGAGCTAATTTTAACCGCTGCAGAGTTACTCGTTAAACCTTAGTTAACGCCAAATTCAAATAGAATCTAGCCAACATTAATCCAATAATGTTGGCTTTTTTAACTTACTCTTTTGAGTCAGCACCCTCTAATACAACACTATAGTGTTATGACACTTACCCACTCACACTTGGTGCTTTCAACAACGACACTTCTACACACCGATACATCTAGACTTGTCGTAATTAAATACAATCTTTCATCACAAAAAACCTCGAAATACAGGCGTTTTTAGCCAATTAGTGTATTTTATATTGGATTTTTAATACCTCATCTCGTTACACTGTTCGGCATATAAGAATATCCCTACACAGAGGCTGTAAAATACCATGTCTATTGCTACTACATTTGGCACAGCAAATACTTCTGGCACGATTAAGGCGATGCTATTAGGTTGCGGTGAACTCGGCAAAGAAGTTGCCATTGAGCTTCAACGTTACGGAATTGAAGTTATCGGAGTTGATCGCTACCCCAATGCCCCAGCAATGCAAATTGCCCATCGTTTTCATGTGATTAACATGCTGGATGCAAAAGCATTAAAAGCAGTTATCGAGCTTGAAAAGCCGGATTTAGTGATCCCTGAGATTGAAGCTATTGCCACCCAAACGTTAGTGGAACTAGAACAGCAAGGTTTACATGTGGTGCCAACCGCTAACGCAGCCAAACTCACTATGGACCGTGAGGGCATACGCCGACTTGCGGCAGAAACCTTAGCGATACCAACATCAAAGTACTTTTTCTGTGACACCCTAGCTGAATTTGAACAGGCCGTTACCGACATTGGTATTCCATGCGTGGTTAAGCCAGTGATGAGTTCGTCTGGTAAAGGCCAGAGTGTGATTAAGTCAGCACAAACCATTCAGCAAGCATGGGCTTACGCCCAAGAAGGTGGTCGTGCAGGTAAAGGACGAGTAATTGTTGAAGCTTTTATTCCGTTTGATTACGAAATTACCTTACTGACGATTAGCGCCGTAAATGGCATCCATTTTTGCGACCCAATTGGCCATAGACAAGAAGATGGCGATTATCGTGAATCGTGGCAACCGCAGGCGATGTCGGCTGAGGTATTACACAAGGCACAAGCCATGAGCCAACGAGTTGTTGAGGCATTAGGTGGATATGGACTCTTTGGTGTTGAGCTATTTATTCGTGGTGATGAAGTGTATTTTTCTGAAGTGTCGCCAAGGCCACATGATACAGGTTTAGTGACCTTAATCAGCCAGGATTTATCTGAGTTTGCCTTGCATGTACGTGCGATTTTAGGCTTACCAATAAGCAATATTGTGCAGCATGGTCCGAGTGCTTCTGCGGTTATTCTTGCTGAAGGCACATCCACCAATATCCGTTACCAGGGTATGGCTGCCGCCTTAGCGCCAGCCGATACTCAATTACGCTTGTTTGGTAAGCCAGACATTGATGGCCGCCGGCGCTTAGGTGTAGCGCTAGCCCGCGATAACTCGGTAGAACAAGCGGTCGAAAAAGCGAAAACCGTTGCCAGCCATATCAAGGTACTGTTTTAACGTCACAGGATATTATTTTAACGTCACAGGATATTGTTCTGTCACCTAGCTGAATATCGATGAACTAAGCCGTGGAGTATCTGCGGCTTAGTTTTTTACTGTTGGCATTGGTTTAGGCAGTGGTTTATCTGCTAAGTGAAAGTGGACTAACATTAGCAAACGAAACAGCGCTTTAAGTTTAAGATCTTGATCAAGCTTACCCGCGTGAATCAGTTTTTTCAGTACCGTTATTTTTATGTACAGTTTTTTAATCAACACGCCGCTTGGCTCACCTAGGTATTTATCGAACTCTTTATAACCCTCAATAGTTCGCGGTACTAACTTAGCCTGACGAATATGTAATCCCGACAGTATCGCTTTATCGAACGCTTGGGTTTCTAGCCCCTTGATAATCTCGGCTGCACTGAGTTGTTGCGCCAAACCATCCACAACAAAATGAATATTTGATTCAATTTCAAATTGCAGCGCATGGGTATCGTGGCGCACATTATTAAATCTGCTACGTTCTTTATCAACAAAATCAAACAGGACTTTCCATAGTGACATGTGTCGTTATCCGCTCTAGTTGTGAGTGTTAATCGAACGCTATAAATGACAGATCTAAACACCCAGCACTATATCTAAGTTATAAGCTTTAAGCTTTAAGCTTTAAGCTTTAAACTCTAAACTCTAAACTCGAGACTCTAAACTCGAGACTCTAAACTCGAGACTCTAAATTTTAATCTAAGCTTTAAACTCGAGACTAAACTGGTTAAAAGTGGTTGGTTTAGTGATAGCTTTAGCCGTTAATTCTATTCAACATTTTACCTTGTTGAAAATGGAGAACATTTTCAAGCGCAATATTAAGTAGATTTTGTCTAGCTTGTAATGTCGCCCATGCAATATGCGGCGTGATAGTAATGTTGGCTGCACTAAGTAACGGATTATTGCTACTTGGCGGCTCAGTGGATAACACGTCAACTGCCGCAAAGCCGTTACCATTGTTAAGCCATTGAGCGAGATCATTTTCATTAATCAAATCGCCACGGGCGGTATTCACTAATAAACAACCCGGTTTAAGTAAGCGTAAACTGTCGCTATTGATCATGTATTTGGTTGCTGTACTCAGCGGACAATGCAGCGAAATAATATCGGCTTGTTGAAGCAGGATGTCGCGTTCACACCATTGAATAGCATCAGGTAAATTGGTTTTAGGTTTAGCACTGGTAATCAACACTTTCATGCCAAACGCGACACCTAAATTGGCAACCTGTTGGCCAATATCACCATAACCTACCACACCCAGCGTGAGGCCTTTTAATGAGGTTAAGGGTGATAAGGTAAAACAAAAATCTCGTTGCGTTACCCATTGTCCTTGTTTTACGGCTTGGTCATGTAAGGCAACTTGTTGCTTATGATGTAAAATATGGGCAAACACCATTTGTGCTACGGCATCAGGACCATAAGCAGGAATATTAGTGACAACAATACCCTGCGCTGTTGCTGCATCAACATCGACCACATTGGTTCCTGTGGCAAGAACACCAATATAGCTTAATGCGGGCAGTTGCTTTAAGGTCGCGGCACTCAATAGCGTTTTATTGGTCAGCACGATTTGCGCACCTTGGCAGCGACTGACGATTTGTTCGAGTGTGGTATGGTCGTAAATATCACATTCGCCTAAAGCCTCAAGCGCTTGCCAACTCAAATCACCCGGATTAAGTGTATAACCATCTAATACCACTATTTTCATTTATTACCCCATTCCATTGTTTACAAAAATACGTTACTGGCTTGCGCTAACGCATTCCTCTAGAGGTTTTAATGCGCTCGTAAGCGGCTTGAATATCTTGTGCTTTGGTGTTGGCTAATTCCATCATCTCTTCAGGTAAGCCTTTAGCCACAAGCTTGTCTGGATGATGTTCATTCATCAACTTACGGTAAGTTCGTTTTACGTCTTGATCGCTAGCGGATTCTTGCACGCCAAGTAGCACATAGGCATCAGTAAGCGGCATTTTATTACCTTGTGGCGACTGATGATGACTAAATTCAGCTTGCCAACGAGCCAGTAAAGCATCCAGTTGCGCAGCAAGACCAAGCTTAGTGGCAATAACCGACAATATTTGCTTTTCATTGGCATGTAATTCACCATCGGCCAAGGCTGTTTGAATTTGGATTTCCAAGAACATTTGCGCTAACTCGACTCGTCCTTGAGTGGCTTGTCGAAACAGTTCTAGCTGCTTTAGCAAATCAAAATCAGCTTGGCGGCCTTGACGAAAAGCCGTTTGCGCATCGATACGTGACTGACCAGACAACTTCATTTGATCCATTAACATGGTCGCTATACGAATATCGGTTTCAGTCACTCGCCCTGACGCTTTAGCAACATGGCCCATTACGGCAAATGTTGAATTAAAAAACATCGCCTGACGTTCACTGCCTTTACGCATTATCGAGGTTAACCCTTGGCGCCTATCGAAAGCATGGCCTAACCATAATCCTAAAATTGCACCAAAGAAACGCCCGAACATATACCCAATGATAAATCCAAAAACTTTACCCCAAATTCGCATGTTGTTTTCCACTACGGTTAATAATTAATAAACAGCTAGCCATTATCAAAGGCGTAGCTTAAAACGGTAACTGAGTCTCTATATCAACTAACCGGCGCTGTAATTTATCCAGGCGCTCAAGTGTGCCGACATCGCACCAATAAGCATCAAAATGCTCACCTTGTATTTGTTGCTGGCCAATGGCTTGTTTAAGCAAAGGCCCCAAAGCCTGTTTACCTTCAGGCAACTGGCTAAATAATTGAGGATGATAAATCCCCAGTCCAGCAAACGTTAACCTTTGTTCATCGCTCAAGGTTAATTGACCTTGGGCATCAATAGCAAAATCGCCCTGTGGATGATGTTCTGGATTATCCACTAACCACAAAAAAGCTTGTGCTTCACCTTGGCAAACGCGTTGATAAGCCAAGCTGATGTCGGGCAAGTGATCGATAAAAATATCACCATTGATCACCAAAAAAGGTTCGTCCCCCAAACAAGGTAATGCTTGCTTGATACCCCCAGCGGTTTCTAACGCCGTGGTTTCTTCGCTGTAGTTAATGTGCAAACCCCATCGACTCCCATCGCCTAGCATTTCAGGTAACTTATGTCCTAACCAAGCTTGATTGATCACAACCTCAGTCACGCCAATTAACGCGAGCTTTTCTAAGTGATATTCAATTAAAGGTTTACCTGCAACGCTCACTAATGGTTTAGGTAAGGAGTCTGTTAACGGGCGCAAACGCTCCCCGCGTCCTGCTGCCAGTATCATCGCTTTCATGCTTCGCTTACCGCCTCATTAGTATTTTTGTGGTTTACTAACGGTAAAATCACCCTGTGAACCCACAGACTAAAATCGGTAATTTGTGGGTATTTCATCCCAATATCTGCGACATATTGCAAGGTTAATGGAATATCAGCCAGATAACCGCGCTTACCGTCACGATGATATAACCGCGCAAAAATACCCGCAGCTTTGATATGACGTTGTAATCCCATTAAATCAAACCACTGGGTATAAGTAGCGTAATCAACATTTTCATCCATTAATTGGTGATCTATAGCGAGCTGATAATGATATCTCATCAAGTGATTAACGATATCATCTGGCCAACGCACGTAACAATCGCGCAGCAATGATACCGCATCATAAGTCACTGGCCCATGCACTGCATCTTGAAAGTCAATCACCGCTAACGCTTGATCATTTATCAGTAAATTACGGCTATGGTAATCACGATGCATGCCCACTTTTGGCTGCGCCAGTGCATTGTCGGTTAAGGCTGCAAACGTAGCCGCAATCATTTGTTGCTCATTATCCGTCAATGCGTAATCTAAATGCTCTTTTAGTAACCAATCGACAAAAATAGCTAATTCTCTTGCCACAAAAACGTCATCGTAATCAGCTAACGGTCCATCTTCGGTTTCCGTTACCGTGGCAATGACCGGCAATAAGTTTAATGCCTGCTTATAATAGTCGCTCACATTGTCTTTATTCAGCACCGACAAAAGTTGTAATTCGCCTACATCAGTTTGTAAGACAAAACCATAGTCTTCGCAGGTTGCAAGCACTTCGGGTACCAGTAAGCCTGCATGTTTATAAGCCTTGGCCATTGCCACAAATGGCGCGATGGGCACTAAGTCGATCGGTGAATCTGAAACAATGTAATCAATACCTTGATGATGAAGACGAGAATAGCGTCGAAAACTGGCGTCGCCGCAGATCAAGTTAATGGCAACTTTATCGCCGAAATATTGGTATAACCAGTTACTTAACGCGACAAATCTTGGGTCAGATAAAATCATCTCAATGGCTCTTAACGAAAAATTGCTTTATTATAGCCAGCATAACATTTGGAAACAGCTAAAGAATGGAATGTTTCATCTAGCTGAGTATCTTTTTCTCTCCAAAACTTTCCGGAATCAGAATTCATAAATTATTGACAACAATGCAGATCCGTTATTTTCTGGCACTAAGCCTACTCCCAAATATCGTGTTGGCCGATGAGCCTACAACGACAGAAGCGCCTTCATTGCAATGCGTTGTTGCTCCGCCTGTGTCTCGTTCATTCGAAGACCGTGCAGCATTAACCGGCATATCAGACGATCAAATTGTTATCATTAGCGATCACTCTGCCGTTGCTTACAATAACCAAGCTGAGTTTTCGGGTGATGTGAGTTTCAGCCAGGGACTTCGCCATATCGCTGCTGACAATGCGGTATTAGATCAAAAACAACAACGCTTAAATGCAGAAGGTAACCTTATCTTTAAAGATGAGTTATTTACCGTCACAGCAGATACCTTAGAAGCGCAAATGAGCACTAATAATGCCACCTTAAAAGGAGCTCAGTATTGGCTACATGGACAACAAGTACATGGCGATGCAGAAAAACTACAGATAACTTCAGACAATAATCTATTGCTAACAAAAACCAACTTCACTACCTGCCCTCCTGGTGATGAATCATGGTTACTTGAAGCTGATATGATCAAAATTGACAGCAAAGAAGAATGGGGTGAAATTTGGAATGCCAAGCTGCGTATTGCCAACATCCCAGTATTATATATCCCGTATATGACAGTGCCTGTATCAGATAAGCGTAAAACCGGCTTTTTATTCCCAAGTTTTAGTACCAGCACCACTAACGGTGTAGAAGTTAGCACCCCGTATTATTGGAATATCGCCCCAGAGTTTGACTTAACTTTCACCCCGGACTTCATGTCTTCGCGTGGGTTGTATACCAAAACGGAATTTCGCTATCTCGCTGGCGAACAGCAAAATGGCCAGTTCAATGTCGAATATTTAGGTAGCGACAGTAAGCTAACCTCTAATGCTGACCGTTATTTGTATCACTGGAGCCATCAAGGCGCAGTCAACAAAAACTGGCGAGTAAGATCAGACTATACCGATGTGTCTGATAACAATTATTTCAACGATTTAAATTCCGACGTTAATCAGTCAACCGACAACCAGTTATCACGGATCGGTGAAGCCAGTTATTTTGAACGCAACTGGGACTTCAACATGCGCGTGCAAGACATTAA
The DNA here is from genome assembly GCF_040310065.1 of Shewanella sp. TB7-MNA-CIBAN-0143. Lineage (NCBI taxonomy): Bacteria > Pseudomonadati > Pseudomonadota > Gammaproteobacteria > Alteromonadales > Shewanellaceae > Shewanella > Shewanella sp. TB7-MNA-CIBAN-0143. Next base: position 79,826 of record NZ_JBEOPL010000017.1, read on the forward strand.
AGTGCTCGGTGAAGATGAAAAACCGTATCAAGTGATGCCACAGCTAAACTTTAATTATCGTTCTGCAGACATTTTTAACTCTATCGACTTTAAATTTAATTCAGAACTGACCAATTTCCGTCATCAAGATAATGAATATAATACCGCTACCCGCTTACATTTAGTGCCTAGCTTAATTTGGCCAATACAAGGACCAGCAGGTTCATTTACCAGTGAAGTTAAATTACTGCAAACTCAGTATTGGCAGCAAAACATCGACGAAGACTCAACATTAGACGACAGTATAAGCCGTACGATTCCTCAAGCGCGTTTACACGGTCAGGTGAATTTTGAGCGAGCAACCCAATTGTTTGATGAACAATACCGTCAAACCCTTGAACCTCAGATTCAATATCTTTATGTCGGCTATGAAGACCAATCTAATATTGGTATTTATGACACAGCACAATTGCAAGAAGATTATTATGGTCTGTTCCGCGATCGCCAATACTCAGGCTTAGATCGTGTTGCTGATGCCAACCAATTTACCTTAGGTTTTACCACTCGTTTGTTTGATCAAACTAACCGCGAAAAACTCAAGTTTAGCGTGGGGCAAATCATGTATTTGGAAAACTCTAAAGTCAGTATTGACGATGCTTTCGAAGAAACAACCCAGTCAACATCGGTATTAGCGGCTGAATTAGATGCCCAATTATACAACGATTGGTTTGTGAGTGGTTCAGTACAACACGACACTGAAACGGGTGAAAACAAAAAGAATGAAATCACTTTGGATTATCGCCCAAGTAGCGACCGACTATTGCAGTTAAGCTACCGTTATGTACCCGACTTATTAAATACCAACACCAATGATCAAGTTGATATTTCCCAAGCAGGCGTGCGCACATCGTGGCCTATTAGTGACAACTTATATTTTGTCGGTAACTACTATTACGACCTCAATGAATCTCGTAATATTGAAACTTACACTGGCGTACAATACGAGTCATGTTGCTGGGCATTGCGCTTAAGTTATCATTATCGTATCAAAACCAACTACGATGATGATTTATCAGAAAGCGTTGACGGACGCGAAGAGTTTGAAAGCGGTGTTTACCTAAACTTTGTCATTAAAGGCTTAGGCGGATCAGGTCCGTTAGGGGTAGACGACATGTTAAATGAAGGCTTATTTAACTACCGTAAACCACTTTACTTGAGGAATTAGCATTCTTTTGTGATAGATTGCTGAACCTAGCAACAAACTCATAGTCCAATAACAACAAACATGCTGTTGAGTATGAAGTAGTAACCTTATTTTGGTGATGTATTGCCAGTTTATATTGAATCGAATGTGCCAAGGATTTTGTGGATGAAACACAGTAAAAAAATAATTTTTGCATTACTAGCATTAGCTATGAGTAACACCAGTGTTGCTGCGCCAATGCCATTAGATCGCGTATCAGTACAAATTAATGATGGCATCATTCTTGAGAGTGAAATCACCAACATGGTTTTAACTGTTAAAGCCAATGCTAAAGCAGCTAAACAAACATTACCGTCTGATGATGCCTTACGTACCCAGGTTATCGAACGTCTCATTTTAACTCATTTGCAAATGCAAATGGCTGAACGTATCGGCTTGCAGATTGGTGATTTACAATTAGACCAAACGATTGAAAACATCGCTAAAGAACAAAAAGTAACCGTTGCGCAAATGCAACAAACTATTGAAAGCGAAGGCACAAGCTTTAGCCAATATCGCGAACAGTTACGTCAAGAAGTCACTCTAGGTGAAATTCAGCGTATTCAAGTGCAACGCCGTATTCAGGTTTCACCACAAGAAATTAGTGGCTTAGTGAAATTGATTCAAGAGCAAGGCTTAAAAGATGTTGAGTTTCAAATTGGTCACATTCTGATTGAAATACCAAGCAACCCAACGAGCGAACAACTTGAAAGTGCTAGCCGCCGTGCAGAAATCGTGCTTAAACGTTTAAACAATGGCGACGATTTCCGTAGTACCGCTATTGCGTCTTCATCAGGTCCTAAAGCGTTAGAAGGCGGGATTTGGGACTTTATGAACATTAACGAAATGCCAACCTTGTTTGCTGAAGTTATCAGTAACGCCAAAAAAGGTGACATAATCGGTCCGATTAAATCGGGTTCAGGCTTCCATATTATTAAAGTAGTCGACACTCGTGGTTTACAAACCCAAGAAGTTGAAGAAGTAAAATCACGCCATATCCTGTTAAAGCCATCGCCGATATTATCGGAAGATCGCGCAAAAGCGATGTTAGCTAACTTTTTGACTCAAGTTCGTGCAGGTGACGCAGATTTTGCTAAATTAGCCACTCAGTACTCTGAAGATCCAGGTTCTGCAGCTAAAGGTGGTGAGTTAGGTTGGGCAGACCCAAGCATGTATGTGCCAGAGTTTACGCAAACATTAGCCAGTCTTCAGGAAGGCCAATACAGTGAGCCTTTCCGAACAACTCATGGCTGGCATGTAGTGCAACTTGAATCGCGCCGTAAAACTGATGCAACCGAACAATTTAACAGTAACCGTGCTCATCAATTAATCTTCCGTCGTAAGTTTAATGAAGAGCTACAAAACTGGTTAGACGAAATGCGTTCAGAAGCGTATATCGAAATCGTTGAGCCAGAAAGCAAACGAGGCTAAGCAAAATTAATGACTAAACGTATTGCCATCACTCCAGGCGAACCAGCAAGTATTGGTCCCGACTTAGTCATCAAACTCGCTCAACAGGCCTGGCCTGTTGAGTTAGTTGTTTGTGCCGACCAAAATTTGCTCATGACACGAGCAAAAATGCTTGGACTGCCTTTACAACTCAGGCCTTATCAACCATCGCAACCACCGAAGCCGCAAACAGCAGGCACATTAACCATTGCTCCTTTTGCAGTAGCAGAAGAAGTTGAGTGTGGTGTACTGAATGAAGCTAACAGCGCTTATGTAGTAGAAACTTTGCGCTACGCCGGTGAAAAAAATATGTCGAATGAATTCGACGCGGTCGTTACCGGTCCTGTGCACAAAGGCATTATTAACCAAGCAGGTATTCCATTTAGCGGTCATACCGAATTTTTTGCACTACAAGCTAATTGTGCAGATGTCGTCATGATGCTTGCAGCCCCAGGGTTACAAGTGGCACTAATGACCACACATATTCCATTAGCTTACGTTGCAAAAGCCATTACCCGCGACAGACTACATCACATTATTAGCATTTTGCATCGTGAATTGGTCAGTAAATTTGGTTTAGGCTCACCCAAAATATATGTGTGTGGACTCAATCCACACGCAGGAGAAGACGGCCATTTAGGCCGTGAAGAAATCGATACCATCATACCTGCGCTCAACGAGTTACGAGAACAAGGCATGGATATTGTTGGCCCGTTGCCAGCCGATACCTTATTCCAGCCTAAGTATCTCGAACAAGCTGACGTGGTATTAGCTATGTATCATGACCAAGGATTACCTGTGCTTAAATCATTAGGTTTTGGCAAGTCGGTCAATATCACCTTAGGTTTACCTTATATTCGCACCTCAGTCGATCACGGCACCGCGCTAGAATTGGCCGGCAGTGGTAAAGCGGATTGCGGCAGTTTTACCTGTGCATTAAACAAAGCCATCGAATTGGCCTCAAAAAGTAAGTAACCCATTTTAATGAGTAATAAAGTACATTTAGGCCACACGGCCAGAAAGCGTTTTGGACAAAACTTCTTAACCGACCAAGGCGTGATTAGCAGCATCGTAGGCGCTATTGCACCTGATAATGATCATGTAATGGTTGAAATTGGACCTGGTTTAGGTGCATTAACTGAACCTGTTGCAGATATGATTGATAACTTAACCGTTGTTGAATTAGATCGTGACTTGGTGAAACGCTTACAATATCACCCAATACTTAAAGACAAACTGACCATTCACCAAGGTGATGCATTACAGTTTGATTTTGGTCAGTTGCAACAGCCTGGCAAGAAAATGAAAGTGTTTGGTAACCTTCCTTACAATATTTCAACGCCACTGATGTTCCATTTGTTTGAGTTTGCTGAACAAATAGAAACGATGCATTTTATGTTGCAAAAAGAAGTGGTTTTGCGCTTATCAGCAAGTCCTGGCACCAAAGCTTATGGCCGTTTAACGGTGATGGCACAATATTATTGCCAAGTGGTACCCGTTTTAGAAGTGCCACCAACAAGCTTTACTCCTGCTCCGAAAGTCGATTCTGCAGTGATAAGATTATTGCCTTTTGAAGTCAAACCTTGGCCGTGTAAAAATGTCGATGTATTAAGACACTTAGTCACGACAGCATTTAATATGCGCCGTAAGACTTTGCGTAATAATTTAAAAACCTTAATCTCAGACGAAGATTTTGCAACACTGCAAATTGACGCAAGTCTGCGGCCAGAACAAATTAGTGTCCCACAATATGTGGCAATGGCTAATATGCTGTGTGATAAAAAAGATTAATTATAAGGGCATGCATATTGAGCATGCCCTTTTGCTTTAGGACATAACATGACCCAAGTTGAATCGCCTATTAAGATTAAAGTCGACACCCAATATTTAGAACAACAATCCGATGCTGCCGATAATAAATACCTTTTTAGCTATACCATTACCATCATCAACTTAGGTGATAATAAGGTGACTCTTAAAGACCGTCATTGGATCATCACCGATGCTGACGGCGAACAGAATGAAGTAAAAGGCCCTGGCGTTGTTGGTGAAACCCCCACTATTGCACCCAATACTGCTTACCAGTATACCAGTGGCACTGTGATGGAAACGCCGGTGGGCTTTATGCAAGGATCTTATGGTATGGAAAATCATAAAGGCGAGCGCTTTTTAGCGACCATTCCACCTTTTCGTCTTGCTGTTCCTGGGATATTTCAATAACCCATGGCACACTATTTTGTCGGCGATGTTCAGGGATGTAACTCCGAGTTACAACTATTGCTACAGAAGGTGGCCTTTAACCCATCCAAAGATCAACTTTGGGCGGTTGGCGATCTTGTGGCCAGAGGTACTGAATCGTTAGCAACCCTTCGCTTCTTCCAATCATTACAAGATTCAGCAAAAGTGGTACTGGGCAATCATGACTTACATCTTTTGGCTCTGCACGGGAAGCTAAAACGAGCCAACCCACAAGATCATCTTGATGAATTACTCAACGCTCCTGATATTGATAATTTAGTCAATTGGCTCCGCCAACAGCCTTTAGTCAGAACCTTACCTGAACATAATATCATCATGACCCATGCGGGAGTGCCTCCACAGTGGGATATAGCAACCCTTGAACATGAAGCAGAGCAAGTCAGCTTTGCATTACAGCAAAATGATTATCTAAGTGCATTAATTGCCAAAATGTACACAGAAGATTCTGAGCACTGGTCTCCATCTTTGCACGGTATTGACAGACTACGTTATTGTATCAATGCATTAACACGTATGCGTTTTTTACACCTTGATGGCCGTCTTGATTTTAAATGTAAATCACCACCCAGCGAACAGCATACTGCCGAGTTACGTCCATGGTTTGAATTTGAATCAAAAACAGTACCGCAAAACACCATCATATTTGGGCACTGGGCGGCCTTAATGGGCCAAACAAGTAATCCGCACGTTCTCGCATTAGATACTGGCTGCTGCTGGGGAGAGCATTTAACACTATGGCATCTTGAAAAGAATGAAAAAATTACCCAAAAAAAGTTAATTTAACGTTAAACTAAAGTACCATTTAGCCGATAGCTAAATGTAGAATTTATTACGCTTGCCTGAGAAACAATCGCCCTTTAATAAATTCCTATCGTGGTATGCGATAGCACATACAAGATAAAAATCAGGATCAAATAATAATAGCCGGAGTACTGTATGAAAATTAATGTAGCGACCAGGGTCATTGGCGGTTTTACCGTGGTGACACTGTTATTGATGGTCCTCGGTGGCGTGACCATGCTGAGCAACAACAGTATTAAAGACGGGACGACTATTCTTAAGACGATCAGCCTACCGGCACTTGAATCGACGAGTATTTTAAGTGAAAACTTAAGCACCCAGCAAATTGAAGCGTTACTCGCTTATTACAGTGCGCATTCATCAAAGATTCCAGCGATAGAAAAGAAGCTCACTGATTTAGATAACGCATTTGAAAAAGATCTTGCTCGCTTAAATAATTTAGTAAGCAAACAGAATCAGCTTACTGCGCCATTAGCTGCGTTAACGAAAAGCTACACAGTGTATGAAACGAGTGCAAAAAAAATGATCGTAGAGCGTGAGAGTGCTCTTAGCTTGCAAGAGAAGTTACTCAAAATGCGCAGTAACCTGGAAAATGCAGCAGATGACTCTTCATCTATTTTATTAGACATCATCGATCTAGAAACCAGCGAAGATGAAACTGAACGCAGTTTGGCTGCGTCAGCCAGCTTAGTTGATGGTACATTCATCAATATCATTACCACAATTTATGATTTGGTGGCCTCAACTGAACAAAGTAAATATGACCTTATCATCAAAGAACTCGATTACATGGTCAGCGAAGCTTCATCAAAATTAGATCATATTGGTCGTCAGGGCAGTGGTATTGTCAGCAGTTCAGTTTTAGAAGATTTAACCGCTGAAAGTGCAAAAGTATTTAAGTTGCTAAAAGGCAGCGGTTCAATTATCGAGCTAAAACAACAACAATTAAATCACGAGTTTGCGGCCGCTAAACAGTTAATCGATACACAAAGCGAAGCAAAAGACGTCAACAAGAAAATGACTGTTTTGGCAAAAGCCATCGACACTTTCGCGAGTGATATCAGCACCACTGCCTTAGAAATCATTGATTCAGCAGCCATTAAAACGTTACTGGTAGTATTAACTGCCATTATCGTTGCCATTATTGTCAGTATTGCTGTTGTTAAACCATTGACCCGCTCGTTAGAGAAAGTCAATAAAGCGTTAAATGTGCTAGCTTCAGGTGATTTAACCCATAAATTAGATGACACTGGCCATGATGAATTCGCAGAATTAGCCAAAAACTGCAACCGGTTAGTCGACAGCCTACGAAGTCTTATTATTGGAATAGTTGATCGCTCAAATCAGTTAGCTGCTGCAGCAGAAGAAACCTCTGCAATTACCTCGCAAACCACTATCGGTATTCAAGAGCAAAAGAGCCAAGTGGACCAAGTTGCTGCTGCAACCACGGAACTGAGCTCGAGTGCACAACAGGTATCAATGAGCGCAGATCAAGCACTGAATGAGATTAAACAAGCTGACCAAGAAACACAGCATATGCGTACGCTTGCAGAAGAAAGCAAAAATACCATTATTGCCCTTGCTGAAGAAGTCGCTAAAGCCGGTATTGTTATTAATAAAGTCCATTCCGATAGTGCGTCAATCGGCTCTATTTTAGATGTGATCCGTGGGATTGCAGATCAAACTAACTTACTTGCGCTAAACGCGGCTATTGAAGCTGCAAGAGCTGGAGAACAAGGACGAGGCTTTGCTGTTGTGGCTGATGAGGTGCGTAACTTAGCATCACGTACCCAACACTCAACCAGTGAAATTCAGCAAATGATTGAAGTATTGCAACTTGGTACGCAAGAAGCCGTTGCAGTGATGGAATTGGGTCGTACTCAAGCACAGAGCTGTGTTGAAAAGAATGAACAATCAAATCTTGCCTTAGAGACCATTAGTAAGTCAGTTCACAGAGCCTTTGATTCTGGTAACCATATTGCCCAAGCAGCCCAAGAGCAAAATATCGTTAGCCAACAAGTTTCAGAAAAGCTCGAACATATTGCCTCTATTTCAGAAGAAACCTCAATAGGTGCGGATCAAACGGCACAATCAAGTCAGCAAGTTGCGATGCTTGCTGAAGAACTACAAGCGTCGGTACGCGAGTTCAAGGTTTAATCTATACAATATAAGTTAGTATTCACAAAAGGCCCTTAGTGGGCCTTTTTTATTGCCTGTAATATTTGATTACGAGTAACTGACACTCTGATGGTAAATGAAATAAATCGATTTATAACAAGCAAAATATTATGCCTAAACTAGTCGCTGAACAGCCACAGAGCACGCTTTCAACTATCAACTCACGCGTGTGTTAACCTTGATTGTAATTGGTAACGCAAGCCAGAAACCAATGGCTTGTCTGGCATTAATAAAACATGGATTTTAGACTCAAATTGATGTGCAGATAGGTCGCCGTAAGTAGCAAGTTATCAGTAAACAGGCTGAAAATTGAAAGCAAACAACAAATAAATATAAGGCGAATGTAATCCGTCATTGCTAATCAACCTAATGGGTAAATTATCGACATAAAAAATGCCGATAATTACTTATCGGCATTTCTAATTACATTGACTGACTCAACGATGACACATCGCCAGAATTAGCCACCAACTCGGTCTTTAATCGCGGCAGTAATCGGGCTACCGTCATGACCATTAGCAGCTGCCCAATCTAGAATAGTTTTGCCATCAGCCTCAGGAATAGCTAAATCACTTGAAGGTAGACGCTTTGCGATAAACTCACCGACATCATTAGCATTTGAATTGTAGGCAGTACGCAATAAACTGCTGCCATCACAAGAAATGCCTGAATAAACATTACGTAATTTAACACGACTTTCTTTCATCTTCTTACGTAAACGGCTTTTGTCGTCTGATTTCACATAATCACAAATATTTGCAACTAATTGATCTGTATCGGCGATAGCAGGGGCTGACACAAAAGATGCTGCAATCAGGGCTGCAATAGCTACAGGCAATAGACGCATCTGACACTCCTTTATATTTTATAGTTATATAACTATGTATAGAGATCATGCTTTAGATCACTTTTACATATTAATTTCAGGGGTAAACCCGACTAATTTAACACTTTTTAACTAAAGTGTTAAAGCTATATTGCAATCCTTTGTCGTTTGTTGCAGTTACTGAGTTCTGTAAATCCCAAGAACCATCATCCCAGGCAGGAAATACCGTGTCACCCTCTACATCGACATCAATTAACGTTAGATATAATACGTCAGCTTGAGGCAATAGTTGTTGATAAAGTTGACCACCACCAATCACCACCATTTCTTCACAATCACCCGCGGCAGTGATAGCTTCATCGAAACTTTTTACACAGGTAACACCTTCAATACTCAGCTGACTATTACGGCTAATCACTATATTGTGGCGCCCGGGCAATGGTCGACCAATTGACTCATAGGTTTTGCGCCCCATAACAACAGGTTTTGACAAGGTCATCGCTTTAAAGTGGCGTAAATCTTCAGGTAAATGCCAAGGCATTTTATTGTCTTTACCTATAACTCTATTGTTGGCCATTGCGGCAATCATTGCGATACGCATTGAAGCAAAATCCTTATGGTTAAATAATTGGTCTGTTACGGTAGTAAAGCAAACTTGGTAACGCTAACCCTACCGCCAGCGCACCTAAGATAAATACTGTTTTTAAACCGTTGACGATGACCTGAGCTGTGAGTTCGGGACTAACCTGACTCTGTGCTGTGAGTTGAATTAATGCAATGACAGTATTGAATGCATACGTTCCTGGTACCATTGGAATAATGGCAGCAACAGCGTACATCAATGGTGGAGCAAGGTGACGTTTGGCAAACTGAATAGTAATCAAGCCAACAATAGCTGCGGCGATGAATGTCGCCCATTCAATTGGCATTGAAAAATGTAATAAGAAAGTTCTTGAGCTGTGGCCAATAGCACCTGCGATGGCACAATAAATTAAATAGCGTTTAGGGACATTAAACACCATCGCAAAACCGACCGCAGGTATCGCCGAAAAAAAGGCATCATGCAGCAATAAACTTAGAAAGGATAACATTAAAATATCCCTCCCATTTGCATCGCAATGGTAATACCAATAACCGATGCTAAAGTTAATAGGGTTGCATGACCCCAGCGGGAAATACCCACATTCATGTGACCTTTGACCATATCCGAAATTGCATTAATCAACGGAAACCCTGGTACTAGCATCAACACGCTGGCCGCCATTGCTGCTTGAGGTGTTTCGGAGATAGATCCAAGATAGCCGATTTGAGCTATAGCCGTGATCACAAATGCAGTCAGTGAGAAGTTAACCAATAAATTGAAATGTCGAGATGCCAGAAAAAGGCGTACTATCATTCCAACCGCTGAGGCAAAAAATGTGATCAAGCATGCCATCATGTCGCCATCAAATAAGTGACAGAAACTTGCGCACGACAAACCTATCATAGGAACTACGGCAATTGCGGGGTATGTTTTAGGAGAAATATGAGCGAGGCGTCTACGAACGTCATTGGCACCATAAATACCTTTTTCGGCTAGTATGCAAATTCGTTGAAGCTCACAAATCACCATCATATTAATGCCATGAGCACGAATACGACGGGTTGTGGTAATGCATCTACCGTGTACCAAGCTAGTTAATACTAATGCATTGGATGATATTGATAATTCAATGCTAGCAATACCGAGTGCTTTACCAAGGCGCTGACTAATCTCTTCAACGAGATCAGACTCAGCACCATATGCCAGTAGTAGCTGCGCACAGCGTACTACAAGGCGGGTAATTTCATTTTGGCTATCTTCGTACACGACGTCCTCAAATGAGCTCTTTAACGTTGATAGATGACTTCTACATCATAGTCATCATCATCAAAATCTTCGTCAAAGTCATCATCATAATTTTCATTAGCGTTTTCATCTTCAGCGCTATGGTAATTATCCCATTTAAACTCAACGTCAGCATCAGCGGTAATTTCTTCCACAATAGCCGGTAAACTTCTAATGTAGTCAAGCATCTTAATGCTTAGCTCTTCAGTACCAGTTCGATTGTAAGCTGACATAGTATAAACATCACCCTGCCAATCTAACTCTTTGACAATACGATCGATTTTAGCTTGTATCTCTTCATCTAGCAGTAAATCAGTTTTATTAAACACTAACCAACGCGGTTTTGCCGCTAGTTTTGGAGAGTATTTTTCAAGTTCACCGACAATTGCACGAGCAGAATAAACTGGGTCTACGCCATCAATAGGTTCGATGTCGATAATGTGTAACAACATACGGCAACGTTCAAGATGCTTTAAGAAACGAATACCTAAGCCGGCACCTTCAGCAGCACCTTCAATTAGACCTGGGATATCGGCAATAACAAAGCTTTGACCTGGACGCGGATTAACCACACCAAGGTTTGGCACTAAAGTCGTAAACGGATAATCCGCAACTTTAGGCGTCGCACGTGATACAGAGCGGATAAAGGTTGATTTACCTGCGTTTGGCATCCCTAGTAAACCCACATCAGCAAGTAACAATAACTCAAGTTTAATTGAGCGTACTTCACCAGGGGTACCTAATGTCTTTTGGCGCGGAGCACGGTTAGTACTACTTTTAAAACGGGTGTTACCTAAACCGTGGAAACCACCTTTAGCAACAAGCAGCTTTTGTCCATTTACAGTAAGATCGCCAAGTGACTCTTCTGTTTCTTGATCGATAGCACGAGTACCTACTGGTACTTGCAGAACCAAATCACTACCACCATGCCCGGTACAATCACGGCCACGACCATTGGTGCCACGTTCAGCCATATGAAAACGAGTAAAACGATAATCAATCAGCGTGTTCAAGTTTTCGTTAGCTTGCAGATATACACTGCCGCCATCGCCACCGTCACCACCATCTGGACCACCATCTGGAACATATTTTTCGCGTCTAAAACTCACGCAACCGCTTCCGCCGTCACCTGCTTCTACGCGAATATTCGCTTCATCAACAAACTTCATACTGACTCCTGACGCCACTTAATCTGTAATTATAATCCCAAATCACTGGAATTTGCAGGAAAGCGCTGAAGATAGCATTCATCACGATATCGCCTACTGCATATAAACAAAATCATTAAACTATCAATAACAGTTTAATGATATAAAAAACACAAAAGCCCCACCATAGGCAGGGCTTTCGAGATCTAGCTTAGAAAGAATTAAGCTTCGATGCTAATAAACTTACGGTTATTAGGACCTTTAACTTGAAACTTTACTTTACCGTCTGTTAATGCAAACAAAGTATGGTCACGACCAATACCTACGTTTACACCAGCGTGGAACTTAGTACCACGTTGACGAACGATAATGTTACCAGCTAGAACTGATTCACCACCAAAACGCTTAACACCAAGACGTTTACTTTCCGAATCGCGGCCGTTACGAGTACTACCGCCAGCTTTTTTATGTGCCATGAGTTAGACTCCTAAATTATGCGCTAATCGCAGTGATTTTAACTTCGGTGAACCACTGACGGTGGCCCATCTTCTTATCGTGATGCTTACGACGACGGAACTTGATAATAGTTACCTTTTCGCCGCGACCGTGGCCAACTACTTCAGCTACGACTTTACCGCCAGCAACTAAAGGAGCTCCAACGTGTACTGTTTCACCATCAGCGATCAACAAAACTTGATCGAATTCTATGGTTTCACCAGTAGCAACTTCTAATTTTTCTAAACGAACTGTATGACCTTCAGCAACACGGTGTTGCTTTCCGCCACTTTGAAAAACAGCATACATGGCTATTTTACTCCAAATGACTAACACACTAACTCATATTATTGACGAGACTAGGTGCTAAAAAACTTTTAATGACAATGGGCGCGGATTCTACGCGAAGAATTATCATCAGGCAAGTCTTAATTCACTATCAAATAAAAAAGACCTCATCACTGCACACTATTCATTAATAGCTAATGTGCCTTCTTTAAAATTTAGTTAACATGACCATGTTAATTTATACCTAAGTTTTATAATTAAATTGGTCAGAATCCTACTAACTATCGTAAAATCAGGATTCTGTATGTTCAATTGTGGAAATACATACTTTGAAAAATAGCACTGATATCCTGTAAGATATGCGCTCTAATTCGATATGACTAATTAAGGGTGCAAGCCTGTCGCCCAACAACCAGAGACTATTATGGATTTAAACGCCATTCGTCAACTGGCTGACACTGATATGCAAGCAGTCAATCAGCTGATATACAAACAACTTGAATCTGATGTAGCCCTAATTAATCAATTAGGCTTTTACATTATCAATGGCGGTGGTAAGCGTTTACGTCCGTTATTATCAGTATTAGCCGCACGAACCGTTGACTACCAAGGTGAACATCACCTTAAACTCGCGGCGATCATCGAGTTTATCCATACTGCGTCTTTGTTACATGATGATGTTGTTGATGAGTCGACATTGCGTCGCGGCCGTGAAACCGCCAATGCCTTATTTGGTAATAGTGCTAGCGTACTAGTAGGTGACTTTTTATATACTCGTTCATTTCAAATGATGACCGAGCTCGATAACATGAAAGTACTGCAAGTCCTTGCTCATACCACTAACGTACTTGCCGAAGGTGAAGTTTTACAGTTGATGAACTGTAATGACCCTGATACCACCGAAGCAAACTACATGCGGGTGATCTACTGTAAAACCGCAAAATTGTTTGAAGCGGCAACTCAGTTAGCCGGTGTTTTAGCCAATGTGAGCGCTGAGCAAGAACAAGCATTAGCTGATTACGGTAAATACCTCGGCACAGCTTTTCAATTAACGGATGATTTACTGGATTACACTGCTAACGCTGACGAACTAGGTAAAAACATCGGTGATGACCTTGCTGAAGGCAAACCAACATTACCGCTAATCTATGCCATGGAAAACGGATCTGACACGGCTAAAAAACTCATTCGAGATGCAATTGAGCAAAGTGATGGCACCAAAGCAATTGATGAAATTTTGGTGGCGTTAGAGGAGTCTGGCGCATTAGTTTATACTCAGGATAAAGCTCAAGCAGAAGCACAGAAGGCCATAGATGCACTCAGTGTTTTTCCTGACAGTAACTACAAGCAAGCACTCATTTCGTTAGCTCATTTGTCAGTTAATCGCAGCAGTTAATCGCAGCAGTTAATAGTAATTAACAGTAGTGAGTAACAATTAGTTAGTAACATTTAGTTAGTAACTACCACAATCAATCATGAATTCATTGTTGATGATGATGCATAAAAAGGTGTGAATACTCAATTCACACCTTTTTTTATGATCAAACTTGCCAATTTATGGCTGGATTGCCTTGTTCAATTAATAATTGATTAATACTTGAAAAGTGACCGCAACCAAAAAAACCTCGGTAAGCAGATAATGGCGATGGATGTGGGCCGTTCAATACATGGTGATGCGCAGCCGTAATCAGACGGCCTTTCTTGATAGCATGATTTCCCCAACACACAAATATAATCGGCGAAGATTGTTGGTTTAATCGCTGCAATACATTATTAGTAAATGTCTCCCAGCCAGATTTAGCATGTGAATGAGCCAACCCCTGCTCTACCGTTAATACCGTATTCAATAATAAAACGCCTTGCTTAGCCCAAGAGGTTAAATTGCCATGTTCGGGAGTCACAAAGCCTTCAATATCATTGGTTAATTCTTTATAGATATTCGCTAGTGATGGTGGCGGTTTAATGCCATTTTTAACCGAAAAAGAAAGCCCATGAGCTTGATTGGGCCCATGGTAAGGGTCTTGCCCCAGTATCACGACTTTAACCTCTGACAGCGGTGTTAAATCAAAAGCCGCGAATACTTCATCATCAGGCGGATAAACGGTTTTATTATCGGCTCTTTGTGAGGCTATAAAGTGTTGAAAATGTTGATAATATGCCTGCGATTGTTGTTGCTCAAACAGCTCTTGCCAATGGGAAGTCATTCGATGTATTCCTTAAATGAAAACGACAAATTTGTGAACTGCTTAGTCTTTGGTTTACTATTAACAGATTAATCACCCTTATGAATAATATGATGCCATTACATAATAACAAAAGCACTGCTAATAACGGTTTTACCCTTATTGAACTTGTCGTTGTTATTATCATACTTGGGATCATCGCAATTATCGCTTTGCCTAAGTTCATCGATTTAGGCCAAGACGCTAAAATAGCCAGTGTAAAAGCAACTGGCGGGGCATTTTCTTCAGCAATAACCTTGGCTCATTTGAAATGGGCCGCGATGGGGTATTCAGGCCCAGCAGATAATTTAGCAATTTTCAGTCAAGCCGGAACCGATGGCGAACTGGATATGAACCAATGGGGCTATCCTGCGCAAAATTATCCACCTTATGAAGCCTCTCCAAGACTGAATAATGTTAATGACTGCCTTTCCGTCTGGCCGACTCTGTTGCAGGATGGTCCAAGCGTTTCTATCAGTACCGATAAAGGTTCATCTGATTACCAAGCCGAATATATCAATCCAGATCAATGCCGATATAACTACAACTTGCTATCACTTATGTCGATATATTATGACTCACGTAACGGCCAAGTCTTGGTAGATTCAGATCCCAATAGCTAATTTTTTACCTGATATTTTCCAATAAAGACGTTACACTCAATGGAAAATTAACTCACAAAAAAGTGGATCTGATGTCTGAAGCCAAAACAGAATTAACAATGTATCAAATAGCTGACCAATTTATTGCCCTAGCCAATCAACTAAGCCAACAAGAAAATGATATTGGTAAAGTGGGTACGGCAATGAGATTTGCTTCAGCACGCTTTAATGCGTTCGAAGCCTCAATTAAATCAGCTGATCTTGCCGCTGAAAAAGATCATGCATTAGCTTGGTTTTCTGATGAATTTAAAGCCATGTTAAAAGAAAACTTAGAAGATCATATTGCTAATCCTCCTGTAGCAGCACCGCAACAAGAGCAGAAAAGCGATGATAGCGTACAAATGTTCAAAGGTGCCTAGCATTCGCTAACAACGTCACTGATAATTAGCCGTTAATCAATAATCCCTACCGCACATCTGGTGGGGATTACTTTTTAAAATAAAGCACATTTAACACTCCCCGCTCACCGCATACTATTGTCGCTGTTCGCTTTAACAACTAGACCTATGCATAACCAACATAATTAATCACGGTTAACCGAGTAGATGCCAGTACTATAACAACGTGTAAATAACCCTAATAGAAAGCAAAATCAATACAATACCTGAGAGCCTATCAATCAGTTTTGCCTTTGCTCGTAACTTAGGTAATACAGCAGAATGTGATAACACAAATGCAATAACGGTATACCACAAGCCATCAATAATTAACGGGGTAAATACAATCAATGCTTGGCCAGTGGTCGTTTGTGCTGCCAAGACAAACTGACTAAATAAGGCTAGAAAAAATAATAATATTTTAGGGTTAAGCAGTGAAATAGCGAGTCCATCACGAGCTGCAATCCATAAACTAGTGGCTTCCCCAGCGGCTAATTTTTGCTGCATCCCGCCTTTGGAACCAAGCGCTTGAATACCCATCCAAGCTAAGTAAATTGCTCCGATTATCGCAATGGCATTAAACATTAATGGTGATGCTTTTAATATTGCAGCCAAACCCAATAGAGTCACCAGCGCATACACACCGATACCAATTGAATGCGCCCAAGCACATACTATGCCGTGTAATCTTCCACCACTGAGTGTATGCCTCACTACCATGGCTAAACTCGGGCCTGGAGACATGGCACCCAAACAGCATATCGCTAATAATCCCAGCCAAGCACTTAACGTCATAACACTCCTTTATTTGCAACTATCCAGTTATTAATATTTTGCAAAAATACATTTTAACAACCAGTTAAGTATGCGTTGTTAATGTATCGTCACTTATATGGATGAGTATAATAACGTATTTACAGAGGAAACCTATGACGACATTAATGCTGATATTACTCTTGGTTATTTTTATTGCCGTAGTAATATTGATTTGGGCTAAAATAAAAGGAAAATCGATTCCGACCTTAGTGATAGTCATGCTCATTTTGATGGGGATCTGTTTTGCGGGGATCATTGCATTTGTTAATAAAGGTGAAAACTATCAAGCATATCAAACATTGAATTGGCAACCACTTGAACCTGAAAAAATTGCCGCCTATGTTAAACAAGGTAATATTGTGTTTGTTGATATTACAGCCGACTGGTGTGTTCCCTGCCAAACAAATAAAGCCAACGTACTTCATCGCGAACAAGTCGTAAATAAATTAAACCAGCCACACATTATTCTCATGCAAGGTAATTGGACTCAAGCCGATACCGTCATTGAACAGTATATGGGGCAACAGGCAGTTGCTGGCACGCCGTTTAATAAAATCTATGCCCCGTCTTACCCAGAAGGCATTGAGTTGCCCAAAGCGCTGATTATCGACGATGTGTATCGAGCATTAGCTTTAGTCGTCAAGTAAGACACTTAATCTTCAAAACAGAATATGTAATCTTCAAGCAAAAAGCCTAGAAAACTTTCACAATAAAAAAGACTGCCGAAGCAGTCTTTTTAGTTATTGATTTAGTTATTGAATGTCGCTAACGCTTAGAAGCGATAATTAACACGGCCGTAGTAGAAACCACCGTTGTAATCAAATGGACCACTTTCGTAGTACACCGCACCTAATTCACCCAGAGTGCCATCTTTTAGCTTCTGCGCTTCTTGATCGAAGATATTGTTTGCGCCAACTGATACCGTTAAGTTATCAAGTACCGCATAGCTCACTTCAAGATCGATAGTCACAGCAGCATCTGCCACCTCAGAACCCCAATCAGAAGTATCATCAGCGTGTGTAGCGTAGTACTCACCAAACATATTACCACGAACTGACATGCTTAAATCATCCCAGCTTTGGCCCCAAGTAAGGGTTGCACGGTGTGCAGGAATACCATCTTCTAAACGACGAACTTTACCTGCATCAGTTGTTTCAGGGTCATATTTATCAACACTGGTATCAGTCCAACCGTAGGCTAAACTGAATTTCGCATCACCTGATAACATTTCTGTAGTATAAGACGCTACAACATCAACACCTTGAGTCGTTGTGTCAAAATCATTAGTGTAGAAGGTTACCGCAGAAATCAACTCAGGGAACTCAACACCAGCGGCACGTAATGCATCGTAGTCACTAGCTTCAACCGAAATTTGGCTAGATTGTGCAATACGACCAGTTACTTCAATGTTGTAGTAATCAACAGTTAAGAACAAGTTATCATATTGGTATACAAAACCTGCTGCATAGCTAACAGACTCTTCAGGATTAAGTACTTCACCACCATAGAAAGCCGCTAATGGGTTTGTTGGTGGAGCAATGAAGGTTTGAATCAAGTCACCGTTAACAATCGATGTTTGAGTGTTAACTACGTTTTCTTGACCAACGGTTGGCGCACGGAAACCGGTACTGTGCGATGCACGGAATGATAATTCATCGGTTGCAACATACTGCGCTGTTAACTTGTAGTTTAATGTGTCGCCAAAAGTAGAGAAATTTTCATAACGAAGTGCAAAGCCTAATAATAAGTCTTCGGTTAAATACGCTTCAATATCGGTATAAACACCAATGTTGCTTCGGTCATTTTTACCGGCTGATTCTGGACCAAAACCTTTAAAGCCGTGTGAGCCAATGTTGAAGCCTTGATCAGCATAAGGACCTGCAATCCATGAAGCTTCATCACCTTGACCAATCTCAAATGACTCTTCACGCCATTCAAAACCAGTAGCAAAGCTAATGTCTTCTAAGCTACCAATAGTAACGAATCGACTAAAATCAGCATTAAAAGTTGTTTCTACTTGCTCGTATGAACCAGTATCAAAGTCAGTTGGTGTATCTAAACCCATTGATGGGTTTAATGAGTTCTTTAAACCAAAGCTGGCTTTGTTACTACCCGTACCAGCGCTCACATCATACATCCACTCGCCAGACTCGCCTTTTACACCAGCGAAGAAAGACATATCTTCAATTTTACCGGTGAACTGAGGTGTATATCCGCCTGGACGAATTTGGTTCATAGAGAAACAGTTAGGATCGGCAACCATTGCTTGATAAGCGTCAGTACCCAACACGTTTCCGTCTTGATCTGGAATGCCATCACCATCGATATCTATTTTAGGAATAGGGACATTCATGTTGTTACATGTTGCTACCCCATCGGTAGCCAAACCAACATCCCCGACTAATAAACTTTCGCCGCCATCTACAGAATAAACGTTACCGCGGTTATGCGGGTTACGATAATAGAAACCACCAGTTGCTTCACGTGATGACACGTTACCGAACGCATACAAATGGGTATTGTCGTTAATATCAAAACCGGAGTTTACGAATACAGTAAAATCATCATTGATCTCAGGGTTACCCCAAGTTTGTGCTGGATTAAGAATTGAGGTATTACCCGCATCAGCGATAGCTGCTGCATCTGGACGCTGTACACTGCGGCTAGTCGCATCTGCCGTTTTATATTGTGCACTGATGTTAACAAAGCCATCATCAGTCAAAGGTAAACCAATGTTACCGTCAATTGTGGTTGCTGCGCCGTCACCTTCGTAGTATTCACCTTGGCTGACAGTGATAGAACCACCTTCAGAAGCATCTTTTAATACGAAGTTCATTACACCAGCAATCGCATCCGAACCATACTGAGCAGCCGCTCCGTCACGTAATACTTCAACTTGCTTTAATGCCACACCAGGAATAACAGATATATCTGGACCTTGTGCACCATCGTTAATGCCACCACCTTGGAAAGCAATAACTGACGCACGATGACGGCGTTTACCGTTAACCAAAATAAGCGTACTGTCAGACGGTAAACCACGTAAGTTAACCGGACGAACTAGCGTTGCTGCATCACTAATCGGTTGTGCACGAGAGTTAAAAGAAGGCACTGATGTCACTAACATGTCGATCATGTCGGTCGAACCGTTTTTCTTTAAATCATCACTGCTGATGATATCAATTGGAACTGGTGAGTCACCAATTGAACGAGGTGCCGCACGAGAACCCACGACTGCGATTTTTTCAACGTTTTCTTTCTTTGCAACTTCTTCATCGGCTGCGAATGCTTGAGTGCTAACTACAGATCCGGCAAGTGCAAATGAAATGGCTAAGCTCAAAGAGCTGATACCAAATTTAGATTTTTTTGATTGCATCATTATTATGTTCTCAACTGCTTATTATTGTTGTTTGTCGACGATGTTTCTCACAAAATGAATGAAAAACACGTCTATCCCTATCGAAATACTCCCTATCTCAACTACATTTTTATAACAATTGAAAAACAATTGCTAACACTTTTTGGGATAAATAAGTAAGCGCTAAATAGCAATTTACAAAAAAATACTCTAAGCAGTTGATTTTTAGTGATATAGATCACATATCGAATTATTTACTAGAAGTAAACTTTTTTAACTAAATCAACACAAAACACAAGTGTAACCATTAGTTTACACAAAAAATCGTGTTTTGATGGTGATGTATTAAACGAGTAATCTAATATTGATTCAATTTCAGTGAACCTTTGCCAATTGATATTGACCCGTGTAGGTTAGTAAAAATAATCTAAACGGACGTTTGATTTATAATAATAACCAAAAATATCTAAGGTGGTATGCATGGCTTATGATGCAGATTCAGTACTTGATTTACACCAATACACATCCATAGTTGATTTGATCGAAAAAGCTTGTGACAAGTATGCAGACAATATTGCATATGCATGTCTTGGGAAAAGCACTAGTTTTCGTGAAATAGAACAAGGCTCGCGCCATTTTGCCAGTTATTTGCAACACAGCACTTCATTGCAACCTGGCGACAGAGTAGCGATACAATTGCCTAATATTACTCAGTTTGTGATTGCGGCTTATGGGGTAATTCGAGCCGGTATGGTGCTAGTCAATACCAATCCGATGTACACCGAGCGTGAACTCATTCACCAATTTAACGACTCAGGGGCAAAAGCCTTAGTCGTATTGTCGGATTTATTACCCACATTAACTAACGTGATCGACAAAACAACAGTAGAGTTGGTGATTTCGACCCACGCAATGGATCTTATCCAACCGCAACCTCAACCAGAAACCCCGTTTAACAAAGTGGCATTTACCTCTGTGCTCGTTGAAGGTGCTAAGCATCCTTATCAGTCAATAAAACCTAACCATGATGATTTAATTGCTCTGCAATACACTGGCGGCACAACCGGTTTATCAAAAGGCGCTATGCTCAATCATGGCAACCTTTTGGCTAATTCTGGTCAAGTAAAATCACGAATAGCTAGCACCATGACCGAAGGACATGATGTATTTGTCGCGCCATTACCGATTTACCATATCTATGCATTTATGGTTAATTTGGTGCTGTATTTTGAGTCAGGTAGTTGCTCAGTATTAATTCCTAATCCTCGTGATATTGCAGGGCTAATCAATACCATGAAAGCCTATCCATTTACTGGGTTTGCGGGTTTAAACACTCTATTTGTTGGCTTATGTCATCAGCCGGAATTTAAAGCCTTAGATTTCAGTAAAATGAAAATAACCATTTCGGGTGGTACCGCATTAACGAGTGCAGCAGCTAACTTATGGCAACAAACCACCCAATGTATGATTTCAGAAGGCTATGGCTTGTCTGAAACATCTCCTGTTGTCAGCCTTAATGCACCAGGGTATCAACGCCTTGGTACTATTGGTAAACCGGTATTGGGCACTGAAGTTCATGTGCTCGATATGGATGATAATGAAGTGGCTATCGGTCAAGCTGGCGAACTTGCCGTGCGCGGTCCGCAAGTTATGCAAGGGTATTGGAATAAACCAGAGGAAACCGCTAACGTCATGACAAAAGACGGATTCTTTAAAACTGGCGATATTGGCATTGCCAGCGAAGATGGTTATCACACCATTGTCGATCGTAAAAAAGACATGATTATTGTTTCTGGTTTTAACGTCTATCCTAATGAAGTTGAAGACGTACTTTCAACTAATGAGTTAGTTTTAGAGTGTGCTGTTGTCGGGGTTGAAGATGAACGTTCTGGCGAAGCAGTAAAAGCCGTGATTGTATTAAAACAGCCGCCAGCGGATATCGAGGCGGTCAAAAAGGCGATTAATGATTACTGCCGCAGCCAACTGACGGCTTATAAAGTGCCACGCATTATTGAGTTTACTGAACAGTTACCGAAAAGTGCTGTAGGAAAAATTTTGCGTCGAGAACTACGTAAATAGAGCTACGTTATAAGAGCTACGTAAGTAAGAACTTCACAAGCAAGAAAAAACTGCGCTAGTAGAGTAGATATTATCTTGCTTAAAACGCTATGCAACTAACCTCAATGCAGAGCAATAACTGATTATCAAACTGCGATTAATGTCATTTGAAACAGTTAATTGATTCGAAAATAAAAAAGATGCTTCGGCATCTTTTTTTATTTCTCAACGACACGCTCACTGCACCAAGCAGTAACCATTATGACGGCTCGTTATCCATCAATAACTGTAAACTGGCAAATTCGCGATATAGCTCATTACTTGCCATTAATTCGTTGTGAGTACCACTGGCAATAAGTTGTCCTTTATCTATCACGAAAATCCGGTCTGCATTGATCACGGTAGCTAAACGATGGGCAATAATCACAGTGGTACGTTTGGCCATAAGTGAATCGAGGGCCTGTTTTACTTTGATTTCGCTTATCGCATCTAACGCACTCGTCGCTTCATCAAGTAGTAATATTGGTCTGTCAGCAAGAATCGCTCTTGCGATTGCAATACGTTGCTTTTGCCCACCCGACAAACGCACACCACGTTCACCTAAGTAAGTCGAATAACCATCAGTAAATTCGCGAATAAACTCATCCGCTTTAGCCGCAATACAAGCCTGCTTCACCTCTTCATCGCTGGCATCTAAGCGACCATAACGCACATTATCGAGTACGTTCATGGCAAAAATCACCGACTCTTGCGGCACAAGAGCATACTGTTGGCGTAAATCTGCCAACGACAGCGTCGAAATATCAATACCATCTAATAATATCCGCCCCTGTTTAGGCTGGTAAAAACGCATCATCAGTTCAAATAAGGTGCTTTTGCCTGCACCGCTTGGGCCCACTAACGCGACTCGCTCTCCCGGTGCAATGTCCATCGACAATTGGCGGATCACGTCTTGACCCAGATCAGATGGATAAGCAAAGCACACATTATCAAAACTGAGCAAGCCATTAACAGGCAACAATAACTTATTTGGTACAACTTGCTGAGGTATATCAACGGGCGTTTTGACTAATTCAACTAAACGTTCAGCCGCACCAGAGGCGCGTTGTATTTCGCTAAACACTTCACTGATGGTCGCTACAGCACCTGCAACCATCACGGCATAAAACATAAATGCAGACAGCTCACCACCGGTGATACTGCCAGACATCACATCTTGCGCCCCAATCCATGTAACAAAAGCAATTGCTGCAATGCTTAAAAACATTACCGTTGAAATAAGCAGCGCACGATACATAATACGGCCTTTAGCCACATCCATTACCGCCTCGACTCTGTCAGCAAATAGCTGGCGGTCTTTAGCCTCGTGGGTATACGCTTGCACGGTATGAATTTCATGTAAGGTTTCATCAATATAAGCACCAAGATCGCCTACCCTATCTTGACTTTTACGCGACAAGGTTCTGACTTTTCGGCCAAAAAAGATCACCGGGCCTAATACCAAAGGAACGGCTAACAACACTAATGCTGTCAACTTAACACTGGTAAACGCCATCATAACGATGCCACCAATCACGGTCACACTTGAACGCAACGCCATAGATAAACTTGAACCGACAACGCTTTGTAACAAGGTACTGTCTGCCGTAAAACGTGAAATAACCTCACCGGTACGCTGAGTCGCAAAAAAAGCTGGCGATAACGATAATAAATGATTGTAAACCTGTAACCGAATATCCGCACTGACCCGCTCGCCAAGCCAAGTCATCAGATAAAAACGACAGAAAACCGCAGTTCCACTGATTGCTGTAATAGCAATAATAAACAACATGATCTCATTCAATCGCCCTGCATTATCGGCAATAAATCCTTCATCGACCATTAACCGAACACCTTGGCCAAGCGATAACCATGCCAGCGATCCAATAAACAGAAATACAATCGCCGCCACTACTTTCATACGATAAGGAGACAGAAATTGTAAAATCCAAGGTAGAACAGAATGTTTTAAAGGAGGTTTAGCAGAAGATATTGACTCAGTTGAAGTCGTCGTTGGATTCGTCACAGTATTAACCAGCATATATAACTAAGATATTCTGATAGTACCAATAAAACACAACATTGTAGATGCCTTAACAATAAGGCGCCGGCCAGCAGGATTACGACCGCCGAAAAAATGATGCTAGTATCGACTAAAAAATAACATGAAAAATAGTATGAGAAATAAGATGAAAAATAGTATGAGAAATAATATGAGACCATCGCACGGTTTTACATTAATAGAGTTGGTTGTTGTGATTATTATTTTGGCCTTATTGGCCGTTGTCGCGAGCAGTAAATTCATTAGCTTACGCAAAGATGCAATTGTATCTACCATGGTAGGAATGGAAACAGCAATGCAATCAGCTGCAACGTTAACCTATTCAAAAGCCGCTATTGCTGGTGTAGAAAGACTTGCGACTACGACGCTTAATATTGATGGGGTCAATGTTAACTTAGCTTATGGCTATCCCGATGGAACTGCCGCTGGTATTGCAATGCTAATGAATATTCCCGAAGGTGATTGGCAACAACGCAAAAGTACATTGCCTATAACTGCATGGGTATATTGGCATGGTGTCATTAAAGAGGATGCGGGCGTTGCGGCATGTTATTTACGTTACAGGCAAGTAACATCAGCCACCGCACGACCTGTTATAGATGTTCAAACAAGCGGATGTTAGACATCAATGGGTTTAAAAAACCATAACATTAAGACTCAGGATAACGTTTTTCAATCGCTTTTAGCGAACGTAAAAACAACCCTATACCCCCCACACAAAGTACCAATATAACGATTAAATCAAATGCACTCATGTAAGAAAATCTAAAATTAATCGAGCTTATCACGCCAAAAATCAATGCCACTAACGAGCCAAATGTCAGTAACCACCCAAGTATGTTTCTGCCATTATAAAACATCAGTCCAACACCAAACATAAAGGGTATCATCACCATTCCACTGGTAAGCCCAAAGCCGCCCAGCTGATATAAATGGCTGCTAAAGCCAAATGAGCTTGTCACTTTAATGGCATTTAATAGCATATAAAAGCCACCGCACATCATCACTAGCCCAATAAAGAACTGACCCATTCCACCTGACGTTCCACCAGCACCTTTCATCAATATCCCTTGAAACCATTATCTTAAGTCAATATATTGATGTTACTGAACCGTACAATTAATAGCAATCATCTCTGCAGTACAATCATGTTCGTGATATTAGGTTTTAGTTTCAAAGTTAACAATCAATATCATCTTGTTCTGTATCCTACATTCAACATGTCGTTTAACACGAGTTAAACAGAGAAACTTTGATATTCAATAAAACTAGCACCACTCCACAAAATTCCCCTTATCAACTTGTTTAAGCCTAAGCCTCGCGCTGGTAAGTGATATCTGAGATAATATCGGGCTATTTTATCGATATTCTTTTTTATTAGGTAACACCGTTATGACAACCCAATTTGCTTGTTCAGGTATAGAGCTTGAGCTTTTTCGTTATCCAAGCCAACAAGCATCAAACTTACAAGCATGGGATGCCGCTGATGAACACCTAGTAAAGTACTTAATCGACACCGAAATAACAGCAACCACAACCGCCATTCTTAATGACAACTTTGGGGCACTAACGTGTGCATTAACCATGCAACATCCACACAGTGAATTGCTTGTCGAAACGGATGCTAAAACCAGCTTATTAGGTTATCAGCAAAATTTATTACACAACAAACTCGCACCAACCAACATACATTGGCTAAATAGCCGCGAAACGCTGCCACAAAATATTCAATTAGTGCTGATGAAGTTACCAAAAAATCTACACTATTTTGGCCAGCAGCTTGCGCGTTTATCAACGGTGCTTCCTGCGGGAACCCAAATACTGATTGGTGCTAAAGCCAAGTCAATCAATCCAGCATTATTGGCCAGTATTGAAAAAAATCTAGGTCCCGCATCCGCCAGTTTAGCGTGGAAAAAAACACGGGTAATTAGCTGTATTAGCGATGGTAAAAAACGGCCATTAGCAAAAGCCGTGAATTGGAATGTCGATGAGCTAAAACTCACTATCAGTAACCTTGCGAATGTATTTGCTGCCAATAAGCTCGATATTGGCGCAAGGATTATGCTCGACAACATGCCCAAAGGTGAATTCAAGCACATTATAGACTTAGGCTGTGGTAACGGTATTTTAGGATTACACGCCAAGCAATGTTATCCCAATGCGCAAATCCACTTTGTGGATGATTCTGATATGGCCATCGCCTCGGCAAAGCATAATTGGCAAGCGAACGCGCTAGATACTCCATCTCAAGATCTTCAATCCCAAGATCCTCAAACTGAACAAACGTCACAAGCTTTTTTCCATTGGGACGATTGCCTGAGTAATTTACCAGCTGATGTTGAACCAGATTTAGTGATATGTAACCCTCCGTTTCATCAAGGTGAAGCCATTACCGACCATATCGCTTGGCAAATGTTTGTTGATGCACATAAGCGCCTAAAAAAAGGCGGTTTATTACATATCGTTGGTAATCGACATTTAGCCTACCACGTTAAAATAAACCGCATTTTTAAAAACTGCACCACGGTAGCCTCTAATGGTAAGTTTGTCATTTTACAAGCGATAAAATAATGCCATGAATGAGGCACCAAGGTCATGTTCCCCTAAATGGCCCTGCATGGCCCTGCATATAAAACTAAACCAATATTGATAGTAACGAGCGAGGGCCGACACAATTTATGTGCAGCCCTTCACTCGTATGTATTTGCTACTCGCTACACCTTGTTTATCTCGAACACTCACATTAACGGACACCAATAACCACTGAACATTCATCAGTGTAAACGGCGATACAGGTCTGGTTTGTTGTGACCAAAAGCAAATCGCTTTTAGATGTGCATATCCCTTGAATAAATAACTATATGCCGCATTGATTTGAGCACTCGTTGGCAATAACGAGGCATCAATAGCCTCTATGATAAATGAACACAATGATAAATAGACACAATGACCTTATGACGAACGCCAATCTGTGCCTTAACAATCCACATCAGGCATTACCAAGAAAACATAATTGGTTAACACGAAAGCATAAAAAACACCTCTAATAACATTACCAAACTGGGTATAAATGGCGTTAACAATAGAACTCAATCATATTTCCATAGGTAGAATAGCCGCTGTAATAAACAATCAAGCTAATTTTCTGCAATAATATTAAAGTTAATAGTGGTTTTTTATGTTTTTTGAAAGACCAATTTAACAGCCTCTTTTCTTTGTAAGTTGACCATGAAGATCAGCGGCCCCTAACCAAGTTGCTTTAATTGGTCGCCATTTATGTGGAATGTTGCAACTCCATTAGCGCAAGAAACAAGTCACGTAACAAAATAGCTAAAGTGGCCGCTGAAAATGCGACACATCATTGCATTGGGGATAGGATTATTGATGGCGTTAACTAAATTGCTTGTTATCTCAAGCTGGCAGTTGAAATCATGAAGTCATCGTTACCGATATTATGGTCAACATCCCTCATAACATTACTCATAAAAAACCATAAAAAACGCGCCAACACTTAAGTGTGAGCGCGTTAATTTTATCGCAATAAGCTAATCCGCTTTAAAAGCAATTAACCTTTTGTTTTTACTAAACTCTCAATTGAATACAAGTCGCGATTAGCACTATTTTTGCGGCGTACTTCTTCTAATGCCTGCTGTTCTAATTTATCAAACAATACATTGATTAAGCGATTAAAATGCTTATGCATTGCTAAACGAGCCTCAGCGGCATCGTGCAGTGATAATGCCTGATAAATTGCGGTATGCTCTGCTAAGGTTTTATTATTATCTGTGCTACAAACAATATTATAATCTTCAATGATTTCATTACTTGATGAACGCAGCGCCCACATGTTTTCAAACAAATTTATCAACGCGCCGTTACGAGTAGAATATGCGATGATCTGATGAAACAGCTCGTCTGCCTCTTCGACATTTTGCATATCTTTCATCATTACTAATGTGTCATGGAGTTTTTCAAGTTCTTCTGCAGTAATGGTTTTTGCTGCTAAAGCAGCTATTTCACCTTCAACTAAAGCACGTGCTTGGGTTAATTCAAATGCGTTAACATTATTCACCGCTACCGGTTTTTGCTGATGGTCAACCACGTACACGCCAGAACCCGTTTTCACTTCCACTTTTTCACGCACTTCTAGTGCAATAATAGCTTCACGAATGGTTGGCCTGCTTACTTCAAACTTTTCAGCAAGCTCACGCTCTGGGGGTAAACGACTGCCTACCGGATACTCGCCACTGGCGATAGCGGCTTCAATCGTATCGACTATTCGCCAAAATAAACGACGGTTTTTCATATACCTTCCTTCGAAAAGTAAAACCAATTTACTGGTTAATGCTGACATATTATCGGTTAATACCTTAGCAGCAAACAACTAAATTACATGTTATGTTAATCTCAATATAGAAATAATAGCACATTGTCATACCTTTAAAAATATTGGTAATATACTAAAAATGTAAAATCATAGTAATTGGTAAAACAATTTATTGACATAATCTTAATGATTGGTTAGTTTCTATTCAAGCACAAATAATCCATTAACAGAATAATTTAGACTTTGTGTGTGTACGTAAAGAAAAGGAAATCAACTAATCTGGGGAGGTTAACGTGAAATTTATCAAGACAAGCAATACTTTGAGATTAACAGGATTAAAGTCGCAATCAAGATCAGCAATTTACGACGCGGCACTAATATCTCTATTAAGCAATCATGAACGTGCGACAGAGACAAACGAGTCAATACAAAAACAGCACGTCACAGTCTCTTAAATGCTAGGTAATTGGACTAGGCTACGCTTAATTACGGTTACGCTTACTTAGCAATACCGTGAGAGTGACACCCAGCCAAATAACTTACCATTTCCAGACAGCTCTTATCACGATGCGCATGACAGTGGACGACCTCAATTTTTTGGCTAACGTTACAGTGGCAGATTTCTTGTCATGTTGTTTCAAAGTCATGAAAATGTTGGGTAAACTCAAAATAATTCCCAATAAAAATAACACCACAGTTGCTGATTATTCACGTTATGGCGCTAACGAATTCTAAGGTGAAAAAGTAATTTTGAGCCTTTCCCCCTTGATAACTACTTAATGTAGCCATGGGGATATCATTTTAACAGTATTAAACGAGAGACTAGATGAATCATTCAAATAACAATACGTCATCGTCAAGGCATTGGTTATTCACGCAGTTGTTAGTCTTATTAATGCTTTGCATCCCATCTATCTATGTGCAGGCAAAAGATCGCTTAGTGACTACCCAGGCTGAGTACAAAAAAGCACTAAAGCTGGTTGAGCCTGGCGATAAAATCATTTTAAAAAATGGTACATGGCAAAATTTTGAAGTGTTGTTTATGGCGACAGGCACCGCCAATGCGCCTATTGAATTAACTGCCGAAACTAAAGGTAAAGTGATCCTGTCTGGCCAATCGAACCTTAAACTGGCTGGTGAATATTTACAGGTATCGGGGCTAGTATTTAAAAATGGCTCTACGCCAAGTAATGAAGTTATTGCTTTTCGTAAAAGTAAAACTCAGTTAGCCAATCACTCACGAGTAACCGAAGTGGTTATCGATAACTACAGCAATCTAGATCGCCAAGAGTCTGATTATTGGGTCAGCTTATATGGACAAAATAACCGACTTGATCACAACCACTTTGTTGGTAAACGCAATGTTGGCGTAACTGTTGCGGTGCGTTTAGACAGTGAGAACAGCCAGCAAAACCATCACCGAATTGATCATAACTATTTTGGTCCTCGCCCAATCTTAGGCTCTAATGGTGGCGAAACCCTCAGAATTGGCACCAGCCATTACTCACTAACGGATTCTTTTACTGTGGTTGAAAATAATTATTTTGATCGCTGCGATGGCGAAGTCGAAATTATTTCAGTCAAATCGGGTAAAAACCGTATTCAAAATAACGTATTTTATGAATCAAGAGGCACATTAACCTTAAGGCACGGTAACGGTAATATTATCGATAGTAATGTGTTTTTGGGTAATGGCGTTGAACATACCGGCGGGATCCGCGTGATTAACCGCGATCAAACCATTACTAACAACTATCTAGAAGGCTTAACCGGCAATCGATTTGGCAGTGGTTTTACTATTATGAATGGCGTGCCAAATTCATCAATTAATCGCTATCATCAGGTGGTTAACGCCAATGTTAATAACAACAGCTTTATTAATCTTGACCATATTGAGCTGGCCGCGGGCAGTGACAGCGAACGTTCAGCAGTGCCACTAGACAGTAAATTAAACCACAATCTGTTTATTAGCCCAACCGCGCCATTTACTTTATACGATGATATTAGCGGACTTAGCTTTAACGACAACCTGAGTAATTTTGCGACCAAAACGTTAAGCCCATTCATGGCTAAAGGTATTCGTTCACAAGATATCACCATGAAACGCGCTGCTAATGGCTTGTTATACCCAAGTGATGAAAATTTTGCAGCATATGGTGCCAGTAAAAAACTGACCCCTACATTAAAGCAAGATACCGGCACATCTTGGTATCCAAAAGCAGAGCCTACTGTCGCATTTCAATCTGGCAACACCATCAAGGTTAGCGCCAGTGACGATGAATTAGCAAGCGCAGTTGAACGAGCTCAACCAGGCGATATTTTATTACTCAGTGATGGCAAATATAACATCAGCAGAATACTGGCGATCAACAAAACGTTAAGCTTTAAAGCCGCTAATGCTCACCAAGCAATAATCAGCTTTGAACGCCCTAGTCTATTTGAAATTCAAGACAATGGTAGTTTGCAACTCGATGGTCTAGTCATTACGGGTTTAAATAGCCCTGACGCTGCGGGTAATAGCGTGGTAAGAACCCGCAAATGGGGCATGTTAACGAATTATCGTTTTGAAATGACAAACAGCATTGTTGAGCAACTCAATGTGAATCATTCATTTCACTTTTTCGATTCGGGCAGTCGCGCCTTTGCAGATAGTATTAATGTCAGCAATAGCCAGTTCCGCCATATTAGCGGGGATTTATTTCGCCTCGACAAAGAAACCGACGACCTAGGAATTTATAACACCGAATACCTCATATTGGACAATAACCAGTTTGACGATATTGAAGGTGCTATTGCCACGGTATACCGCGGTGGAACGGATGAGAGTACCTTTGGTCCCCATGTATCGGTAACCAACAATGTGTTCATTAAAGTCGGTCAAGGTAAGCGCAATAAAACAGGCGCGTCACTGAAGTTACATGGGGTTCAAATGAGCCAAATAGAGCACAATAAATTTAACGACAGTTCCGCTATTATTGTTGTTCACACCGTCGGTGAACCACAAACCCGCATTACGCATAATCAGTTTACTAATACACCTAGCCCACAAGTAACGGAGTTAGTTGCAATAGGTAAACACACTGCAGATATCAACAATAATAAAGTGCAAAAATTATGAATAACTTCAATATAGCCGCAGGCGTAAGCCCGATGACGCGTGTCATTAAGCAAGTAGGAAAAATAGCGCTATTGGCGTCAATGACGTGCGTTATTTCATTACCCGTTATGGCTGCGCAACATCCAAACTTAGTCATCAACCAGCAAGATGTGGCAGCCATGAAACAGGCCATCACTCAACCTGGGACATTTCAAAATGCTTTCAATGCCACACAGAATAGTGTCGATAAAGGACTGGTTCAGCCAATTGAAGTACCAGTACCCAAAGATGCCGGTGGTGGTTATACCCACGAAAAACATAAAAGTAATTACCAACAAATGTATGACACGGGCATTATTTATCAGCTGACTGGCGATAAAAAATATGCCGAATACGTTAAAGACATGCTGTTGCAATATGCCACACTTTACCCAACGCTACCTTTGCACCCTATGCGTAAAAGTAACAATGAAGGTAAACTTTTCTGGCAAGGACTCAATGAAGCAGTTTGGTTGGTACACACCATTCAGGCGTACGACTTTATCTATGATGCGTTAACACCTGCAGAACGTAATACCATCGAAACGGGTGCAATAATACCCGCTGCACTCTTTTTGTCAGAACAATCGCCGCACACCTTTAATAAAGTTCATAACCACGGCACTTGGGCCACTGCTGCGGTTGGCATGAGCGGATATGTACTCGATAAGCCACTTTGGGTTGAACGTGCTTTATACGACTTAAATCTCGCCAAAAAAGGCGGTTTTATGCGTCAGTTGGACGAATTGTTTTCACCAGACGGTTATTACAATGAAGGGCCATATTATCAACGTTATGCATTAATGCCATTTGTGACGTTTGCTAAAGCTATTGAGCAAAACGAACCGCAGCGTAAGATTTTTCAATACCGTGACGGTATTTTACTTAAAGCCATTACCAGCACAGTTGAACTCAGTTATAACCAGCTGTTTTTTCCCCTTAACGATGCGATTAAAAGCAAAGGCATCGACACTATTGAACTCGTCAACGGCGTCGCCATTGCTTATGGTCTCAACGGCGATCCACGTTTATTAGATATTGCACAGCAACAACACAATATTTTATTAACGGGTGATGGGCTTAAAGTTGCACAAGGGTTAGACAATAAACTACAACAGCCCTTTCCATTCGTTTCGACATTATTCCGTGATGGCCAACAAGGTGATGACGGTGCATTAGTGGTTATGCGTCAAGGTAAAGCAACCGACCAAGCCATTGTATTTAAAGCGACTGCGCAAGGTTTAGGTCATGGTCATTTTGATAAGTTAACCTGGCAGTTTTACGATGCTGGTAATGAAATCGTATCCGATTATGGCGCTGCACGTTTTCTAAATGTTGAGGCAAAATTTGGTGGCCGTTATTTACCTGAAAATGAATCATGGGCTAAACAAACCATTGCCCATAACACTTTAATTGTTGACGAGAAAAGTCATTTTAATGGCAAGCTTAAAGCGGCTAACAAAAATAACCCTACATTACACTTCTACTCAGCAAAGCAAGACCTCACCATCGCGTCGGCTTCTATCGATACCGCTTATGATGATGTCGCATTTAAGCGCACTCTCGCCTTAGTCAACATCAAGCAACGTGATGCGGTAATTGGCATCGATATAATGCGTGTTACAGCTAACAAGCCACATCAATACGACTTACCCGTGCATTATCAAGGGCAATTAATCGATACCAACTTTGACAGACAGGCATCCTTGACTCAATTGTCTGCTTTGGGTACCGAAAATGGTTATCAACATCTATGGTTGTTAGCAACTGCTAACCTAGCCAAAGACAAAGCCGCTAATAAACTGGCTAAAGTCACTTGGTTAAATGATAACGGCCATTTTTATACCCTTAGCACGTTAGTTAATACTAACTTTAACAACGCCACTGACGAGCAAATGTTATTCACCCAATTGGGTGCCAACGATCCGGATATGAACTTACGCCAACAGCAGTCGTTCATTCACCGAGTGAATGCTACTAATCATACTTATGTCAGCGTGATGGAGCCACACGGCGAGTACAACCCATCAAAAGAATACACCTTAGAAGCCACCAGCAGTATTGCTGAGCTGATTCATCATCAACAAGCTGATCTAGAAGCGGTGCAAATACGCTTTACCGATGGACAACAATATCTATTAGCAATCAACCACGCAGATATCGCTGTGACTCAAGAAACTCAAAGTGTCATTAGCGTCAATGGGGTGCAATACCCATTTAGCGGACGCGCCGAATTATTAGACATTAAAGAATTCAAGTAACACAAAATTAAAATAAAAAGGAATAAACACCATGCAGCAAAGTGAACATTTTTCATTTGGGGAACAAACAGAAATCGAAGATATTGGCGGAGGGTTAAAGCGCCAAATGCTTGGATTTAATCATGAACTCATGGCAGTAAAGATTTGGTTTGATAAGGGAGCAGAAGGCTATGTGCATGCTCATCGCCATTCACAAGTATCTTATGTGGTAGAAGGTGAGTTTCATGTCAATGTCGATGGTGTGATTAAGGTGCTAACGGCTGGAGACAGCTTCTTTGTGCCACCTCATGTAGACCATGGTGCAGTTTGCCCAACTGGTGGCATTTTAATTGATACCTTTAGCCCGGCTAGAGAAGATTTTGTTGAGGGTTTAGCATGAAAAAAGTTCCCCTTAAATTGAAGCACCTACGTTGGCTTGTTGTCAGCTTAGTGGCACTCGCTACCGTCATTAACTACATCGACCGATCTGCCCTTGCCATTATGTGGCCAGGCATTGCAGAAGATTTAGGTTTAGATAAAAGTGATTATGCCAACATTATTACCGTGTTCATGATCTCATACGCAATTGGTCAGTCTCTATTTGGTAAGATATTTGATGCTATTGGTACACGCCTAGGTTTTTTATTATCCATTGTAGTGTGGTCGGTCTCAATCGCCCTCCATGCTGTTGCAGCAAGCGTTACCTCATTTGCTATTTTTAGAGCCATGCTCGGGCTAGGTGAAGCGGGTAACTGGCCTGGCGCAACCAAAGCGAATGCTGAATGGTTTCCGATTAAAGAACGCGCTCTAGCACAAGGCATCTTCAATGCTGGTGCGTCTTTAGGCTCGATTATCGCCCCACCATTAATTGCTTTTTTGTATGCCTTTTTAGGATGGCAGGCAACCTTTATCGTCATTGGTAGTTTGGGTATTCTTTGGATTTTACCTTGGTTGATTGTTTATAAATCATCACCAGACTCACATCCATGGATCACTGAAGAAGAACGCCAACATATCTTAACCGGACAACGATGCACTTCAGAAAAACAACAGGACAAAGAATACGTGCCCACTATGGGACAGTTATTACGCCACCGTCAAACTTGGGGAGTGATTGCAGCACGTTTCTTTATCGACCCTATCTGGTGGTTATTTGTTGCTTGGCTACCATTGTATTTAAACGAAAAATTTGGCTTTGATGTTAAACAAATTGGCGCATTTGCTTGGTTACCTTATGTCGGAGCTGCCATCGGAGCATTATTTGGTGGCTGGTTTAGTGGCCACTTGATGAGCCGAGGCTGGTCGGTGAATAAAGCCCGTCGTAGTGCAATTGTCTTAGGTTGTATGGTTATGCTGCCAGCACTGTTACTGACATCTCTTGCTGCAACGCCTTGGATGGCAATGGGCCTTATAGCGCTTATCTTATTTGGTTTTCAAACAGCTATAGGCAACGTTCAAACATTACCAAGTGATTACTTCTCCGGTAAAACTGTCGGAACCTTAGCTGGTATTAGTGGTACATCGGCAGTATTAAGTGTAATTATCACCATCCAATTAGTGCCAATGATGACCAAAGGCGGTGACTATACGCCATTCTTTATTTTAGGTGCGGCGTTAGTTCCACTAGCATTAATTTCGTTGTGGTTAGGCGGAAAAATTGAACCGGTAAAAAGGAAGGCATAACCGTGAAGAGTCTGTATTTATTTGGTGAGTGTATGGTCGAATTACAGCGTGTAACGGCCACCAGTTTACAGCAATCTTTTGCTGGTGACGTGTATAACACTGGGGTTTACCTTAAACGCACCTTTAGTGATATTAATACCCACCTAGTCACAGCCATTGGCCAAGATAGTTTTAGCCAGGCCATGTTGCAACGCTTTGACGATGAAAAAATTAATACTGATATGGTCTTTCAAAGCACTGACAAAATTGCCGGCCTGTATGCAATACAAACCGACAGTAAAGGCGAGCGCAGCTTTACATACTGGCGCAACGATTCAGCCGCCAAGCAAATCATGCAATTTATTGATGATGCAGCCATCAGTAAAATATCTCAGGCAGATATGGTGTTTTTTTCAGGCATTTCTTTAGCGGTTATTAATGAAGAAGATCGAGACGCATTTTGGTTACTGATTAAACAATGTAAGCAAGCAGGTGTCAGTATTGTATTTGACCCTAACTACCGCGCAAGAATGTGGCACAGTCCAGACCAAGCAAAGGCACAGTTTGATATTGCGTTTAGTGTGGCCGATGTCGTACTGCCAGGTGTTGATGACTTTAATCAACTTTACGGTATTAGCTCCGTTGAAGACATTATTGCGTTCTGCCAGCCTTACGACATTAATGAACTGGTGATAAAAAATGGTGAAAACGGCATTAATTATGTAATTAATGGTCAGCAACAGCATTTTTCAATCACACCAGTAACGAATGTTGTCGACACCACATCAGCGGGGGACTCGTTTAATGGGGTGTATTTAGGCGCACGCTTAACTGGCGCAGATATCAGCACAGCGATAAAATTAGCCTCCCAAGCAGCAGGATTTGTGATCCAACATAAAGGTGCCATAGCACCTAAAATTGAGTTTCATCAATTTATTGAACGTCAAAAATTAATCATGCAATAACAGCTAAAGAGTCATCTTTTGTCGCTTTTAAAAAGGCTTGATAACACTGAGTTATCAAGCCTTTTTATTTGTTAAGCAAAAAGTAACACATCGCCTATTGAGCCATTCGTGTTTTAGCTTCAAACCAAGTAACATTATTGAATCATTTCGATAATTTACCCCATTAAAGCAATAAGAAGACATTGAACATGGACTATTTAGCCATCAATAAACACGCATGGAACCAGCGAACTCAAATCCACCTCGATTCAACATTTTACGATTTAGACGCATTTATCCAAGGTAAGTCATCATTAAACCCCATTGAACTTGAACAAGTCGGCGATGTGCACCACAAAAGCCTGTTGCACCTACAATGTCACTTTGGACAAGACAGCTTATCGTGGGCAAGGCTTGGCGCCAATGTCACTGGCGTAGATTTATCAAGCGAGTCGATTGCAACTGCAAAAAAACTGGCTGCTCAATTACACTTACCAGCAACATTCATCAATAATGACATCTATCAATTTGGTGACCACAATGTCGAGCAATATGACATCGTATTCACCTCTTATGGGGTGTTAGCTTGGTTACCCGATTTAACTCGCTGGGCGCAAACCATTGCTGGAGCATTACGTCCAGGCGGTGAATTTCATTTGGTTGAGTTCCACCCTTTTAATGATGTGTTGTGTGGTTATGGCTACTTTCCACAGACACAACCGGATATCGAAGATGAAGTCACCTACACCGAAAACCACAATGACCAAATTGAAACGGTAGTCACTTGGCCACATCCGATAAGCGAAGTCATTAGCGCACTCATTAGTGCAGGACTCTGTATCGAAGCGTTTAACGAGCACCCTTACAGTCCCTACAACTGCGTCGAAGGTTTGGAGTTTGTGGTAGGCAAAGGTTACCAGCTGAAACATCAAGACCACCTCATCCCACTTATTTACTCTATTAAAGCAAGCAAAGTGGGATAAGTACTAGTCTGAAGCCTGTTTACAGCGGGCTCAAATATCGGATTTAGTGGATGACTGTTGATGTGTTGAAGGCGGTGCAAATAATATCCGTAAACGTTGTGTTAGCGATAATTGCGCTTGGGTAACATCACCCCACATGTCGCGCCATTCACTAAACGTTACCACTAACGGATTAAAACTGTTTACCGGTTTGGTAATACCGTACACCACAGTTTCATTTTCAGGCTCAAACGTACCAAACATTTTGTCCCATATAATCAGCACACCGGCATAATTTTTGTCGATATATTGTGGGTTGCGCCCATGATGAACACGATGATGGGACGGTGTATTGAAAATCAATTCTAACGGTCCTAACGATTTAATCGCTTGAGTGTGAACAAAGAACTGCAATCCAAGGTTGAGCAACACCGCAAACACCACCCAGTTAGGATCAAAGCCAATCACCACCAGCGGTAACCAAAACAACCACATGCCTGCCAACGGGTACATTAAGCTTTGTCTAAAGGCGGTGCTGAAGTTCATGTTTTCTGAGCTGTGATGCACCACATGTGCAGCCCACATCCAACGGATACGATGGCTAGCGCGATGAAACCAGTAATAACAAAAGTCTTGCGCAATGAGCAATAAACCAAAAGTGAATAATGTCATTTCGATATCAAATAAGCGCCAGCCAAAAAAGTGTAAGTAGATCGTTGCAATCAATAAGCCCGCGATAATATCCGCCACTTGATGCATTCCAGCCAATACAAAATTGCACAACACTTCGGCAGGGCGATATTGGGCATTACTCGGCAATCGCTGGGCACGAACACCAAACCACCACTCCAATAAAATGCAGCCAAAAAAAATCGGCGCTAACACCAGTAATAACCACTCTGGGTGAGCTATCAGTAAATCCATGTCCATATGTTATCCATTTATATTTATTATTATGTTAACAACGTTTGTAATAACGCTTCGCTACTTCGCATTCCTAATCAAATAGCTCTTCCGGCACAACCCATTTTAGTAAACCGCTTTAATACTCCGTTTTTAATAGGCCGTTTTTAATAGGCCGTTTTTAATAGGCCGTTTTTAATAGGCCATAGACTAAAAAGGTCACTAATCTAGTCGACACCGTTAATCGTCATCACCATTTGGCAAAATGATCTTCTGTTAATCCTAGCTGGTTAGTTAACTTATATTGATTACCATTGTTGTCGCAAATCACTCCGCTAAAGTAGCCAATGTATTGTCTAAAGTTGTTTTTTAACCAGATTAAATTGAGCTTTTCGCTGCGTTGATTTAACGGCCTAAAATGCAAATCGACATTGCCATCATTAGTGGTGATATGCCACACATCTTGTTGTGAGTGTCGATTAAAATCAAACTGTGCCCCGCCCAGTATATGGCGTTGGCCATTTATCCACATCACATTTTCTGTTTGACCCGTTTCATTAACGCCAGCGGCTAAATTCAACCCAATAATCCCGGCGTCAGTTTTGGCATTCATTGAAGCCCAGCGCCAACTGGTTTCGCGGCGCATAAACCCAGCCGAAAAGTCATAACCTGCAAGCGCATATTGTAAAGGCTGCGGTTCATGATGAATAGTTAATTGCCCTGTTACGGCCAAGCCATTGTGCTTTTGAGTATAGGTCCAACCGTTATAACCCGTTGGGGTACACAAACTGATGGGTAAACTCAACGGCGCAGGTTGAATACGTAAATTGGCTTGTATGTCTGCAAGGTTAATCTCGACTTGCCATTGTCCGTCGACAATATTGATAACAATACCTTTGTGTTTACGGCCAATTTCGGCGCGCCCACGCTTAGGAGAGTCACTTAGCTGGCAGCCAAACCCGAATGGCGTTAGCCATTGCGTTTGGGTCAGCTTGTTAGTTTTAATGTCATAAAGGTAGCAAAAACCATTGGCGACATAACGAATATCGGCAATCGCCAGGGCGATAATATAATGAGGAGTGATAATACTAACGAATTGGAATTGTTTAAAATCAAAGTACTTAGCCATTGCCGATGCAGGCTTGTCCATTACCGTCGAATAAGCAAACTGATTAACATTGAGTGAATCAACAATCCCATCAAATATGCCAAACACAGGCTGGCCGTTGACATTAATCAATTTATCAGGAGCCAATTGCGGCTGTTTATGTTGCATTACATTACCTACATCATGTTGTTTATCAAACTTAAGTTACATATCACTAACCTGAATTGATCAGTCATTAATGTCAATAACCAAGTATATGGTTGCCGTATAATCCCATTAAAATGACGTTAAAATGACGTTAAAACCAGATATTAATAAGTGATGACGCCTGCATAACTTGTAATGGGCATCACTCTAGTTCTCTTTATAACAACATAACCTTAGCGATACTGGAAACCCAGACAAATTCTGGTATCATTTATCTACCTTTTACTGGTTATTGTTG
Source organism: Shewanella sp. TB7-MNA-CIBAN-0143 (assembly GCF_040310065.1). Classification (NCBI taxonomy): domain Bacteria; kingdom Pseudomonadati; phylum Pseudomonadota; class Gammaproteobacteria; order Alteromonadales; family Shewanellaceae; genus Shewanella; species Shewanella sp. TB7-MNA-CIBAN-0143. Next base: position 119,680 of record NZ_JBEOPL010000017.1, read on the forward strand.
TCTCATGAAGTTATTGATCCCTATTTTACTGTCCACATTATTGTTGTCGGCTTGCGCAAGTTATGAACCGACTCATGTTGGTCTTAATCCCACGCTGGGTCCGATTCAGTTACAAACTGAAGTCGATTTCCCTGTACTGGTCGACACCATCGATACTCGCGAAGCAAGCTTTGTGGTGCGCTTTAATGAAGAAGGCAAATCACCAAGATTAGTCAGCGCCAGTGAGCCCATCCGTCAACAGTTGGATACACTGTTCCGTAATGGCATGAACAAAGCCGGTTATGTTATTGACCCTGCCGCACGCAATTCAGTGCAGTTTCAGCTAAATTACTTGTTAGCTGACGTCACGGATACCACGTTCAGTTACGAATCAAAAACACGTTTAGTTATCAATGTATTGGCTAAAAACTCACAACAAGAGTTCACCAAATCCTATAACGCTAATGGCTATTTAAAAGGCCCGTTAAGCCCAGATTTTGCCACTCTTGAATTAGATATCACCAAACTCGTTGATAAGCTCACCACTGAAATTCTTAACGATGAAGAGTTACACCAATTTATTCAACGTTAATCCAACCCGCTTTATCAGGTATTGGCATCGAGAGATGCCAATAAAAAAGGACGTCACATTATGTTGAAATGGTTATCCACTTGCCTACTGTTATTGACCAGCTTAAGTTCCAACGCTGCGGTCGACATTCAAAAAGACACTTTATATCCGCAAGTAGAGTTGGACACATCTATGGGGAAAATAGTGGTTGAGTTAGATCGCACTCGTGCACCGCTTACCGTAGATAACTTTTTAACCTATGTGGTTAAAGGCGAATATGACAATACTATTTTTCATCGTGTGATTGCCGAATTTGTAGTGCAAGGTGGCGGGTTAACCACTAAATTAGAAGAACGCCCTTCGCTAGAGCCTGTTGTAAATGAGTCAGGTAATGGTTTATCAAACTCCCTTGGCACAATTGCCATGGCTCGAGATAACGATCCTCATTCAGCAACACGTCAGTTTTACTTCAACCTAGGTGACAATAAAAAATTAGACCCTTCTAAACGTCGTTGGGGCTATACCGTTTTTGGTGAAGTGACTCAGGGGATGGATGTATTAGAAGCCATTTCATTGGTACCAACTGAACATAACACCACCCTAAATTGGCCCGATTTTCCGGTTAATACTGTCATGTTGAAAAAAGCGACTCTACTGCCTCGCTAATATCCCACTAATCGCCTATACCTACCGATGGTCATGTTAATGCATGCCATCGGCATTTATGTTGTTTCCAACAATGTCATATTGGCCAGTCTTATCTCGGTCAATATTATCTCAACCAGTTTTAGCTCGATTAATTGGTCCAAACTTGCTCAATATTGTAACGCCATAAATTGTTACCCTATACATTTTTACTAGCTGATAAATCAACTAAATAGCACTATTGAATGACTGAATCGACACTTTTTTGAGCTTTTGACTATCGACAGCTAAATTAACGTCTATACTCTATTTGACCCATTCACCAAGTTAGCTGCGCAATTCTTCGCAACCGCATTTCGAATATTCAAGGACGCAATTATGATGACGGCTAATGATTTTATTGAAACCAAAGCACCACAACTTGCCTATTTTGGTAAAGCCTTTTTAAATAATCAATTAGATTACAAAGAGATACAGATCTATATGTGGGATGTGCTGGAAGAGTGGCAATTTATATCAAATAATCCCATCCAATTAGCCGAACAACCTAGCGATACCGAGAAAGTGTTTTGGCACTTATTGTATTGCTTCGATCATTGGTCTGGTTGGGCAATTAAAGGCAATCAATACTTACGCCAGCAAGTTCATGAATGTTGCGACTACATTAATATTGGCGGCAATGTGCCACAAAGTTGTATTGGTATCAGACCTTAAGGCGATTATCTTAAATCTGCTCTGAATGCTAATTTAACCTCAAACTGACTGAATAATCTTTTAGAATGGCTTGAACCTAAACCCCTTGCAACATAAGCTAGAGCCATTCTCCTTTATCCAGTTGTCTTATGTCGGTTTTCTTGTCTCGTACCCGTGAAGCGTTATCGGTTTACTACCACAAACGAGTATTTATTTTACTCTTGCTGGGGTTTTCTGCCGGCTTACCATTAATGTTAGTCTTTTCGACCTTAAGTTTTTGGTTACGTGAAGCTGGCATCGACAGAGCGGCGATTGGTTATTTTAGCTGGATAGCACTAACGTATGCATTTAAATGGGCGTGGTCGCCATTAGTCGATCGTATGTCATTGCCCTTTTTTACCCGTTTTTTAGGACGACGACGCGGATGGATGCTGTTCGCACAACTGTGCTTAGTCGGCGCCATACTCGGTATGTCTGTTAGCGATCCAGTGGTCAATCTTGAACGTTTGGCCTTATGCGCCCTACTTTTGGCATTTGCCTCCGCCACCCAAGACATTGTCATTGATGCTTTTCGGATTGAATCCGCCCCTGAAAAAATGCAAGCAGCGCTTGCTGCAGCGTACCAAGTCGGTTATCGCAGTGCGATGATCATTGCCACAGCAGGCGCATTAACCATTGCAGCTTGGGTGTCTCCTGGCGATGATGCTTACAACTTAGAAGCTTGGCAAACAGCTTACTTTGCCATGGCGATGTTAATGGGCATTGGTATCATTACCACGTTATGTGCCAAAGAACCGCAGGTCGATACCAAACAGGCTGACGATAAAGAACGCCTATTAAGAGCCGAGTTTGCTGCCAAATACCCTGCTAAAGTCGCTGGGGCATTAGCCTGGTTATACAGCGCAAGCGTATTGCCTTTTATTGACTTTTTTAAGCGTTATGGCAAAAGTGCGATTCTGATTTTGTTGTTAATCTCGTGCTATCGCATTTCCGATATTGTCATGGGTATTATGGCAAATGTGTTTTATGTTGATATCGGGTTTAGCAAAGAAGAAATCGCTTTTATCAGTAAAGTCTATGGTTTGATCATGACCTTAGTCGGCGCCGCTTTTGGTGGTGTGTTGCTTATGCGTTATGGCACCATGAAAATTCTATTCTTAGGTGCCTTGTTAGTCGCGGTCACTAACCTGTTGTTTGCTTGGCAAGCGTATATTGGCTACAACGTGCCATTTTTAACCTTGGCCATATCGGTAGATAATTTTAGTGCAGGTATCGCGACCGCGGCGTTTATCGCTTATTTGTCCAGTTTAACCAGCAGTGGTTATAGCGCGACACAATATGCGTTATTGTCTTCGATAATGTTACTATTTCCTAAATTTATCGCAGGATTTTCGGGCTTGTATGTTGATGCTTTTGGTTACATCAATTTCTTTATTGCAGCGAGTTTGATTGGCTTTCCGGTGTTGCTATTAGTGGTGTTGGTGAATCGATCGCAAAACCAAGTGATTATTTCCAATGCGGCATCAACAGAGGGATCTATCGATGTGTCGACTGATGTTGGTAAACCACCACTATAGCAACTGTATTACTCTTTTTACGTCATCCCGGTAATGCTTATGAGCCGAGATCTAACTTTTTATCTTTTAGCTGTTATGTTAATTCCAATAATCAATGAAATATAAAAAAGCCGATAGGGTTTCCCTTATCGGCTTTTTTATCTCTGCGCACTTGCCTGTGCAGAATTTATCACTTCAGGATTAGTCTCTGAAGTTGTCGAACTGGAATGGTTGTCCGAGTTCTGATTCTTTGGCTAGACGCATGACCGCTTGTAGGTCATCGCGCTTTTTGCCAGTGATGCGTACTGAGTCGCCTTGAATAGCGGCTTGCACTTTAAGCTTGCTGTCTTTGATGGCTTTAACTAGCTTTTTAGCAATCAGTGAATCGATACCTTGCTTAAAATTAACTTTTAAACTGAAGGTTTTGCCACTGTGAACCGCTTTATCATCGACTTCCATTGACGACGGATCGACGTTGCGTTTACTCAACTGAATACGCAAAATATCAACGAGCTGCTTACAAATAAAATCATCTTCCGCTTTTAGCGTGACAACGTTGTCTTTGTATTCAATTTCAATTTCTTTACCACGTAAATCAAATCGGCTAGCCACTTCACGGCGAGAGTTTTCTACCGCGTTACGTAATTCTTCTTCATCAACTTCCGACACAATATCCATAGATGGCATGTTGCTTTCCTCTTTGATTCATCACATTTATATACGGCTATTTTACACTAGGAGTCATTAACAGGATAGTGGAGTACACTTAGGCTCTATTAAACCGATTATCGTGCGCTAATATCCCATTGATTAACAAAATATCATTAACCAGCTATTTTAAATGATAATGTAGTTAAAACGCCCATTCTATTGAGTTTTACGACTATGGGTTTGTCATTATCGATAGTAAAAACGGCCCATTTTGAACAATTGTTACTTTCTATAGAGGTTAATTAGTGACAATTTTAAACAGGTTTCTTATTATTAGCGATATTCTCATTTCACAAGGCTGATGTTACGCTCGTGATCACTTATAAAAACATTTTTAAACTTGCGTTAGTTGTTGCTGTGATAGTGACTAGCTATCTTGTTTTTTCAAAACCAAGTTACCCGCAAACGTTCGCCCATATGGATAAAGTGGGCCATTTAGGCAGTTTTTTAGCCCTTTCATATCTAGCACATTACGCTTTTAAACCGCGTTGGTATTTTTTGTGTACCTCTTTGGCTGCCTATGCAGTGTTAATTGAATTGATTCAATCTCGCTTACCTTATCGCAGTGCATCAGCTGCCGATGTAATTGCCGATTTTGTCGGGATTGCATTATTTTACTTATTGCACTTTTCTATCAATAAGTACCGTAAATTAAAAGCGAATCGTTAATACCTCATGGTAAGAACATCAGCGTTGCCAGCGTCATCCACACACGACAATAATGCTCTTATTGCCGTTTTAGGTGCAGGTGCGATTGGGCAATTGATGTATCATAAATTGAGTGTTAATACCCAAGAAACTCAAGTAAACGAGGTGATGTTGATTGGCAGAGATAAGCAGACTCGCCATCAACAATTGCGTTTTATTGACCACACCCAACACACCCATGAAGCCTTAGCGACTATATTGGGAACAGATGATAACCGCTTAGCGCGAGTTGAATTACTGTTTGTGTGTGTTAAAGCCTATCAAGTCGAGCAAGCGCTTTTACCTTTATTACCGAAACTGTCGCCTCAATGCCATATTGTATTACTGCATAATGGTTTAGGGCCGCACTTACCTGTTGCTGCAGCCCTTATGCGTTATAAGGATATGGGCTTAACCTTAGGCACCACTTCACAAGCGGCGTTGAAGTTAAGCCAGTGGCAGGTGAAGTACAGTGGTTTGGGTGTGACTCAGCTAGGTCATTATTGTGGCTCTGTTATGTCGGCAGCATTAAAGACATGCTTAACTCGTCTACATAGTGACAACCAACCGATTGAGTGGCATCAACCTGTATTACCAGTCTTGTGGCAAAAGCTGGCCATTAATGCAGTAATAAACCCGTTAACTGTGTTAAATCAATGTGCTAATGGTCAATTGGCAGCAACAGAATATCAATCACAGATCAGTGCCATTATCGATGAGCTAGTAGAAGTGGCTAAATATGATGGCATCATATTAGATAAGGCGGCTGTCAAAGTGCGGGTTTATCAGGTGATTGAGTTAACCTCGGCAAACTTCTCATCTATGTATCAAGATGTCGCCCACAGCAGACCGACTGAAATTAACGAGATAAATGGCTACATTTGCCAGCAAGCCAAGGCGCTTCATCTTAATGTGCCCAATAATCAATATCTCGTCGACAAGGTTTTGCAATTGAGTAAATCTTGAATGCGATGCTATCACTCGCCTCAACTCAATTTAAATCATCGGGTAAGTCAGCCCAAATCAAAATATTTAGACTGATAACTATTCGCTACTGGATTTAGCTCCGCATGACCAAAACAGCTGCTATCGCGATTAAAATCAAACCCGCTACATCGTTAATTTTAACTTTATCTTTAAGCCAAAAAACAGCGATCATCAAGGTAAAAAACACCTCAATCTGGCCGAGTGTTTTAACATAAGGCACAGCCTGCAAAGACATTGCACTGAACCAACCAATTGAACCGATACAACTGGTGATACTAATTGATAAAGTTAATGTGGGTCGTTGCCACAACGCCGCTAAAGTCGATTTATCTTTTGCCAGCAAATAGCCTATTAGCACGATGGTTTGTAAGCCAATAACCCACAGTAATACCCATGCAGCACGATGCGTAAACGGCCCTTGTAGGGTTAAACTTGCTTCGCGCACCCATAGGGAAGTCAACGCAAAAGCACTGCCACACGCAAGCCCTAACAAGACTGTTTTAACTGAGAGCTGTTTAAAACCTTGTTTGCTGCTTAACAACATTATTGCTAAGCCGCCAATAACAACGCCTATCCAGCCTAATAGAGATAATTGAGTGCCGAAAAATAGCACCCCAAGTATTGCAGCGACTAATGCTTCACTTTTAGCCAGCCCGGCACCAATGGCAAAGTTTTGCATTTTAAACAGTTTAACCATCAAGCCTGTTGCTAGAATTTGCATCGATGATGCACCAATGACAAAGCCCCAAAATGTCCCTGTAAACTCAGGTAATGCACTTGGTTGATATTGATGTAAACCATACAGATAACACGCAGCAATAGGGCCGGCCCAAATGAATCGAGCCAAGGTAACACCTGCAACACTGACTTCTTTACTGAGTTTGCTTTGAAATGCATTGCGCCACGCCTGCATAAACGCAGCGAGGAAGGTAAACATGATCCACATAATTAACTATTGCTCATTACATAAAAAAGCCCTGAAACTCGGTAAAAAGTCAGGGCTTATACAAGGGAAATTAGATTACTGTTTACGACCATTAAAAGACACTGATTAAATGCCTAATTGATTAAAAATCAACTTACCGCTGTTTCAGTCTTTCAATGTCATTGATGGCTTACTTGCTGGTATCAATAAACTCAAAAGATTTAACCAATTCATCAACCGCTTTCATCTGGGTTAGGTATTTCTCTAATAGATGCAGTGGTAGCGCACATGGGCCATCGCATTTTGCATTATCAGGATCGGGATGGGCTTCGATAAATAGACCCGCTAAACCTAATGCCATACCACTACGAGCAAGCTCGGTTGCTTGTGCACGACGTCCACCAGCAGAATCGGCTCGTCCACCAGGACGTTGTAGTGCATGAGTGGCATCAAATATTACCGGATAACCGGTTTGTTTCATTTCGTCCATGCCTAGCATGTCTACAACGAGGTTGTTGTAACCAAAACTACTGCCACGTTCACATAAAATAATATTGTCATTACCGGCTTCGTTAAACTTGGTAATGATGTGACGCATTTCGTGTGGCGCTAGAAACTGCGGTTTTTTCACATTGATCACTGCACCGGTTTTCGCCATTGCCACTACAAGATCAGTTTGGCGTGCTAAAAATGCAGGCAACTGAATAATATCGACAACTTCTGCAACTGGCGCACACTGATGAATTTCATGCACATCGGTTATCATCGGTACGTTAAAGGTTGATTTTATTTCTTCAAAAATACGTAAACCTTCTTCCATACCAGGGCCACGGTATGAGTTAACCGATGAACGATTGGCTTTATCAAAAGACGCTTTAAACACATATGGAATGCCAAGCTTTTGGGTCACTTCCACATAATGCTCGGCAATCGACATTGCTAAATCGCGCGACTCAAGCACATTCATACCACCAAATAACACGAACGGCTTATCGTTAGCGACTTGAACGTTATTAGATAACTGAATAATTTTTTGATCCATTTGATCCTCTTAGCGCATTACGCTGCAACAATTTGTAATAACTGACCACATAGCCATGCCATGTAAGTACCTAATGCATAACCGAATACTGCCAACAACACCCCTACAGGTGCTAATGCTGGATGGAACGCAGCAGCCACCACTGGCGCCGATGCAGCTCCGCCCACGTTTGCCTGGCTGCCCACTGCCATATAAAACAATGGCGCTTTAATGAGTTTAGCAACCAATAACATTAATCCTGCATGCACTAACATCCACACGATACCGATTAAGAAATAAATAGGCGTATCCATGACTTTAGACACATCCATATGCAAACCTATGGTTGCAACGAGAATGTATAAAAATGCCGAGGCGATTTTAGATGCGCCAGAGGCTTCAAGATGACGCACAGGGCTAAATGAAAGTCCTAAGCCAATAGTAGTCACAATTACCACTAACCAGAAGAATTTAGAGGTTAAACTGTAATCTTCGGTCCACGGATAGTTGGCTTCAAAGAATGGCCCCAAGAAATCTGCCGCAAAATGGGCAAAACCTGTCACCCCAAACCCAACAGCCACAATTAACATGATGTCGCGAAGTGATGGAATACGTGAATTCTCGGCGTGGTACTTTTCTACTTTCTCTTTTAGTGCTTCAATTGCCGTGGTGTCTGCACCCGTTCTGGCATCAATCTCTTTAGCTTTTGATGCCATAAACAGCAGTACTGCCATCCAGATATTGGCCACGATGACATCTACCGTAACCATTACCGAGAATATCTCACCACCGACCGAATAAATCTCTTTCATCGCGGCTTGGTTTGCACCACCACCAATCCAACTTCCCGCTAAGGTTGTCATGCCGCGCCATACGGCATCTGGACCATTACCACCTAGTAGTGATGGATCTATCATTGATACGCTTAATAGCGCAATCGGTCCGCCAATAACAATACCCAGCGTGCCGGTTAAAAACATTATCACCGCTTTAGGGCCTAAACTCAGGATGGCTTTTAAATCGACACTTAAAATCAATAACACTAAACACGCAGGCAATAAATACCGCGAAGCAACAAAATACAGTTGTGACGCATGACCATCGATCACGCCAAAAGTGTTTAATAATGAAGGTAAGAAATAGCACAGTAGTAATGCTGGGATGTATTTATAGAATTTTTGCCAAAACGGATGGGTAGATGAACTAGTGTAAAAAACAAAACCTAAAATAACGGCGAGTATACCCAGTGCGGTGGCATCATTGCTCACCATTGCTGACGTTGTCATGCAGTGTTCTCCCTTACAAATACATTATATTTTTTGTTGTTATTGTGATTGTTATTGCGAAAATCAATGGTGATTAAAATCGCATGATTTCGCAGCAGAGCTTTTAAAACTGAGCTTGCTGGCGCCCGACTTGCGAACTAAAGCCACTTTGAGTTAACCCAAAGCAGCCTGTTCGGCAGGTAATATCACATCATTAATGATAAACCTGCATATGTTGACTGAGTTCCTTTAATTGAATCTTAACCAGCTCAATCACCGGATCATGAGGACTCAAATCAATGAAGTGTTGTAAATCAGACATGGCCACTTTAATGCAACCTAATTGCTGCGCAATAAACGCTCGCTCGCGATTAAGATGTACATCATCTGGATGCCATTGTAATAATAAATTACAGCATTCCATTGCCTGTTCAAATTTATGACTGACAATACAACCCGCTTTTAGCTCATGTAACATGCGGCTAATTAATCGTTTTAGCGTAGCTGTTTTTAGATGACTCGGCTTTAATTTAGCCGCATTACCCAATTCACCGCGTACAAATGCATGCAACTGATGACGGCTAAGCTCTTCACCTGTAAGCGGATCATGATATCTAATAACATCATTCACTTGGCTTTTTAATACCGTATTACCGGGTAATAAAACCGCCTCGAGTGTTAAGTCGAGTTGCTTAGCCAATAAAATGAGTAATATTGATAACGTGGTGCTGTTACCTTGACGCTTTAACACGCAATAGCTTAAATCTGCCGCCTCAACACTAAAATAGTCATCGCGAGCACAAAAGCCTAAATCATTGTAAAACCACTTAAACAGACCTTCAAGCCGTGCTTGTTGGTCAACAACATAGTGACTCAATACCGAACCAGCCATTTCATACCATGCCCACATAGCAGGTTTAGAGGTTGAAAAGCCAAGATGTTCAGAGAGTTCAAATGCAGTTTCAGGTATCGAAACTGCATCATCAAGATGATATTTTGCCATTAAAAACCAATTAACCCATGAATACGACTTGTTTAAAATGAGCCAGTTTGGCCGCTAACACTACCCAACCTATTGCACCGATAAAAGCAAAAAACTTAAACAGTTTATTACGGTTAGATTTAAGTGCCATGATGCCTAAAGCAATGTATGCCGCAACACAGATGATTTTTTCTGTCATCCATGGATCAACAAAAGGATATTGTTTGATCATAAAGCAAAGAGTGAAGCCTGATAGTAATAAAAAGGTATCAATAACATGTGGCGCCACTTTAACAAACTTTTTTTCCATAATAGGAGACTGACGTAAATGCAAAACAAAACGCACGATAAAAAAGATCACACTCATGGCAACTAGCATCATGTGAGTATGCTTTACCGCTGGATATAAACTGTAAAATGTTTCCATTAATTAAGTCTCATTAAAAAGGTCAAAATAAAAGGTGGCTAGTCTACTCTATCAACCAGCCACATACCAATATCACGATGAGTGTTATTTACTTAGAAGGGAAACGCCGAGTAAGACAGGATTATCAATCAGCCCATTGTCCTAGCGTACATCGATCATTGCTGCCAAAGTCTCGCACTGTGGCGACATTTTGATAACCCAGCTCAATCAGTTTTTCACGAACTTTGATTGCCTGCTCATAGCCATGCTCAAGCAATAAGTAACCACCGGGAAGTAAATGAGCCCGTGCTTGCTCTGCAATGTAATACAAATCAGCATAACCTTCATTGCCTGCGGTGAGTGCACTTTGCGGTTCAAAGCGAACATCGCCTAAATGAAGATGCTCATCGGCCTCATCAATGTAAGGAGGATTAGACACAATTAAATCAAAATCGCGCTGCTCTACCGCTGAAAACCAGTCCGACTGGATAATTTCGACTTCGGTTAAATTAAGATTACCGCGATTAGCTTTAGCAAGCTCGACAGCCTCAGGCACATTATCAATGGCAGTAATTCGCCATTTTGGCCGCTCAGACGCTAGAGCCAATGCAATGGCCCCCGTTCCGGTACCTAAATCCAATACTTTGGCATTGTGACGCACAGATAAGTTCAGTGCCGTCTCTACTAAAATTTCAGTATCAGGTCGTGGAATAAGGGTGGAGTCGTTAACAATGAAGGGTAATGACCAAAACTCTCGCTCACCAATAATATGCGCAACCGGAGTGCCACTTTGACGCTTAGTAATCATCTGACTATAAGCTTTAAATTGCTCACTGGTCAGCTGACGCTCAGGCCAAGTGTATAAAAAACTGCGATTTTTATTCATACAATGCAATAGCAATGCCTCTGCATCTACATGTGCAGATTCAGAGGTTGCAGCTAATTGTGAATAAGCCCATTGTAGGGCTTCAGCAATTGTTGAATACGAAGACTGAGTCAAGAGCACTCCTTAATCGTCAGCTAACGCTGCAAGCATGTCTGCTTGATGTTCTAGCATGATAGGATCAAGCAAGACATTTAAATCGCCTTCCATGACTTCATTCAAGCGATATAGCGTTAAGTTGATACGATGATCACTTACGCGACCTTGTGGGTAATTGTACGTTCTAATACGTTCAGAACGATCACCACTGGCCACTAAACTACGGCGGGTTGTTTCTTCAGCGCTACGTCTTTTTTCATCTTCAACCGCTTGAATACGCGCGGCCAATACACTCATCGCTTGCGCACGGTTTTTATGTTGTGAGCGCTGATCCTGACACTCAACAATAATGCCAGATGGAATATGGGTAATACGAATAGCAGAATCGGTTTTGTTAACGTGCTGACCACCCGCACCAGAAGCGCGGAATGTATCCACTTTTAAGTCTGCTGCATTAATCGAAATCGCTTCAGCCTCTGGTACTTCATGCAATACCACAACAGTACAAGCAGAAGTATGCACACGGCCTTGAGATTCGGTTTCAGGCACACGTTGAACGCGATGTCCGCCTGACTCAAACTTTAATTTGCCGTAAGCACCGTCACCACTGATTTTAACAATGATTTCTTTAAAGCCGCCATGCTCGCCTTCGTTGACATTCATCACTTCCATTTGCCAACGGTTGGCTTCACAGTAACGTGAATACATACGGTATAAGTCGCCAGCAAAAATAGCCGCTTCATCACCACCAGCACCGGCGCGAATTTCAAGAAACGCGTTGGTGTCATCGTTAGGGTCTGTTGGCAATAGTAAAACTTGTAATTCATCTTCAAGCTTTTCTAGCACTTGCTTTGACTGCTTATACTCATCTTGCGCCATTTCGCGCATTTCAAGATCGTCTTCTTCAAGCATCTCTTTGGCGTAGTCGAAATCTTTTTGAGCTTGTTGAAATGCCTTAAAGCTACTCACAACATCTTCAAGTTGAGAATATTCTTTTGATAATCCACGAAAACGGTCTTGATCCGAAATCACGGTAGCATCACTAAGTAACGCTAATACTTCTTCATTACGTTCGAGCAAGCCTTCAAGCTTGCGGATAACGGATTCTTTCATTTAGCTCGCTAACCTTAGTTTTTATCTAAACCAAGCGCAGTTCTTAATTGGCCTAACGTATTCAAATCACCTTGGCGGCTTGCTGAAGTGAGCGCTTGTGTAGGTGAATGTATCAAACGATTGGTCAGCCTGTTAGCTAACTCAAGTATCACTTGTTCACTATCACTGCCTTGAGATAATTTATTCAAGGCACGTTCAACTAATTCATCTTTAATAGCCAAGCTCTGGCTGCGATATTCGCGAATACTGTCGACTGACTCTAAAGACCTAATCCACTCCATAAATAAGTGTGATTGATCTTCAGTAATTAATTCTGCTTGCTCGGCGGCTTCTTTACGTGAAGCCATGTTCTGTTCAATTATGCTATGCAGATCGTCTACAGTATAAAGGAATGCGTCGTCTAACTCACCGACTTCTGCTTCAATATCTCTTGGAACTGCAATATCCACCAACAACATAGGTTGGTGACGACGCTGTTTTAGCGCTTTTTCGACCATACCTTTACCTAAAATAGGCAAAGGGCTGGCGGTAGAGGATATCACGATATCGGCTTTAGCGAGAAAGTCTGGTATTTGTTCTAAGGTAATTGCGGTCGCATTAAACTCTTCACACATGGCTTGAGCACGTTCAATCGTGCGATTTGCCACCACCATAGAAGCAACACCATTATCTTTAAGGTGCTTAGCGACTAATTCAATGGTTTCTCCAGCACCAATGAGTAACACCTTAGTGGTGCTCAACGATGAGAAAATATGTTTGGCCATGCTGACAGCGGCAAAGGCAACAGAAACCGCGGCGGCACCGATTTCAGTGTCAGTACGCACTTTTTTAGCCACAGAGAAAGTATTTTGAAATAAACGATCGATGGTTAATGCAATAGTGCCTGCTTCTTTGGCTTTCACAAACGCTTGTTTGACCTGTCCCAAAATTTGCGGTTCGCCTAGCACCAGAGAATCTAAACCTGACGCTACCCGCATTAAATGTTTGACAGCAACTTGTTCTTCATAGGCGTAGATACACGGCATTAAATCGCTATGTTCTAAACCATGATAATCTTCTAACCATTCAATAATGTCTTCCTTTTCAGCATTATTGCAATATAGCTCAGTTCGGTTACAGGTAGACACAATAACAGCCTCACCCGTGCGGGTGCGACTGGCCAAGCTTTTCATGGCATCATGAATGCGGTCTGGAGAGAAAGCGACTTTTTCACGCAAATCTACCGTGGCGGTTTTATGGTTTATCCCGATTATTACTAGGCTCATTAGACGGTATCAAGTTCTTTTCGGTGACGTTAATTAGGCTATTCTACTGAATTGGACCAACTAAAAACACAATTGGCTTAACAAAACCGAATAAATGTCTAAATTTTTATTTATTGATCACATATCTATTGTGCAAACCATTACATTAATATCACATTAATTTTGGCAAAAGCATTTTTACATAATGGCTTAAGCCCAGTATCATAAGATCATCTTAAGCAACCGCTAGGCAATCCATTGCGTTTATCTGCATCTTTATTTCATACAGCTCTCATTACCGTGTTGCTTGTCTTAGCCGGTTGTAGTGTCACTCCATCTGATGATTTCACCCCTATCGATGTGACCAACGCAGCTCGAGCCAAAGCATGGGAACTTCAAGGCAAAATTGCCGTCAAGACATCGCAAGACAAATTCAGCACCAATTTGTATTGGCTACATCAACCTAAAGCAAATGATTTACGCCTAACAACGGTATTAGGTACTACAGTATTAACCCTTAAGACAAATCAAGGTATGGCGACACTTGAAGTTGACGGCAAAACCTATCGTGACAGTAATGCACAAGATTTACTGACAGGTATTAGCGGATGGTCAATCCCGCTTGATAGCCTTCCTTTATGGATTACCGGCCAAATTGGCAGCAATGATAACATTGTCAGCTATAATCCTGACGGCACAATTAAACAATTAATCAGTCACGACTCTGAAGCCAATTGGGTAGTCAGTTTTCTCGGTTGGCAACAACAAAGCGGCGCGCTTGTGCCTAGGTTGTTGAAGGTTGAGCGTGAAAATGTACAAATAAAAATTCAAACTAATCAATGGACAGCGGTAGCAGCCAAAACTAAATAACGTTAAATATTCAGTGCTGGCTAATCAACAAGGTAGTGAACAAAACATGACATCGACGAAATCACGCAAATCAGCGGTATCCAAAAGTTGGCCTGCTCCTGCAAAACTGAATTTATTTTTACATGTAACTGGTCAACGAGCCGATGGCTATCACGAATTACAAACACTATTTCAATTTATTGACCATTGTGACTACCTTGATTTTCATATCACAGACACACCAGATTTAATTCTCCATTCTACGATGTCCGATTCTGTCGCTAACAGCGATAACTTAATTCTTAAGGCCGCAAAATCACTTAAGCGTTACGCCCAATATCAAGGCGGTGCGCATATTTGGTTAGAAAAATTGTTGCCTATGGGTGGTGGTTTAGGCGGCGGTTCATCTGATGCGGCAACCACATTAGTGGCGCTAAATGCCTTATGGAAAACCAATGTTTCACCCAGTAAACTGGCTGAAATTGGCTTAACGCTTGGTGCGGATGTCCCTGTTTTTATTAATGGTTTATCTGCGTTTGCCGAAGGTGTAGGTGAGAAGTTAATCACAGTACAACCACCCGAGTCATGGTATTTAGTTATTGTCCCTGATGTACATGTGTCAACCCAAGATGTTTTTCAACATCCTGATTTGCCACGTAACACACCAAAATTGGATATGAGTAGTTTAATGACTCAACAATGGAGTAATGATTGTCAGAAACTGGTCACAACTAAGCACCCTCAAGTTGCCAATGCCTTAAGCTGGCTGGTAGAATATGCGCCGTCGAGAATGACCGGAACAGGTGCATGCGTGTTCGGGGAATTTACACATTCGCAACAAGCCCTTGACGCTTTAGCCAAATTACCGGCTGATATGCGAGGTTTTGTCGCAAAAGGGATGAACAAGTCGCCATTACAAATACGACTTGAGCAGCTCTAACAACATTATTTCTTCTGGGTCAGTTTTGAGTGACAACACGTAAAATTGATCTAGCCTTTAATCGTAAAGCAAACACCTGAGGTTCATAAAGTGCCCGACATCAAGCTCTTTGCTGGTAACGCTACCCCAAATCTAGCCGCCAAGATAGCCGACCGTTTATTTTGCAAACTTGGCGACGCAGTTGTAGGCCGTTTCAGCGACGGTGAAATCAGTGTTCAAATAAACGAGAATGTACGTGGTGCGGATGTGTTCATCATCCAATCTACTTGCGCACCAACTAACGATAATCTCATGGAGCTTATTGTAATGGTTGACGCGCTACGTCGTGCATCAGCGGGTCGTATTACTGCCGTTATTCCGTACTTTGGTTATGCTCGTCAAGACCGCCGTGTACGCAGTGCACGTGTACCCATTACCGCAAAAGTTGTTGCAGATTTCTTGTCAAGCGTGGGTGTTGACCGCGTATTGACTTGTGACTTACATGCTGAGCAAATTCAAGGTTTCTTTGATGTCCCTGTTGATAACGTGTTCGGTAGCCCTGTGTTACTTGAAGACATGTTGGCAAAGAAATTAGAAAATCCTGTTGTTGTGTCTCCTGATATTGGCGGTGTAGTTCGTGCTCGTGCAGTTGCCAAGCTATTAGATGATTCTGACCTTGCGATTATCGATAAGCGTCGTCCACAAGCTAACGTTGCCCAAGTAATGCATATTATTGGTGATGTTCAAGGCCGTGATTGCATCATCGTTGATGACATGATCGACACGGGTGGCACCTTATGTAAAGCTGCTGAAGCATTAAAAGAACATGGCGCTAACCGCGTGTTCGCTTATGCTACTCATCCGGTATTCTCAGGCAATGCTGCTGAAAATATTGCTAATTCTGTTATCGATGAAGTTATCGTGACAGACACGGTGCCATTAAGCCCTGAAATGCTGAAAGTGGCTAAAGTGACCCAGCTAACGATGTCTGCAGTATTAGCTGAAGCGATTCGTCGCGTTAGCAACGAAGAGTCAATCTCTGCGATGTTCCGCCACTAATCATCTTTAGTGAGTGAAACAACTAAACGCACTCTTACGAGTGCGTTTTTGTTTGGTTAAACCTCGCAAAAATACTTTATATAAGTTACTTGAGAAATAAGCCGAACCACCATTACCAGATGTTCGTCATTATTGAATGGCAGATGTCTAACATTATCCGTCAAATCATTCTACAACCTTCAAGCATTCAACTCATAAGTGCATTTATTGATTGAATCAATAGCATCATCTCATCGTCCGCTTCCAAACCCAAAAACCAGACTCATCTATGCAGTCATGCTTTGCATGACTGCATTCGACTCTAGCGGATGCTGAGAATGTGCAGAATAGAATGCCTTTTGAGTGTGTAAAAAAGTATTGCCCGCAGTGATACCGGTTTGATAATCATGGCGTAAGCCCATATCTGTGCTACCCAACAATTTGCTTTGCAGATCATCATCAGCAAAAATTTGAATGATCTCGACATCATCTGGTGGATTGGCGATAAACGCGAGCTCTTGTTCGTAAGCATGTTCATGCTGAACCAAGTAATCTATGGTTTTGGGACAATAACCTGACACACAAATCCATGATTTTAATTTATGCACCCAAGCAGACTGTGCATGAAAATCTGCATTAACAGTACGAATTACCACTATTTTTCTCGCACCACGGCGATATGCTTCACGAACCGGTAACGGCGCAGCCAGTCCACCATCAAGATAAAAGTCCGCTTGAGGGTAATCATCGTCGGTATGAACTTGATTAGCTGCACTGGCGGTTAACCAGGGCGCAAGTTTAACCCCCTGTTTATATAGAAAGGGTAATGCACTTGAGGCTTTAAGCAATTCGCGCCAGTGGTCATTATCACCATTTGGGCGTAAGAAATAACCTTGTCGGTCGCGTGAATTAGTTGCGGTGATCAGTAACTCGCGTTGTCCCAAAGATTTTGCTGCTGCGGTAAAGTCTAAGGCAAAACTACCTTGAGTCGTTTTATCAAAGTACCAGTCCAAATCGACAACATTTCCGCCAACTAACCCTCGGCCCAGTTGGTAAAATCGCTTATGTCGTGATAACCCACGGATTAATCGCTTGGCATAGCCTTTTTGGCGAGATAAATAACTCGTGAGATTTTGTGAACCAGCAGATGTGCCTATGAATAAATCAAAGGGATCAAAATCATTATCTAACCACGCATCTAAAACACCAGCAGTGAATATCCCTCGCTGACCACCACCTTCAGCAATCAGTGCCATCTTGGGTTGTGATGCTTCATAAGGGTTCGTTAATGGTGTTGGTGTTAGGACGTTCATGATAAGCCTTTCTAAAAATATTCACTGCATAAGACAAGTCTAAACAACAGTAAGTAAAATAGATAACCGATAGAATCAATCGCGTTGATAGGAAAATACTATTGGTAAACAATACCGATTGTATTAATTATCTGCTTATTCAGAGTAACTTGATAGCAGATGGGATAAGGCTAAGGGGTGATTTTCTTTGAGCAGTATTAACATCAACAGGCTTCAATATGCTCAAAACATTTTGCTGAAAATATTTTGCTGAAAAAGAATAGCAAAAAGCCCGTCTATAAGACGGGCTTTTTGGAATTTGGCTGGGATACAAGGATTCGAACCTTGGAATGCTGAGATCAAAACCCAGTGCCTTACCGCTTGGCGATATCCCAATAGTATTTTTTAAACAGATATGAAGAACAATTGTGACTAAAATTTGATGGTACGGAAAGAGAGACTTGAACTCTCACACCTCGCGGCACCAGAACCTAAATCTGGCGTGTCTACCAATTCCACCATTCCCGCATCAAATTTTAACTTAGAGTATACTCTTTTTATTTCAGAGTAAACTTTGCTTTACCAGCTAACGTAAGTACAACTCACTCTACACAGTAAATATGGTAGCAATGGCGGGACTTGAACCTGCGACCCCAGCATTATGAGTGCTGTGCTCTAACCAGCTGAGCTACATTGCCAAAGATGGCTGGGATACAAGGATTCGAACCTTGGAATGCTGAGATCAAAACCCAGTGCCTTACCGCTTGGCGATATCCCAA
>NZ_JBEOPL010000018.1:0-101236 GCF_040310065.1 Shewanella sp. TB7-MNA-CIBAN-0143
GAATGTCCACACAGATTTCTTGTTTAGATTGTTAAAGAACGTTGCTAACATGAACATCTTTCGACTTTTCATTCAGCGGCCGTTGACGCTAGGTCGTTGGCTTGGGGTGCGTATTCTACGCTTTCCCGGGTTGGCGTCAAGTGTTTTTTCAAACTTTCTTTTCGCCGTTGTAAACTTCAATTTGAACCTTACAACCTGCCAGCGACGTATGCCGTGTCAGTGGTTGCGCATTATAGGGAGCTTAATTATTTGTGCAAGCATAAATAGGCTAAATATTGCAAAAACATGACCGAGAGGTGTTTTTTCAATCGAAAAGAACAAAAAAGGGACTATCCGTCCCTTTTTCGGCTATTTCACTCAGTTCTAATCACCAAAGAATCGAGTTTCCTGTTTTATTTCTATTGGGCTGCCATCTATTTGCGCAGTTATTTTGATATCGATTTTGGTGATGCTTCTCTTCAACTCAATAGGATCAACAGCAATACTAATTGGTAAGGTTAATACTTCACCCGCTTCTATCGATACATGCTGTGGGCCAATCCATCTGGCATTAGGCAAGCCTTCGACGCTTAGCTCATATTCTTGCGGCTGTTCTGTTTTATTGAGAATTTTAATCGTAAAGGTATTCTCTGTATTGCCTTGGTTGTTTTCTCGATAAAGTGAGTTTCTATCTCTAATGACATCCATACGCACAGGTGCAATCGTTGCGCTGGCATATATGAATATTAATATCATCACCGTGAGTACCACACCGTAACCCACTAACTTAGGTCGCAATACCTTTTCTTGCACACCATCAAGTTTGTTTTCTGTTGTGTAACTGATTAACCCTTTGTCGTATCCCATGCGTTCCATTGTGTTATCGCATGCATCGATACAAGCACCACAGTTAATACATTCATATTGCAGACCATTACGAATATCGATTCCAGTTGGGCACACTTGTACACACAAGTCACAGTCAATACAGTCGCCTAAACCCATCTCTTTAGGATCTTGTTTACGTGTACGAGGACCACGTGTTTCACCGCGTTGGGTGTCGTAGCCTACTATATAGGTATTCTTATCAAACATGGCAGCTTGGAAGCGGGCATAGGGACACATGTGAATACACATGATCTCACGCATCCATCCGGCATTACCGTAAGTAGCAATAGTGAAGAAAACCACCCAAAAATATATCCCGCCACCAGCATTAAGGGTAAAGAAGTCAATATAAAGCTCACGACTTGGCACAAAGTAGGATACAAAGGTAGTGGCTGTTAATAGTGATATTAATAACCAAGAAGTATGTTTTGCTGTTTTACGCCAGAGTTTATTGACACTCCACGGCATTTGGTCAAGCTTGATACGTTTATTACGCGCGCCTTCAAACTTTTCTTCAAACCAGATAAAGATGAAGGTCCACACGGTTTGTGGGCAAGTATAGCCACACCACACTCGACCGAGATAAGTGGTAACGAAAAACAGCCCAAATGCGGCGATCATAAAGAGTGCCGCAAGCAAGGTGAGATCTTGTGGCCAAATAGTTAAACCAAAGACGTGAAATTTTTGCTCAGCAAGATTGAACCAAACGGCTTGACGGTCTCCCCAGGGTAACCAAGGCAGAAGTAAGAAAAATAACATGGCTATCCAACCCATATAACGTCGTAAGGTTGTCCATAAGCCATCGACAGCTCTTACGTAAATACGGTTGCGCGGATTGAAGCTGTCTGCTTTACTAGCATCAGGTTGATGGATTTGAATACGTTGTTGTTTGGAAAAGTCCTTGGAGTTGGATTCTGTCGTCATGTTACAGCCTTACTGCTTTAATATTGAACGATAACTAGCTTATTATATAGGTAATAACACATTATTGGATAAAAAGATGAGAGGCTGGATAGGATTAGCAATAATCGCGGGGATTATTTATTATTTCGCGACAGAAACAGACAAGCTTGATAAGCCAATTAATGACATTAAAACGATGTTTACTAAGGCAGATAAAAAGCTTGATTCGATGACGGGTACAAAAATCATTAAAATCGATAAGCACATTCCACAAGTTAAAGAAGAAATTTATAAGCGTTTATCGACAATTGAAATTCGTGAATTAGATGGTGTATTTACCAGTAACGAAGCCATTAGTGAGTTTAAAATCGAATACTGCCATAGTAGTGCTCGCCACCCTGTTTTTTCAACAGAAAATTTGCAATTTATTTGCGATAAAATCTAATAACTTGTGCTCGTTAACGATTTTATGGTAACGAATTGACCTAAGTATCAAATAAGCCTAGCCTTTGTGTAATATCTGCAATAGGGGCTAGGTTTTTTTATGACACCATCACAAACTGAATCAGTATCTGACATCTTTGACCCTGAGTTATGGAATCTTGTCGAAGGATTCAATTTTGAAGACATCACTTACCACCGGGCAAAATCCCAAGGCACGGTGCGTATCGCAATAAACAGGCCTGATTGCCTTAACTCATTTCGTCCTAAAACAGTAGATGAACTCTATATGGCTCTAGACCACGCTAGACAATGGTCCGATGTAGGTTGTGTACTTATTACAGGAAATGGACCATCAGCAAAAGGTCAATACTCATTTTGCGCAGGCGGCGATCAGCGTATTCGTGGTAAAGATGGCTATAAATATGAAGGTGCTGAAGAAGGTACTCCTGATGTAGCTCGAATGGGGCGCCTACATATATTAGAAGTGCAGCGAATGATCCGCTTCATGCCTAAAGTGGTCATTGCGGTTGTACCTGGCTGGGCTGTGGGTGGTGGACATAGTTTACATGTGGTTTGTGATTTAACATTGGCGTCAAAAGAACACGCTGTTTTTAAGCAAACCGATCCTGATGTAGGTAGCTTTGACTCCGGATATGGCAGTGCTTATTTAGCCAAGATGATTGGTCAGAAGCGAGCCCGCGAAATCTTCTTTCTTGGGTTTAATTACTCTGCAGAAGAGGCATTTAACATGGGTATGGTAAATCGTGCCATTCCACATGCCGAACTAGAAACTGAAGCCTTAGCTTGGGCCAAAGAGATTAACTCTAAATCCCCCACTGCAATGCGTATGCTTAAATATGGCTTCAATATGGCTGATGATGGTTTAGTCGGCCAACAACTGTTTGCTGGTGAAGCAACACGCTTAGCCTATGCGAGTGAAGAAGCTCAAGAAGGTCGCGATGCCTTTTTAGAAAAACGAGATCAAGACTTTTCACGTTTTCCTTGGCATTACTAATCTCAACACCTGATGTTATAGACTGCATTTATTCATGTGATTAACTATATGAAAGACCCTACTTAGGGTCTTTATTTGTTTCAAGATTAAAAATAATAAACGTAATCGAAATTTTCATTTGCAATAATCGAATTAACCCTCTTTACTTGATAATGATAACTGTTATCATTTAAATAAATCAAACAGGGGATTCATCATGAAAAAGACTATTAGCTTTGCCATTTTACACTTCAGTGTCGCTTTTACGATTACCTACCTATTAACCGGTAGCATTATTATCGGTGGTACCATTGCCCTGCTTGAACCTGCCGTTAATACAGTTGTGTTCTACTTTCATGACAAGGTGTGGAAAAACATTGAGTTGAAAAAGATGCAACAAGCTGAGATAACAACAGAGTCAATTCAGCTTGTGAGCTAAGATTATGGCCAGATTGATGGCCATAATCTTACTAACATATACTTGTTGCTACACTATACGAGTTTAATGATAGCAACATCGTAAGCAGCAAGGTTTGCACTGCCTAAAACGTATTGCCCTTGTAACTCACTTGGTACAGTTTGCGAATAACCGGCGTAGTTAAACAAGTAAGCATACTGACCACGCTTAACCACACGCATATCTTTAGGTAACGCTAATGTGGTTAATCCTAACTCTACTGCAAGCATTTTAAAGTACTCGAGTAAAAATCCATCACAGGTCAATGTCGCTACATAGCTAGTATTTTGATGACGAGCCACAGCAGGACTACCATCATGATACGTCGCCACCACATCAACACCATCGCCGAGTTCTAGCTCCTCTCGCCAGCACTGGCTTTCAAACTCAACCCCATTAAAATGCAAGACTTCACTGCAGTCTGGACGAATGGTTTCAGTTGATAATACTCTTACAGGAACTAAAACTTGGAATGCTCCCGGTGCTAACGTAGGCACTAATGACAATTCATCCGTTTTACTACCTGAGCGAGGACCGATAACCAAATGTACGTTTGCTTGCTGACATTTATCAACAAAGGCTTGCGGCACAATCGGTAAACACGGTGCGACAACTAAAGCATACTGTGTCAAATCATGATCTACAGAGACAAAATCTACAGCTAACCCTAACTGACGTAATGCCGAGTAATAAGCAAACTCAACGCGTTGATGATTGTAACTGTCACCTTGGCGTTCAATCTCGGTCACCCACTGACTGTTAGCACCTGTCACGATAGCCACTTTCGCTTGTACTGGATCGCTAATGGTAAAATCGACTTTGGCCAACTCGTCACGCATTTGCTCAACTTCAGCCCAAGCTGCAGCTTTCGAATTATCGTTACGTTTAATGCCTGCATGCATTTGCTCTTGCGCAAATGGCACTTGGCGCCAACGGAAATAACACACGCAGTCTGCACCATGGGCAAACGCCTGCCATGACCACAGTCTAACCATGCCTTTTTCAGGACGAGGGTTGTGATGCGCCCAATTTACTGGACCAGGTTGCTGCTCCATTACCCAAAAGTTTTTATTACTCACACCACGGCTTTGGTCAAACGAGTAACTTGAAAAGTCAGGGTGTCCGGTACGCATGTACGGTTTAAATTGTTCTGCTGGCATATGTTTAAAAAACATATCTGAACGACCGAGCGGGTAATTGTCGTAACTGACAAAATCGAGGTTTTTGGCTAATGCAAAGTTATCGGCTTGAGTATCGACTAACGGGATAAAGTTATGGGTTACAAAACGATTTGGCGCATGAGCACGAATGATCTCAACCATTGCATCATGAAACTTCACCACTTGGTCAGAACTAAAACGACGGTAAGCCAGTTGATGAGCAGGATTGGTTTCAGTTACCGCTAGAATAGGTAATTCGATTTGTTCAAAATCTTGATATTCCATCGACCAGAAAACATTACCCCAGGCAGTATTGAGCTTTTCAATATCGTTGTGATAATAGGCTTTGCACCACTGTTGAAATGCTGACTTAGCCACCAATGAGCCACTATGAGTAGTATCGTGACAAGCAATCTCGTTGTCCGTTTGCCAGCCACAGATGCCAGGATGTTTACCATAGCGTTGTGCAATAACGGTAGAGATACGCATTGCTTCACGAAAGTAGTTATCACTTGAAAAATCATAATGACGGCGCGAACCAAAGCCACGGGTAGTACCTGTTTTAATATCGACAGGTAAAATGTCTGGGTATTTGTCGATTAACCATTTAGGAGGCGTAGCCGTTGGCGTGCACATAATCACTTGCAGCCCTTCGTTAGCTAACGTTTCAATGGCACGATCCAGCCACTCAAAAGAATACTCGCCATCACGAGTCTCAATTCTAGACCACGCAAACTCGCCAATACGCACATACTGTAATCCAAGCTGACGCATTTCTTTTGCGTCTTGTTGCCACATAGATTCAGGCCAATGCTCAGGGTAGTAGCAAACTCCTAACATGTTAATCTCCAATATATAGTGCGTAAAACCGTTGGCTCGAACATAGGATATTGTTAAGGTTCTACCCTACTGTCATAAGCAAAATTACGGGGTTATTTAACCAATTTTTAATGACGATCAATATACTAACCTAGTATTTATATGATATATAGTATTTTAAAATAATCCGAATACATCATTAACACACTGCAGAATGTTGCTGGCTCAATCCAACACATTCGAATATGTATGCTTAATCAGTGTGTATAAACACAAAAACGTCAATCAAGGACAATATCATGTCACATCCCCAGTTCGTTTTGCTTAATGGCCAACATACTAGCTTGATCGTTGATTGCTTAAACAAGACTCCTGCCATTTTGTATTTTGGTAAAAAGTTATCTGAAAAGACCAGCTTTGACATGATGAAACGGTTAAGCACCAGACAAGAAGCTAAATGCTCAGTTGTTGTTGAAGCGCCTATTTCATTATCGCCGTTAATGGGTGAAGGTTTTACCGGTGCACCTGGCATTGAAATTTTTGATAACAACATTGCATGGTCAATTGGTGGTGCACTAACACAAGTGAACCAACCGAATGAAAACGAAGTGTATTTCGAGTCAGTAGATACCCTACGTCAGCTAAGCGTTAAGCATCACTTACAGCTTAACCCACGCAGTGACGTACTCAGTGCGACAACAGAATTAACCAATTTAGGCCAAACCTCAGTTAATGTGAATTGGTGTGCAGCGCCAACCATTCCGATGCCTCTGCATATTGACCAAGTAATGTCGTTTGAAGGCCGTTGGTCGAACGAATTCCAACGCAAGTCTTTTGATACCTTCTTAGGCAGTTTTGTGCGTGAAAACCGTAAAGGTAAAACCTCACACGACAATTTCCCGGGCATGGTAATGCACAACAAACTCACCCATGAACAAGGCGGTGAGTGTTATGGTTTTCATTTAGGTTGGAGTGGCAACCATAAAATGCGAGCGGAGTTACTTGCAGAAGGCCGCAGTTATGCCCAATTAGGTGAATTATTAATGCCTGGTGAAATGATACTCGCGCCTAACGAGTCTTATGTCAGCCCAACATTATATACAGCCTATTCTAATGACGGTTTTAGTGGCTTATCTCATTGCTTCCATCAGTATGTTCGTCAATCACTTATCACTGAAAAGGTACGCCTAAAGCCACGCCCAGTGCACTACAACACTTGGGAAGGAATTTACTTTGACCATGATGTTGCTGTTTTACAATCATTAGCGACCCAAGCGGCTGACATTGGCGCAGAACGATTTGTACTCGATGACGGCTGGTTTAAAGGTCGCCGTGGTGACTTTGCCGGTTTAGGTGACTGGACTGTTGATCGTGAAATTTACCCAGACGGACTGCAACCACTGATTGATCATGTTAATAACGTGGGCATGGAATTTGGTTTATGGTTTGAACCTGAAATGGTTAATCCAGACAGCGATTTATATCGCAACCACCCTGAATGGGCGCTGCAAACCCAAGGTAACGAGCAGCTGCAATTTAGAAAACAGCTAGTGCTAGACATGACGAACCCAGACGTGACTGAATATCTGTTTAATGCGATTAACGATATCTTGGTTGAATACCCACAAATTCTCTACCTCAAATGGGACATGAACCGCGATCTCAATCATGCAGGTAATTTATTGGGTAAGCCGGCAGTACATCAACAAACTAAAGCCGCTTATGCTTTAATCAAGCGCCTTAAAGATAGTCATCCACACATTGAAATTGAAAGTTGTTCCTCTGGTGGTGCGCGAGTTGATTACGGTGTATTACAACACACTGATCGAGTATGGACTTCAGATTCAAATGACGCATTAGATCGACTCACCATTCAACGTGGTTGTTCATTCTTTTTCCCAGCAGAAGTGATGGGGGCGCATGTTGGCCCGCGCGATTGTCACATTACCGGGCGACACATCAATATTGCCATGCGAGCCGCGGTCGCTTTCTTTGGCCACATGGGGATTGAAATGGATCCTCGAGAGTTAACCCATGATGAACGTGAGCAGTTACAGCAGATAATCAAGCTGCACAAACAGCATCGTCAGTTAATTCACAGTGGCAAGTTGGTACGATTAAACAGCGATGGCGACTCAATCAACTTTGGTATTGTTAGTACAAACCAAACCCAAGCTTTGTTTGCTTACAACAGCGTCAAAGAGACCCAACGAACTAATCCGCCAAAATATCATTTTGCAGGATTAGATGCCGACAGAGATTATCAACTATCACTAATTTGGCCGGCCGGATTTTCATTCTACTCACCGTCTGTATTAGCCATGACAGACGATCAAACCTTTAGTGGTGAAGCATTAATGACCTTTGGCATGCAGTTGCCGATTACCTTCCCACAAACGTCGTTGATTTTTGAGTTAAATGAAGTGAAATAATACTTTATCGCGCGCCTCTTTATAGCGCACATTATTTATCCCCATTAAGCAAAAGAGCACCCTTTAGGTGCTCTTTTTATGATTGTTTCGACCGACTACAACTTCAACTCAATCAGCTCAAGTGCTTCATCTAAAATCATTGAAACAGCGGCTTTAGATAATTCAGGATTGCGCGCTTTAATCGCATTAAAAATTTCGGCATGCTTTTTCACATCCGCACCCGGCACGCCTTTTATCTTGTTGGTGTAACGAATGCTCACCCTGAGTGCGGTACCAATAAACTCGGTTAATTGCACAAAAAAACGGTTACCACTGGCGATTAGGATGCTGGTATGAAATGCAATATCCGCTTCTAACGGGTCATCTAAACCTTGTTCAGCTTCAACCATACGTTCGAGTGCCTTCTCGATAGACGCTAATTGCTCATCAGATGCGTTCATTGCTGCAAGTGCCGCCGCTTGCGGTTCTAGCGCAACCCTCACTTGAGTAAACTCTTTCAGTAAAGACAATGACGGTTTACTGCTTAAAATCCATTTTAATACGTCGGTATCAAACATGTTCCAATTGCTTTCAGGCAACACGCGAATACCTTGTTTAGGCCGAGATGAAATAAGGCCTTTTGCAGACAGCATTTTTACCGCTTCACGCGTTGAGCTACGGCTAACATCGTATTCAATACACAAATCAGCTTCAGAGGGTAAACCTTCGCCAACAGGGTAAACCCCTTTTACAATGGCAATGCCCAAATCGTGAGTTAATTGATGTGTTAAATTTTGACGTGGAGAATTATTCATGCTTTTACTGTCCAATATTCAGTACATAAATCTGTTATATCATATTTAAACGCAATTACGATATAACTTTGTTTTCAGTGGTGTTAATGTTAGAAATAGACTTAATAATCATCATTATTTTTCGGATTAATCATTAAATCCAACAAATACCGCTAGTTAACCATAATCATAAAAAGTAGGTTTGGAGCGTTATAAGTGAGTTTGTTAACCCAATATCAAGACTTGAAAGACAAAGTCATCTTTATTACTGGCGGCGCCAGCGGTATTGGCGCATCTATGGTCGAAGCCTTCATACATCAACAAGCTAAAGTGGCTTTTATTGATATCGATCATAAAACAGCAGCCAATCTACTTAGCAAAATGGCCAAAATTGATGCTTCATCAATTTGGTTTCGCGCTGTCGATGCCACCGATTCCGAATCATTACAACAAGCCATTAGAGATGTTGGTCAACACTTTGGCCGTTTTGACGTACTGATAAATAATGTCGCTAATGATGCGCGCCAAGATGTCGAAACGATTTCAGCCCATGATTGGCATAAGTGCATGCAAATTAATTTAGACCCTGCTTTTTTTGCATCTCAAGCGGCTTATATTTTAATGAAGCAGCAGCATTCCGGTAGCATTATTAATTTCAGTTCAATCACCGCGTTATTAGGCTCACAACAAATGACTGGCTACGTGACAGCAAAAGCAGGCTTAATTGGTATGACACGCTCATTGTCGCGTGAGTTTGGAGAATCTGGTATTCGTGTCAATGCCATTTTGCCCGGTTGGGTCGCCACCGAAAAGCAGCTGGCCAGTTGGCTAACAGAACAAGAAGAGCAAAAATGGACTGATGCGATGGCATTAAAACGCCGAATCACCCCTCAAGATGTTGCCAAACTCGCCCTGTTTTTAGCCTCAAACAATAGTGAATTGATCACCGGTCAGTGTATCAATATTGACGGTGGGAGAGCTTAGCTTGCTTGCTAAATATCAACATTTTATTGCTGTCGATTGGGGCACAAGCCATTTACGTGCTTATCTATGTTTAGCCGAAGTCGGTAAACCATTAATAGTGCTTGAACAAGCCAATAATGTCGGCGTGAAGAAAATTCAAACCGATTTTGAAACCACACTAATGGACAGTATTGCACCTTGGGCTAATCGTTTTGGAAAACTACCTATATTGATGATAGGTCAAATAGGTTCAAGCATTGGCTGGAAAGAAACCCAATATCTTGCTTGTCCTATTTCGCCCCAAGAGGTGATCTCTGCCGGGACGCGCTTTGACAGTCAAGGCCATCAAGTCACCATATTCCCAGGATTAAGTTGCCAGCTTTATAACCAACTCCATGACTCGATGCGTGGAGAAGAATTTCATTTACTGGGCTGGCTTGCGATGGCTCCACAGCATCTAGTTGGTCGACATCTTGTATGCTTGCCTGGAACCCATACTAAATGGGTGCTAATTGAAGAAGGTAAAGTCATTTTATTCAAAACTGCGCTAACCGGTGAACTGTATGACCTATTGTCATCTAACAGCGTATTGATCCAAGAAAAAGTATCAGATTTAGAATTTGATTTTGGCGCATTTATTGAAGGTGCTGATTTTATCTTGTCATCTACTAACGATAATTTTTATCACGGATTATATAGCGTCCGCAGTAAACAGCTTTTTGAGGATTTCTCAACCAAACAAGCACATGCGTATTTATCAGGACTATTGATAGGAAGTGATGTTCGCGCAGCTATCAGCGCCCAAGAGTGGCAATTAACAGAATTAGAATCAGTGGCGATTATTGGTCCACCTCACTTAAGCCAATGTTTTGTTGAAGTGTTACATCACTGTAATATCAACACAACATTATGGGATGTTACAGACGCGACATTGGCAGGATTTAATGTTGTGTACCAACACGCACATCATTCGACAGATGAATAATACACTAACCCAGAGCATCGGCGATCTTATACAGGTTATCCCATCACAAAATGATTTGGGTGAAAATGCTTTATGGCACCCACAACAACAAGCCATTTATTGGATCGATATCATACAAGGAAAAATTCACAAATATAGTGTCGAGACTCAGCTGCACGATCAATACAGTTTACCCTATCGTATTGGCAGCTTTGCGTTTTTAGCAGAACAGCAAACATTTCAGTTAATTGTCGCCTTTGAGCAAGGTTTTGCACTGTATCATCTCGATACACATGCATTAACATGGCTTAGCCAACCTGAAGTTGCACAGAAAGGTAACCGTTTTAATGATGGCCGCACCGATCGCAGTGGACATTTTTGGGCGGGAACCATGGTTGAAACCCGTCATGATCAACATCAACAAGGCAACTTGTACCGGATAGATAACCACGGTGAATGCCATAAAACCATTGAAGATATTTTGATCTCTAATGGTTTGTGTTGGAGCCCTGACGGTAACATTATGTATCACGCAGACTCTGAAAAACATTGCATCCATCAATATCGCTATAACCCAACTCACAAAACATTAACGGATAAAGCCTTGTTTGCGACCACCGAAGATCATGTATTTCCTGATGGTTCAACTATTGATGCACATGGCTTTATGTGGAATGCCCAATGGGGCGATCATAGCGTGGTACGTTATCATCCAGATGGTCATATCGTCGAAAAGTTAATTCTACCTGCTGTACAACCCTCTAGTGTCGCCATTGGAGGCCCAAATTTAGATTGGTTAATTGTGACAACATCACGTATTGAACTGACTCAACAGCAACTCGTTGATTATCCATTATCGGGTAACGTGTTTATTTATCAGTTACATCACGTTACTGGGATCGTCGACACACCTTGTCGTATCAATATCAACCAAGCATAAATCACAGCAATGGCAGATAAAACACACCCAAAAACTTTTTATCATTTTGGGTGCTAGTGTTAACACGTTAAGGTTAACTCACATCAGAAACAACTGCCGGTGCAACTTCCTGTTTACTGGCGACATAATCACTCAGTACTTGCTGTTGTTCCTCAGTAAAATGCAAACCTAGCTTAGTCCGTCGCCATAAAATATCTGCACTGCAACTGGCCCATTCATTGGCAATAACATAATCGACTTCCGCTTGATATAAACCATGACCAAAATCAATCCCCAATGCCTCGCTGCTCGCAGCATCATTTAAAATGGATTGGGTACGGGTTCCGTAAGTTCGTAATAAACGATTAATAGATCGTGTATTTATCCAAGGATATTGTTGCTGATAAATCCGGTTAAGATCACCTAAATCAGTAAAATCACCACCAGGTAGCGTTTGAGTTGCTGTCCAAGGTTTACCCATTTGAGGATGGAAAGGTTTTAATCGATTGACTGCCGCTTCGGCCAGTTTTCGATATGTCGTAATTTTGCCGCCAAACACTGACAATAGCGGCGCCTTATCTTTAGGGGCGTCGACAATAAAGGTGTAATCACGGGTCACCGACTGCGCCGAATCTGACTCGTCATCCATTAATGGTCTCACCCCTGAGAACGTATGCACAATATCTTGTTCGCTAATGGTGCTTTTAAAATAGTGATTGGTAATGCTAATCAGATAATCAATTTCTTGCTGGTCGATACGCACATCTTTAGGGTCGCCGGTAAAATCAACATCAGTGGTACCAATCAGAGAAAAGTCATCTTCAAATGGGATCACAAACACAATCCGCTGATCGACATTTTGCAAAATATAAGCGTGTGGCTGTTGATGGATTTTAGGCACCACAATATGGCTACCTTTTACTAAACGAATTTTTTGTGGTGAAGGCTGCTTTAATACATTTGAAAATAAGCTCGACACCCAAGGTCCAGAAGCGTTAACAATACTTTTTGCATACACCTGACGTAATGACTTGTCCCCTTGATGTTGTAAGGTGAGCTTCCAGATACCATTGTCGCGTTCGGCAGTAATACAGCGGGTTTGAGTACAAATCTGTGCCCCTAACTCTTTCGCTGCAAGGGCATTTAATACCACTAAACGAGAGTCATCGACCCAAGCATCAGAATATTCAAACCCTTGAGTAATTTCAGGTTTTAATGGGCTATCTTGTGTGAAGTTAATTTTTTTAGACGCATTCAGAGTGACGCGTGATGCTAAATTGTCATATAAAAATAACCCAAGACGGATCATCCACGCTGGACGTAAATGAGACTGATGGGGAAGCCTAAATGTCAACGGAGTGATCAAATGAGGGGCTTTTTTAAGCAACACTTCACGCTCTGCTAATGCTTCTTTAACCAAACGGAACTCATAATGTTCTAAATACCGAAGTCCACCATGGATCAGTTTACTGCTATTTGATGAGGTTGCAGACGCTAAGTCATTCTGTTCACACAGCAAGACACGTAAACCACGCCCCACTGCATCGGCCGCTATTCCAACACCGTTTATGCCGCCACCAATCACGACAACATCAACAATTTCTCTATCGGCTTCCATTTACGTATCCCACCACTAAAATAAATATGATAAATAATATATATTAGCAACATCATAGAGTGACAGACGGTCAATTGACAAGCTGAATTAGAAAGATCTTGTCGAAATTGATTACATCTTGTTAAATAAAATACTTAATAGTAGTATTTATCATATAAATTAAATTTACAGCATTTATCAACAGTACAATTGAGATAATAATATGCATTTTCTGGTTATTGCTCCAGACACATATAGATGAAAGGGATTGCCATGAGTCAGTTTGAATTTACCCACAGACGAAAAAATCCGTTAACAGGTAATTGGGTGCTAGTGTCGCCACATCGAAATAATCGTCCTTGGTTAGGTGCGACAGAAAAAAATGCCCCTTCGAATTTACCAGAGTACGATAACACATGCCCTTTATGCCCCGGCAATCATCGTGCAAACGACAGTATCAATCCTGCTTATGATAAAACCTTTGTGTTTACTAACGACTTTGGCGCACTAACGTCACAAG
This sequence comes from Shewanella sp. TB7-MNA-CIBAN-0143, assembly GCF_040310065.1. Lineage (NCBI taxonomy): Bacteria > Pseudomonadati > Pseudomonadota > Gammaproteobacteria > Alteromonadales > Shewanellaceae > Shewanella > Shewanella sp. TB7-MNA-CIBAN-0143. Next base: position 13,813 of record NZ_JBEOPL010000018.1, read on the forward strand.
TGACCGAACATTCCGCCGCGCTCAATCATGACAATCCATTATTTGAAATAGAGCAGGCTACGGGTGAATGCCGAGTGATTTGTTTCTCACCTAAGCACAATAAAACCTTACCAGAATTATCCGTGGCTGAGATCAATGATGTAGTTAATACCTGGAAACTGAACTACATCGAATTATCTGCTCAGTATGCATGTGTACACATTTTTGAAAACAAAGGTGAAGTCATGGGGTGTTCACAACCTCATCCCCACGGACAAGTATGGGCTCACAATCATTTATCGACCGAAATACAATTAGAAGAAGACAACCAGCGTAACTACCAACAACATCATGGCGGCAATTTGCTCGGCGATTATGTTAAACATGAAATTGCCGACGGTGAGCGAGTTGTTTATCAAAATGACCACTGGCTTGTGGTTGTACCATTTTGGGCTGCATGGCCTTTTGAAACCTTACTCGTATGCAAAGATGATGTACGCCATTTTGGTGAGCTAACCGATGTGCAATCAACTGCTTTAGCCCAAGCGATTAAGATACTCACCACCCGATACGACAATGTGTTTAATTGTAGCTTCCCGTACTCAATGGGTTGGCACAGTGCACCAAGCAAACTTGACGACAATAGCCACTGGCGCTTACATGGCCATTTCTATCCACCACTATTACGCTCAGCCACCGTAAAAAAACACATGGTCGGCTACGAGATGCTCGCCGAAAGTCAACGCGATTTAAGCCCAGAAACAGCTGCAAAAATTTTACAAAATGCCAGCGACATCCATTACTCTCAAGGAAACAATAATGAATAACGACGCGCTACAGGCATTCTATCAGCAGCAGTTTTCATCATTACCACAAGGGGTAGTTAGTGCTCCTGGTAGGGTTAATTTAATTGGTGAATTCACCGACTACAATCAAGGTTTCGTATTACCTTGCGCACTCACTTTCCGCACTCAAGTTTTTTACCATATACGAAATGACAACACGGTTAATGTACTATCAACCATGTATCCGAATGAACAAGAAAGCTTTGACGTTAATCAACCAATTAGTGCTGGTCAGTCACAATGGGGCAACTACATCCGTGCGGTTGCATTTGTGCTTAACCGTGCTGGCCACCAGCTACAAGGTGTTGATTTATTGATTGAAAGTAATGTGCCGCAAGGCAGTGGTTTGTCATCTTCGGCGGCACTAGAAGTGGCGATTGCAGGGATGTTTAATCATGTTTGCGGCCTAAATTTAACCGAAGAGCAAATCGCCTTATTCGGTCAACAAGCCGAGAATGATTTTATGGATTGCCAGTGCGGCATAATGGACCAGTTAATTTCAGCTAAAGGTCAACAAGACCAAGCGTTATTAATCGATTGCCAAAATTTACACACAAAATCGGTGACCATTCCAACAGACTTATCGATTGTTATTGTTAACTCTAACTACCCTAGAAAGTTAGTCGACAGCGAATACAACCAACGCCGTATCGACTGCGAGCAAGCCGCCAGTAAAATGGGCTTAACCACCCTGCGCGATGCTGACTTAGCGTTGTTAATGCAAACTAAGCCACAAATGAGCGCGAATGAATTCTCCCGAGCTCACCATGTGATCACCGAAAATGCCCGCGTCATTGCCGCAACCCAAGCCTTAGCCAGTAATAACATCGAACAACTGCGCATTTTAATGACCGCATCACATCAATCGTTAAAGCATGACTTTGAAGTGACCGTACCTGCCACCGATGGTTTAGTGCAAATTTGCCAACAAGCTTTAGCAGACAGAGGCGCCGTACGCATGACCGGTGGTGGATTTGGCGGCGCGATAGTGTGTTTATGCCGTAATGAAGACGTAGCCGCTATTCAGCAAGCGGTTGAGCAACACTATTTTGCGCAGTTTAATTTGCAAGCGGACATTTATGTTTGCACCGCAGGCAAAGGATTAACCGTAGAAACGTTTCCGTAGTAACTCTGTAAATGAGTCGATAACAAAAAATGATGTGGGTTGAGGACCCGCCCGCATTACATAATAAAAATGACCAAGTACTACAGCCCATGCTGAAGAGCATGCATTACTGAAAAGGACAGCATTAATGATGACCAAATCACTTATTTCTATCGCGTTGTTATGTTTAGGCACCCACTCAAGCGCCATTGCCGCAAACGCAACAGACAGTGACACAAAAAATACCATTCTAGTCGCCGAACAGCTTTACCCCAACACACTGCCAAAGGAAGCGTTGCCAGAGCTAGCGCAAACAGGGCTTTATCAAGTCGGTGTTAAAACTGTTAACTTGATTCATAAAAATCAATTTAATCCCAAAACCCAAATAGCTGAAGACCGAAAACTCAACATTGAGGTGTGGTACCCAAGTAACAAAACTGCCGCGACCAAGCAAAACCAACCGGCAGTATTAAATGCCGTTTATAATGATGAAACCCGTTTAGGATTACCATTTTCACTGCAAGGCAATGCCACTCGTGACGCAGAAGTGGCCGCATTAACGGATCAGCCATTTCCACTCATCGTGTTATCCCATGGTTATACTGGCTATCGCACCATTATGTTTTACTTAGCTGAGCATCTAGCGTCACACGGATATATTGTTGCGGCACTGGATCACACCGACTCGACTAATGCTGATGTCGATATGGTTAATGCTCCGTTTAGCGGTTTTTTTAGCACATTATTAAACCGTTCGCGTGATCAACAATTTGCCCTTGATTATTTTACCGGCAGTGACAATTTTGTCAGTCGCATTATCGACACGAAACGATCAGGCTTGATTGGCTATTCAATGGGCGGCTATGGTGCGGTCAACACTGTGGGCGGCTGTTATCAATTTAACCCACAAACTGCCGCTACCTTTACCGGCAGCAAAGACCAAAATGTTATCAATGGCGCCATTACTTTACTCAACACCTGTGCTGGTGGCCAAACAGCCCCTGTAACAGTAGATCCTAAATGGAAAGCCATGATTGCTATGGCCCCCTGGGGAGGCAACCATCAACTATTTGACCCAGTAGCATTAGCAAAAATAACCGTCCCAACACTGTATGTTGCTGGCGATCTTGATGATATTTCTGGTTATAAAGGCATTCAATCGCTATACCAGCAAACTGGCGGTGAACATACCTATATGCTCACCTATCATAATGCTCGCCATAATATTGCCCCACATCCAGCACCTAAAGTGGCTTACCAAAATGAAATAGATTTAGGCCACTATTTTGAACCCGCCTGGAATACGACACAGCTTAATACCATCAATAAACACTTTGCATTAGCTATGATGGATTGCCATGTTAAAAATCAACAAGATAAGTGTTCATACCTACAATTAAGCGCTCAGTCTAATGAGCAAGATCAACAAGGCAATCCAACGACAGCCTGGAAAGGTTTTGCCCACCGCTATGCCACAGGCATGTCATGGGATATGAAATCCGCACCGCAATAAATAACCATTTTGAAATTGTTTTGATTGTTATCAGACTGTTTTTTTTACAAGAAATGAACTATACCAAAGTGTAATAAACACAAAAAATACAGTCTGATTACTGTCTGAATAAACATTGAGCGATGACAGTAATATCTTTAATTACAAAGACTAAATTCATTTACAACCTTAGGTTTTGGTACTATTTATTGCAATGTATATCACCATGATGTCAGTGATTAGTCTAAAAATTCATCATTAAATTACACCATACTTGTTAAGAAAAGGTTGATATTTAAGCTCAATTAATATATTTATAAGATAAATAAGCTTTAATTAAAAATAAAGATTTTATAAAAAAGCAACAACATCAACTGGGGGAAGAAAAATGTCGACAAAAGGAATCGCAACTTTTGGTAAGAGGACAACGATAGCACTTGCCATTGCTGGGGCATTAGGAAGTGTTAACGGCGTCTCTGCAGCAGAAGCAGAAACTCAAGCTAATGAACAAACAATAGAAGTTATTGCTGTAAAGGGGATACGCAGCAGTTTAAAAAATTCAATGGCCGATAAGAAATCTGCTTCGGTTGTGTCGGATGGTATTTCAGCCGAAGATTTAGGTAAGTTTCCAGATTTAAACGTAGCCGAATCATTACAACGTATTACTGGTGTATCGATTGACCGAAGTGGTGGTGAAGGTCAGGCAGTAACGGTTCGTGGCTTTGGCCCACAATTCAATACAGTATTGGTTAACGGCCGTCAATTAGCGACAGATAGCGCTGGTCGTGAGTTTAATTTCGACATCTTAGCCGCTGACCAAATTACGGGTGCTAACGTCTATAAAACCAGCAGTGCCAGCATGCAAGAAGGTGGTATTGGCGGTACGGTCGACGTCACAACCGCGCGTCCTTTTGATTATTCAGGCTTCCAACTTGTCGGTTCTGTGAAAGGAATGTATGAAAGTCTTTCAGAAGAAATTTCACCTTCTGTCTCAGGTTTGATCAGTAACACCTTCAATGATGAAACTATGGGTGTATTACTTGCCGTAAGCCATCAAGAGCGCCAAGTTCAAATTAACCAAATCAACACCGCCGGTTGGCGTGGCGGTCAAACTATTTCCAATTCACGTGATGGCGTGTTGTTTACCAATGCTTATATTCCACGTAACTGGGACCAAATCGTTGATCAACAGGACCGAACTCGTACTAACGGTAGCTTAGTATTCCAGTATGCTCCGTCTGACGACGTCAGCATTACCTTGGATGGTTTTATTTCAAAATTTGAAGTGGATTCTGAAGTTACCGATTTAGCATCATGGTTTGAGCCAGACCGCGTTGGCAATGCCACTATCGACCCTGCAACAGGCACCTTATTAACCTTTAGCCAAGATGTTGGTTTACATCAAGGCAGTGGCGACCCAGCAACTGACTTTGTGTCGCACACTCGCAACTCTCGCGACGTGACAAACAGCGGTGTCGGCTTAAATGTTAAATGGGATATTACAGACCAATTAAAAGCTAACTTTGATGTTTCAAACTCAAATGCTGAAAACGATCGTGCTGGCCGCGACCGTTTCAACGTTGTCGGTATGACCAACAGCTATGAATTTGATGGCACGGGTGGAACCCCTACCGTTATCCATGGTGGTTTTGAAAATGGCAACTTACCTGATGCCGGCCTTTCTCGTTTACATTATAACGAAAAAGGTAATCAATTTACTGACGAAGATGAAATTACTGAGTTTAAAGCTGATTTCGAATATTCACCTGATTCACTGGTGTTCACGAAAGCGAAATTTGGTCTATACCGTCAAGAGCGTGAAAAATCCAGTTACCAGATTTTTGGTAGTCAGTGTCAATTCTGTGGTTATGGTACTCCTGCACCCAATGAAGCCATTAACTTCAGACCCTATACTGCGAATAACTATTTCTCTGGTTTAATCGACACCTTCTACACCTATGATGGTGATGCTATGGTCGATTATTTAGCCGCTGAAGGTTATCCAATCACCCCAACACTGCAAAACAATCGCTATACCATTAATGAAGATGTCAGCAGCTTATACATGAACTTCACGTTTGTGTATGACGTAGGTGATATGCCATTAACGGTTGATTTAGGGGCTCGTTACTCAACGACTGATGTAGAAGTCAGTGCCGTACAGAGTTATATTTCTGACGTAGTACCGACCAGTGATGCGACATTGTTCCAAAACATATACGGTCCAGCGACAAATATTACTCAAGGCACAACTTACTCAAACTTGTTGCCAAGCGTAAACGTGAAGTTAGACCTACAAGACGACATGGTGCTACGTTTTGCCATGTATGACTCGTTAACCCGTCCAACCATGTCACAGCTATCTCCAGCGACTAACTTTAACGAGCCACGTCGTCAGAACTTAACAGCTAGCGGTGGTAATCCATCACTTGAACCGTTCCGTTCTGAAAACTGGGATATCTCTTACGAGTGGTATTACGATGACGCCAGCATCTTCAGCTTTGCATTTTTCAGTAAAGAAGTTGACGACTTTATCGTGACGTTAACGGGTGATGAAACTTACCAAATGACTGACCGAACTGGCCCAGACTTTAACTGTAGCACGGCTAACTCAGACTTATGTTCTGACCCAGTTGTTGGCACAACAGAAGAGTTAAATGGTCAGTCAGAACAGTACACTGTGACCCGCCCTCGTAACGGTGAATCAGCACGTATTACTGGTTATGAAGTTGCCTTAACTCATATCTTCGACAACGGCTTTGGTGTTACCGCCAACGCGACTGTGGTTGATAGCAATGTGACAGTAGATGCTAACAGCACTCAAAGTTTCGCACTTGAAGGTTTAGGTAATTCACAAAACTTAATCGTGTTCTATGAGCAAGATAACTTCCAAGCCCGTGTTGCATTTAACAACCGCGAAGGCTTCTTACGTCAGCTAGACAATGGTTTTAATGGTGAACCAATCAATACCGAAACGTTTGGCCAGTGGGATATTAGCGCCAGCTATGACATCACTGAACATGTATCGGTGTTTGTTGAAGGCATTAACATCACTGAAGAAGAGCTCGTTCAAACAGGTCGTTTCGCCAACCAAATTTATTCGGTTGAAGATAACGGATCGCGCTATTCTCTAGGCGTTAGAGGCAAGTTTTAAATTATAAGTAATAAAAGACAGGTGCTTAGCACCTGTCTTTTTTGTTTATGATATATAAAACACACCTTGTGATAGTGTTTAACTACGACGGTAATTAAGCACATTTCATTGCAAATAGGATGTTAACCCAATGGCAAAAGCAGTCAAAAAAATAATCATTGTGGGTGGAGGTACAGCGGGTTGGTTAACCGCAGCTATCATTGCATCGCACCATAAAAGCCAGACAGGTAATGACTTAACAATTATTTTAGTGGAATCATCAGACATTCCCACGGTCGGTGTTGGTGAAGGTACTTGGCCAACCATGAAAAATACCTTACAACAAATAGGTTTAAGCGAAAGCGAAGTCTTTAAGGCTTGTCACGCCACGTTTAAACAAGGCGGCAAGTTTGTTAACTGGGTCCATGGAAATGGCGACTTTTACTACCATCCATTTACGGTTCCATTAGGTTATGGTCGTATCGACTTAGCACCTTATATCGACAACATCAAAGACTATGCCGAACACACCAACTTCCAACATGCTATTTGTGAGTCAGGCCTTGCTCCTCGCAGCATGGCAGAAGGCGAATATCAAGGCAGCTGCAATTATGCTTACCATCTTGATGCTGGCGCCTTTGCCGACTTATTAAAACAGCATTGTAAAGCCAAGCTAGCAGTAGAGCATGTCATCGGAACAGTAGAACAAGCCCATGTCGATAGCCAAGGTAACATCAGCTATATTTCACTTGCTGACCAAGGTTCAATTGACGGTGATTTATTTATCGATTGCAGCGGTTTTGCATCTTTATTACTGGGTAAAACACTTAATGTGCCGTTTGTTAAACTGGATCATGTGCTATTTAACGACCGCGCCATTGCAATGCAAGTGCCCTATACAGATCAGCATAGCCCGATTGCATCGCACACCATCGCCACAGCGCAGGACTCAGGTTGGATTTGGGATATTGGCTTAACACATCGCCGCGGTGTCGGTCATGTGTATTCAAGCCGTTATATGACCGACGAACAGGCTGAAGCCAATTTACGCCGTTATATTGGCCCCCAAGCCGAAGGTTTAAGCGTAAAAAAAATCAGCTATCAAAGTGGTCATCGTGAACGCTATTGGCAAAAAAATTGTGTTGCTGTTGGCATGGCAGCAGGATTTGTTGAGCCACTAGAAGCCACTGCGATTATGCTAGTCGAAATATCTGCACGCTACATTGCCGACAACCTACCGGTTAACGATACCATCATGGCATTAACGGCCAAACGGTTTAACCAACAAATGGAATATCGCTGGGGACGTATTGTTGATTTTTTAAAACTACATTACATGCTGACGAAAAGACCCGAACCCTATTGGCAAGCACATTGTCATCCCGACTCTATTCCACAGAGCTTACAAGAAGACTTAAGCATTTGGGCTTATCGAGGCCCCACCAGCAAAGACTTCAATGGCCCAAATGAGTTATTTCCAGCCGCTAGTTATCAATATGTACTTTATGGTATGGGTTTCAGCCCTGACTATTCTCAACATGCACACTTATACCAACAACAGGCCCAAGCCACTCAGATACTTAACCGTAATGTTCAGCTTACGCAGCAGATGCTCAATACATTGCCGCCTCATCGAGACTTCATTGAACAATGGTTAACTCATTCTCAACAATAGAATAAAAATATGAAAAAACTAACAGAATTAACGCCTCAACAGCACCAAAACTTACGATTAGCAAACGACAGCGCCATCCAATTTGCTCATCAACAAAACATCATGAACCTGCGGGTATCTGAAGTCAGCCAAACGGCTTGCAGTATGCCAATTGTTTATGTCCGTGATGGTAACAATGGTCAATGGGTATTAACGGCATTTACTAGCTTCGAGCAAGGTAGCAACCTATTTGTCGAACAAGGTAAGTGGACCGCGCTACACACGCCAACTAACATGCAAACCTTTCCATTTTTTTTGATGATGTTACCTGACGACCCACAACGTTACACCATTGGTATTGACGAACAACATGGGGTGTTTTCTGCCACAACAGGACAAGCCATTTTTGAAACCAACGGCAAAGCATCGCTGCATTTATCTAGAGTAAAAGCTTTGCTTGAATCTGACATTAACAATGATCTCCAGACCCAAGCATTTAATCAGCATATTAGCCAACTTGGCCTGCTACGCCCAATTAGTATTTTAATCCAGCATCAAGATGGCTCAACACCTAGTTTGTCGGGTTTATTCACTATTGATGAAGACAAACTACAAGCCCTCAGCCAAGAAGCACTCTTTGAGCTACACCAGAAAGGTTATCTTGCGCCATTACAAGCCATGCTAATGTCATTATTTCAACTCAATGCGCTGATCAAAAAGCACAATAAAACCCCAGGTTTGAACCCAATAAAAAGCATCAAATTAGAAGTCAGTAAAAATTCAGCTGCGGCATAACAATACCCAATAAAAACTTGGGAAAGGGAACAATAATGTCTGAAAATATTATTCAAATATCCGTATTTACCATTGTAACGGCAATGATTGGGTTATTAACGTACATAAAATGTCGTGGCAGCAACCGTCAACAAAGCACACAAAATAAAGAATATTTTCTCGCTGGGGGCGGCTTAAGTTGGGTGTTTGTGGCAGGGTCTATCACCCTAACAAATTTAAGTACTGATCAGCTGGTGGGCATGAACGGTAACCAAATGGCACTGCTAGCATGGTGGGAGTTCTCTGCTGTGATTGGCCTGATTATTCTGGCTAAATTATTCTTACCCGTTTATTACAAGTATAACTGTACCACCACAACTGAGTTGTTGGAAAAAAGATACAATAACAAGCATATACGAGCCGTTATTGGGTCTATATTCTTTTTAGGTAATGCTTTTATCTACATGCCAGCAGTGATTTATTCAGGCTCTCTGTTTATGCAGACCATGTTTAATGTCGACATTCCACTTATGTATATTGCTGTTGCATTTGCGACGCTAGGCGCAGTTTATGCTTTCTTCGGAGGGTTACGCGCGGTAGCCGTATCAGACACCTACTCTGGAGTATTATTACTGGGCATGGCCATTTTTGTGGTGTATCTAGCCCTAAATGCGATTAATTATGACTTATCTGATATTCCGGTAGAACGACTCACCTTCATTGGTGGTGATGATTCGCCTTTACCTTGGCACACCCTACTAACCGGAATGATTTTCATCCAAATGTTCTATTGGGGTACCAACCAAACCATTACTCAACGTGCCATGGCCGCACCCACACTAAAAGAAGCTCAAAAAGGCGTATTTGCTGCAGCAGGTATTCGTATTCTAATCGTACCGGCTATCGTGGTTATTCCTGGGATTGTGTCATACAAACTGTATGGTGATATTGGTGATGCTGCATACGGGCGAATTGTAGGTGACCTCATGCCAACGTGGTTAACGGGTGTATTTGCCGCCGCAATGGCTGCGGCAGTATTATCGACATACAACAGTTTACTAAACTCAGCGACGGCGCTGTATGTGTGTGACATTCACGAAGCCTATATTAAAAAAGACCCTAACGTGGTGCGCTTAAGCGGTTGGGTTACATTATTACTCAGTATTTTAACTCTTACATTAGTGCCTATTTATCAACAAGCCGAAAGTATCATCAACTTATTACAACAGTTAAATGGTTTACTCAGTATGCCTATTCTGTCGATATTTATTGTAGGCTTAGTGTTTAAAAATATAGATGCCAGAGCGGGGATCGGTGCGGTTATATTTGGAGTAATGCTATATGCCTCACTAACATTTGAATTTTCCCCATTCTATTCAAGCTGGCACTACATTCACTTAATGCCAGTCACATTAGCCGCCTGCATCACCTTTGCGTTAGTCTCAAACCGCTTTGTGTTTGGCAACACTATTCAATTTGCCAAAGGCGACGAGATAGAAACGGCTTAGTCGGTAACATCGATACCGGAGCGAACATTGACAAAATGTTCGCTCTTTTTTTTACCCTAAAAATCTAAATTAATGATAATTTAGGCCTTACTAATCAAGAATGTTAGTACTGTGCCGATATGATTAGCATTAGAAAAAAATGAATATAACTTCTCTTGTCTCCGGTCTTAGTTACACTGAGATCAAAAAATGACCCGATTAAGGTATTAACCCATGTTTAACGCTTTTAATACTATCAAAGCTCGTATTCTACTAGGCTATGCAGCTATTTTATTAATGACCCTAGTGGCGGCTGTTTTACTCAATAACAGCAACCAAACCGTAAAACAAGAAGTTGGCGGGTTTGTCGATGGCACATTACCTGCGCTTAACAGCATTACACGGGTACAAAGTCTTGCCAAAGAACTGGTTTTAATGGGTTATTCTTTATACGGTACAACCATCGACGTTACAGAGTTTAACCAGAATAAAGTTCAACTAGAAAAAAGTCTTAACGAGCAGTATCAACAATTAAATACCGTAACATCTACCCAATTAATGCCGCAAATTGACGCGCTTAACGCGGCGTTATCGGCACTTGAAAACACCATGAGTAAATCATCGGTAGATTGGGACAATGCCCGCAATCATTTAGGTACATTAAATGATAGTGCTAACGATCTCAAAGATCGTCTAGACATTCTCGCCGAAGAAATTTCGACTCAAGCCAACCAAAATGCAATGAACATTCAAAGCGAACTTGGCTACAATACTATGCTCATTTTTGTATTAGTTGGACTCATGTTGGTTGTTGCTGTTGGGGCCTACTTAGCAGCACAAAAACAAATAGCCACTCCTATACAGCAACTGTCAAACGACCTCACCCGCATTGCGCAAAATCGTAATTTAAAAGCCAAACTGTCTGATGAATGCATTGTTGAAATTAGTAATGTGGCCACCAGTGTTAATGGCTTAATTAACGTATTCCGTTTAGGAATGAATGAAGTACATGACGCCATCGCCAGTATTAGCCAAACCGTTGCCCAGTTAAGTAACACTACAGGTAAATCATCAGCCTCTGTGGATGAGCTTCAACACACTATTGTGAGTTTAGTAGATGTGATGTCGCAACTTGAGCAGCAAATGGAGCAAAGTGTCGAACATTCACAAAGTGCATCAGATTCTGCTCAGCAGGGTGCGCAGAGCATGGTTGAAGGGCAAAAAGAAGTTAAACAAACAGCTGACAGCATTAGCGTATTAGCTCAAGACATTGAAACGACTGCCAGCATGCTACTCACACTGCAAAATTCAGGTAAACAAGTGGCTACCGTGGTAAAAACCATTGCCGATATCGCCTCACAAACTAATTTATTGTCATTGAACGCAGCTATTGAAGCGGCTAGAGCCGGTGAAACAGGAAGAGGTTTTGCGGTAGTTGCAGATGAGGTTAGAACGTTAGCCTTACGCACACATAATTCAACTGTAGAAATAAATAAAATGCTCGCCAATATCGTTGATTCAATTCAATCTGCGGTCGACAATATGGCATCCAACCAACAAAAAGCACAACACTCCGTATCATTAGCAAATCAGTTAGTAGTAACACTTGAACAGAGCCGCCAACTTATTTTGTCTCTTGCCACAGTAAGCCAAGAATCAGCCATGCTAGCACAAGCATCACAGCAGCAGGCTCATACCGTTAAGCTTAAAGTACAAGACTTTACGCTATTAGGTGAATCTGTATCTGAGGGGAATCATCAAATTAGCGAGGCAGGTAATAAGTTGAGTAATTTAGCCGATAAGCTAACCGACACAGTCGATCAGTTTGAACGCTAAAAATGGTAATTGAATAGATTATCTCGGTGGTTTTTGTTTTAACCAAATCCAAAAGCCGCTGAGAGATACCATTAGTAATGCTAGCGCGAATAAGTCCCACAGCCAAACCGTTAATGATCCAAATAAGCGACCACTATGCAGATCTAGCATTACGCGTTGCCAATGTAAGTTAGCGCTGCGCGCAAGATTAACAACCTCTTTATCCACAAATTTACTTTCACTCAGCCAAACAGGTGCTGTTAACGGCGCAATAGCTTGCCAATCGATGAGTTGCTCATCTGCTTGAAATACACCATTTTCAGTATTTAACCACACCCGGCCATCAACAATCGCTAGCGCTAACAAACCAGACGGAAGTCCGGTGCTGGCATTTTGAGTTTCTTGTAACTGACCAAGATCATTAAATAAATACAGTTGCTGTGCATCTATGGCCACCAGCATGTTACCGACATAGCTGGCACTAATTAAGGTCGCATTGGACTCTAAAATCATATGTTGGTTTTGCCACAATAGATTATCGGTAATATATAATGCAGTAGGTGCAACACCAAACTGAGCAACATAAGAAGGAGGAGCAATACCATAATAATCAAGCAACCACGACTGGGTAACCGGTGCTTGGTCTAAACCAAAATCATCACTGTGATTTATCGCTACGCCAGTCAGCACTAACAATAAGATAAATAACGCACTCGCTAATCCTAAGCGACGGTGCCAAGGACGAAGGGCTCGCAAAATCTTAAGTCTAAAACGGTTACGTCGAGATGTTTTTGTCACACTAACCTGCTTGAAATGATCCGCTAGAATTGAAACGTGGTTTATTGCACCACATGCGCATGAAGTAACAATGCAATGCGCGATAACTTAGTTAACGCTCTTACTGATAATGTTGCACCAGTAATCCCGTCTATATGCTTATCAAGCTGATGTTGGTCATCTAACTTGGCCAGCTTAAATTGGTCTGTAAAAAAATCATGACGAACCTCGTCACCGCGACTTTCACGATAAATTAGCACTTTAGTCCGCATAATTTGATGGTCTTTAATATGAATAGCCACCGTAATCGGCGATTCCTTGCCTATTTCGTCCATTATCCAAACGGTTTCATCATTGTGTAGCCAGTAACGCATACGCATTTTATTAAAACGATGGGCTAAAATAGCTTCTACGGCTTGTTTGAGATCATCATCTAACCACAACACTTTAGACTCGCCAGCATTGCCATTAAATGCTTGGCTAATAAAGGCGTCATTTGACTGATACTGTGTTGCTACAGCGCTAAATGCCGAAAAATAAACAGCTAACCCCATCATAAATAACATCAAATATGATCGTAATATTGCCTGCATATCAATCCTTAGCCAAGAACAAAAATAAGGGTGCCGACAATATACACTGTTGGCACCCAAAATTTTACCGATAATCTGTTTCATCGATGCGTGCTTTTACTGAATGCTCAGCAATTAGAACTGGTAACCAACACCTAGGTTGAAACCGTCTGAATCTGCAGCGCCACCAATGTTTTCGTAATCAGCTTTAAACACTACGTTTTCGTGTAACCAGTAGTTAACACCCACGTTGGTTTGTTTTTTCTTAGTATCGGCACTATCACCCGCATTGTTGTCCCACTCATTATAACGAGCAAACACACCAAACTGTTCATTAATGCGATAAGAAGGCTCAATATAGAAACCATTTTGCTTATCGCGACCTAATGCTTCAGCTTCTTTACCATCAATATCCCACTGGGCGAATAATGCCTTAACAGTGAAGTTTTCAATGCTGTAAATAGCGTGTGCTGTTAACAATGTAGCAGAAGCGCTATCAACACCAGCAGTCCCCTGAGTTAAGTCAGACTGATACTGAACCGTGGCAGCTAATTCTAAACCCGGTACTGCAGTGTATTTTACGCGGCCGGTATAAGCTAAATCTTCGCCTTTCGCTTCAGATACTTTTTGACGACCGTTACGGATTTTATAGCCTGAGCTTTCGTCCAAATACAAACCAGAAGTCACTGCAGTGTCAAAAGCTAAACCTGGAGCGGCTTTAATATTAAGATTTAAACCACCTTCCCACCATGTTGCAGGAATAATATCTTTTTCTACCGGGTTACGCTCAACACCGTAAAATACCGTTGGTTCGTGAGTTTCGTTGATAATACCTACTGGCATTAAGAATAGACCCGCTTTAGCGGTAAGCATCTCATTAAAATCGTGCTCGATATAAGCTTGCTCTAGCTCAACTTCGCCATTTTGACTCTCACCGGCAATTGAATGCTCAACTTCTAGTTCAGAGAAAAAACGAGTGGTGCTGTTAAACTCATGACCCACAAACAATACAAAACGGTGAAAATCGAATTCTTTTTTGTCGGTACCAGTTTGGTTATTGCTAATATTGTTATAGTGTAATTCACCATAACCACCAATAGTGGTAGCCGACTTACTTGATGCGGTCGCTTCTACTACATCTGCAGTAGTTTCTACACGCTTTTCAGTTTGCTCAAGACGCTTTTCAAGATCTTTAAGCACTTTCTGCTGCTGCTCAATAATCTGACGTAGTTCAGTCGTTTCGTCAGAAGCCATAGCTTGATTGCTAGCCAAAAGACTAAATAGTGTTGCAGCAATTAACGTTTTTTTCATATCTCATCCCGATTAGACAATGTAAACAACTACTGTGTTGTGTAAACCAATGTAAATTTTCGTGAATTATACATAACGAACATGTTAATGCAAACCATTATCATTAAGTTTGTGATACGCATGTCACATTATTAACAATCACAAATAACAGTGAAATGTCACAACAGATACAAATATTGATAAAAAGAGTTAACACTGATGACGGGCCAGAATGATGTTATAAATTGGTAGAAACGGGGTTTTATTGAAATACAAATAGAGGTGCTAATCTGGTGCCGGAGTGAGTAAAAACCAACTTTTCGCGCCGACATTATCAGTTATAGATGAGTTAATATCTGCACAGAACATTAATCCAACTGAGTTCCATCGAGCAGGTAAAAATACAATACTATAATGCTTTTAACAAAGATCTAAGTCTAACAAAACCTAACAGTTAGTTAAATACATTGCCTTTCTAACGAACTGCTATAACCTAACTAAAACCTCTTCGTTTTGTCATTTATTTGTCCTCGATAGCTGGCTGAGCGCTCAATTTTTGAGACGGCCCAATGACAGCTCTTCGTTTAAGCTACCAAACCGTTGAATTTGGTGACATAGATGTTCATCTATGCACCTTACGTAATAATCAAGAATTTTATGACCCTACAGGTGTTGCTGAAAAACTCGGAATATCCTCTGCAAGCTGGCCTATTTTTGGCATTGTATGGCCATCAAGCTTAGTGCTGGCAAACTATATGTTGGATTACAAAACCGAAGGTAAAAGAATTCTAGAAATAGGCTGTGGAATCGCATTATCAAGCTTACTCCTCAACGAAAAACATGCCGATATTACCGCAACCGACTATCACCCAGAAGTAGAGCAGTTCCTTAATCGAAATACAAAACTCAACAATGGTAAAAACATTGCTTTTGAGCGAGTAGATTGGGCCAATGACACCAGTAAGCTGGGACTTTTTGACGTCATCATTGGCAGCGATTTACTCTATGAAGATGAGCATGTGCAGTTATTGGCTTATTTTATTAAAAACCATGCCAGTAAAAAATGTGACGTCATCATTGTAGACCCCGGTAGAGGTAGAAAGAATAAACTCAGTGTAAAATTAGCTGAGTTCGGTTTCATCAGCAGCCATTTTAAACCAATACACACCGACTATTTAGCTCTACCCTTTAAAGGCTACATTCTGGTTTTTTCACGTGGTAATATCGTCACCTAATCAAGTATTATTGCCACTATCGAGTACGAGTAATCAGTGTGTTCAAATACTGGGATTCAGCAACGCCTGGCATAATTGCTACCGAATGCTTGTGGCGTTGTGTTTGACGGTTAGCAAAAGCATCACGTTAATCACTCGATCTAAAAACATCATCACAAATCTGTAGGCATATTTGATTGTGCATCAACCACCAGCACCGTTTAACCTCGCTATAACGCAACAAAATACCTTTAATGCTGGATGGAATAAACAATAATTACCGACTCAACCGCCAGAATCTACATTAACCACACCACACGAAGCCAACCATTTAATTATTTGTCAGGTTTTTAGGCTCAAAACAGGCTATGATCCCATTTTGTCGCCCCCTGGCTAATGCACTCAATTATTGAGGCATTACCCCAAGCCTATATTCAATTTCGATTAGGCTTATATGGCATCGTTATTAGATGCGCGATAACTCTTTTTACCCCTTTTATACTTTACATTAGGCAATACCATGGCTATCAGAATTAAACTTAAACCTGGCCGCGAGCGTTCATTAGAGCGTCGCCACCCTTGGATATTTTCCAATGGAATTCACAACGTCAATGGCGGAAAACCGCAAGCTGGTGACACTGTTGAAGTAGTGGCGCACGACGGGCATTGGCTCGGACGCGGTGCCTGGTCGCCAGAATCTCAAATCCAAGTGCGGATATGGACTTTCGACAAAGACGAAACTATCGATGCCGACTTCTTCGCCCGACGCATAAAAAGAGCCCAAACAGGACGTGATGATTTGATTCGCGAACAAGGTCTAACGGGTTATCGCTTAATTGCCGCTGAATCGGACGGTTTACCCGGTATTACCATAGACCGTTATGCCAACGTATTGGTTTGCCAACTGTTAAGCACTGGTGCTGAAAAATGGCGCGACACTATCGTTGAGCAACTGGTTCTTCAATATCCGGACTGCGCTGTCTATGAGCGTTCAGATGTCGACTCAAGAAAGAAAGAAGGCCTGACTCCGGTTGTAGGATTACTACACGGGGAGTTACCTGCTATGCCCGTCATCATCGAAGAAAACGGTATTAAGATTGCCGTCGATGTTGTTAAAGGTCATAAAACAGGTTTCTATCTGGATCAGCGTGACAACCGTGCTATGGCGGCTCGTTTCGTCAAGGGTAAGTCAGTACTTAACTGTTTCTGTTACACCGGTACTTTTGGCTTATATGCCGCCAAAGCAGGCGCTGCGAGTATTGAAAATGTCGATGTATCAACCTTAGCTCTACAAACTGCTCGCGATAATATGGCCATTAATAATCTTAATGATGACCATGTAAGCTATAACGAAGCTGACGTATTCAAATTACTACGCCAGTACCGAGATGAAGGTAAAACCTTTGATGTTATTGTTTTAGACCCGCCTAAATTTGCCGACAATAAGTCGCAACTCGATGGCGCATGTCGCGGTTATAAAGACATCAATATGATTGCGATGCAATTACTTAATCCAGGTGGAATATTACTGACGTTCTCGTGTTCAGGCTTAATGCAGTCAGACCTATTCCAAAAAGTGGTTGCCGATGCCGCACTTGATGCTAAGCGTGAAGTGCAATTTATTGAACGCATGCACCAAGCCAGCGATCACCCAATTAGCAGCGCATTCCCTGAAGGTTATTACCTGAAAGGACTCGTCGCTCGTGTTTGGTAATAGCTAAGTTTGACCAAATCAAAAAGGGAACAGTATCTGTTCCCTTTTTGTTGGGTAAAATAGCTGTAAGCTCTACGAAATCTTATGCCGATAATATCAGTCACACAATCAAAACGCGTTTAAGTCAAGATGAGTATTAGCCGCATCACGATATCTTGATCGGTTTTATGTTGGAACACCCAACTTAAGGTTAACACCGTAATCATTTACATCATGGCTGTCTTGAGCTAAGAAAACAATCAGAACAATTAAACCAATAATTGGGATTAATAGTATTAATTGCCACCAGCCAGAGCGGCCAGTGTCATGTAACCTTCTAGCTGCAATACTAAGACTTGGAACTAATAGCGCAAGACTCACTATCGCTGAAATGGTATCTAAACCAAGTACAGCTAAGACAATATTCAGAATGTCGACCCGTAAAAAAAATCCATGATAAATATCACCATCGTTATATCTTCCTGTCAGCTTTATGCAATTAGACTTATTTTAGTGATATTGACCCCCTAAGTGCACACAACGTCATCTCACAAGTTCATTGAAACAAAATTGATCTAGTTGATTAACTACTGCGTAACTAATGCTGAACTCAAAATGGTACACACCTAAAAGGAAGATAAAATGTTAAAGAAAATATCTACGATACTGACTCTTGTAGTGGCTAGTTTAGCGTTCTCATCTGTTTCTTATGCCGAACATCATGGTATGAAAAAAGACATTGTTGATGTAGCGGTTGAAAATGGCTCGTTTACCACTCTCGTAGCTGCAGTTAAAGCGGCAGGACTTGTTGAAACGCTGAAAGGCGAAGGTCCATTTACGGTATTTGCACCAACAGATGATGCATTTGCAAAGTTGCCTGAAGGCACTGTAGAAATGCTACTAAAACCAGAGAACAAAGATAAGCTTGTCGCGGTATTAACTTATCATGTTGTAGCTGGCAAAGTGTTAGCTGCTGATGTAGTTAAGCTAGATAGCGCAACAACAGTTGAAGGACAAACAGTTACCATTGAAGTAAAAGACGGTAATGTGATGGTAAACAATGCAAAAGTTATCATGACAGATGTTAACGCTAGCAACGGTGTCATCCACGTGATTGACACAGTGCTACTACCTAAGTAATTACTAAGCAATTACTAAGCAATTAATCACTGTCGGGGGCATAGGATACATTCCATGCCCCCGATTCTGTTGTGCTGAACGATTTAAGCCAGCACACAATAGTAACCAATCAATGCTTTGATAATACCTTGCTTGTGACGTAGTTAACTGGCTGCCGAGACAGCTTAATAGCCATATTTAAACAATCCTCAATAGCCTTCAACGACTCCAATAGTATCTTTAATTAGCTAAACCCCATTTAAAACTGGGGCGGCGATAATCTTCGTCGGGAATAAAATGCCCCTATCGAAATAGACAGATTTAACAACCAGACTATTAATGGTCAATTATCCCATTACGCTATAATATTATTTCACCCAATAAAAACGGCTTCCTAAGAAACCGTTTTTATTAAAATAAACAATTAAATCAAAATCTTATTCAACTGTAACTGATTTAGCCAAATTTCGTGGTTGGTCTACATCAGTACCTTTAATTAATGCCACATGATATGACAATAACTGTAATGGAATAGTGTAGATCAACGGTGCCATGAACTGATCACAATGTGGTACCTGGATAACTTTCATGGTGTCGTCTGATTCAAACTCAGCATCAACATCGGCAAACACATACATTAGTCCGCCACGAGCACGCACTTCTTCAACGTTCGATTTAAGCTTTTCGAGTAATTCATTGTTCGGTGCAACCACGATAACTGGCATATCTGCATCAATCAAAGCTAATGGACCGTGCTTTAACTCACCAGATGCGTAAGCTTCTGCGTGAATATATGAAATCTCTTTTAGCTTTAATGCCCCTTCCATCGCGATGGGGTATTGATCACCACGGCCTAAGAATAATGCATGTTGTTTGTCGGCAAAGTCTTCTGCTAATTCTGCAATTGCATCATTTAAGCCAAGCGCTTGTTCCACTTTAGCTGGCATTGATAACAAGCTTTGAGTAATAGCCGCTTCCATGTCGCTAGACATGCCATTATGACGGCCAATAACCGTTGTTAACATTAACAAGCCAGCTAGTTGAACGGTAAAGGCTTTAGTTGATGCAACACCAATTTCTACGCCAGCTTTCATCATGTAAGCCATGTCAGATTCACGTACTAACGATGAACCAGCTGAGTTACAAATAGTTAAGGTGGCTTTGTAGCCCATTTCTTTTGCTAGGCGCATTGCCGCTAAAGTATCAGCTGTTTCACCAGACTGTGAAATAGTCACTAACAAGCTATTTGGGAACAGGTGCGATTTGCGGTAGCGGAACTCAGATGCAATTTCGACATTACATGATACGCCAGCCCAATCTTCTAACCAGTAACGCGCGGCCATACCTGCATGATAACTGGTACCGCAGGCAATAATTTGCACGTGTTTAATGTCTTTTAAAAATTCAGCAGCATTTTCACCAAAAGCTGAATCTAAAACCTTACCCCCCGCAATACGACCTTCTAGAGTATGTGCAATGGCGGTTGGTTGCTCGTAAATCTCTTTCAGCATGTAGTGACGGTATTCACCTTTGTCACCGGCATCATGAGTCACTTCCGACTCTTTCATTTCGCGCTGAACTGCGTTGCCATTAACGTCAAAAATGTTAACTTCACGGCGCGTAATTTCAGCAACGTCACCTTCTTCTAAAAAGGCAAATGAACGTGTTACAGGTAACAGTGCTAGTTGATCAGAGGCAACAAAGTTTTCACCTAAACCGTAACCAATCACTAATGGGCTTCCGCTACGGGCAACAACCATGCGTTCGCTATCACGACGGTCGATAACAACTGTACCATAGGCACCTTCAAGCTGTTTTACTGTCGCTTGCACTGCCACTAATAATGTCGCAGCTGTCTTTAGTTCATGATGAACAAGGTGACAAATAACTTCGGTGTCGGTGTCTGATGAAAATACATAACCTAAACCTTTTAACATCTGGCGCAATTTACCGTGATTTTCAATAATACCGTTATGAACAACGGCAATATCACCTTCAGATAAATGTGGGTGTGCATTGCGTTCGCTTGGCTCACCATGAGTTGCCCAACGAGTATGGGCAATACCGGTGCCGCCGCTTAACGGTGCGGCATCAAGTGCAGACGACAACTCTTGTACTTTACCAACGCGGCGAGTACGGCTTAACTCACCTTGATGGATAACAGCAATGCCAGCTGAGTCATAACCACGGTATTCTAGACGACGTAAGCCCTCTACTAAAATTTCTGCAACATCCCTTTGCGCCACTGCGCCTACGATTCCACACATGTTAGTTGTTTCCTTTACTGTTTCAATTTAATTTTGTTTACTTAGTGTATGGCGCGAGTATGACTCTGACGCCATGCGCTGAAATAGTGCTAACGGCTTCTTGGGTGATGTTGTCGTCGGTAACTAAGACATTAACCACATCCCAAGGTAATTCTAGATTAGGGATCCGTCGGCCAATTTTAGTCGACTCTAATAACACCACGACTTCACGAGACATTTCAGCCATTACTTTACTTAAGCCGGTTAGTTCGTTAAATGTGGTGGTGCCACGATCGAGATCGATGCCGTCGGCACCGATAAAAAGTTGGTCAAAGTTATATGAACGTAATACTTGCTCTGCCACTTGGCCCTGAAAAGACTCTGAGTGAGGGTCCCAGGTGCCACCGGTCATCAATAATGTCGGCTCATTTTCAAGTTCATGAATGGCGTTTGCCAATTGCAATGAATTAGTCATCACCACCAAGCCGCGCTTGTCATTTAGCTGTTGCACAAGACCTGAAGTCGTACTGCCGCTGTCAATAATAATTCGGTTATGATCACGAATAAGCTCAGCGGCTTTAGCTGCAATAGCTTGCTTGTTTAAAGACAGTTTTTCATTGGTAATTTGAGTCATTTCTTGAGGTACAGGCACAGCCCCACCATAACGTCGTAACAATAGCCCATGAGTTTCAAGCATGGCTAAGTCTTTGCGAATAGTGACTTCTGAAGTGGCAAATAGATTTGCTAGCTCATCGACACTGACTTCGCCTTGTTCATTAACCAATTTAATAATCGAATGGCGACGTTGCTGGGTGTTACGTTTAGTCATTTAAATTAACTATCTTTCATATAAGTTTCGAAACGAAAGATATTTTAGCACCAAATGAAACTTTATCTAGAGCTTATCGCTCAAAAATTGAAATAAAAGTACAAAAAAAGCCTCTGACATATGCAGAGGCTTTTAGATTTTAGAATATTAAAGCTTATTTTTTTATTTTAACTGGCCGTTGCCAACCGGTAATATGACGCTGTTTAACGCGTGTAATCACCAGTTCATTTTCAGCAACATCTTTGGTTATAGTTGAGCCGGCACCTAACGTGGCATTTTTGCCTATGGTAACAGGCGCAACTAACTGGGTATCACTACCGACGAATACACCATCCTCAATAGTAGTAATAAACTTATTGGCACCGTCATAGTTACAGGTAATCGTACCGGCACCGATATTAACGCCTGCGCCAATTTGTGCATCGCCTAAATAAGCCAAGTGGCCTGCTTTTGAACCTTTACCTAATACACTCTTTTTAATTTCAACAAAGTTGCCTATATGAGCATCTTCTTTAAGCTCTGCCCCTGGGCGTAAGCGAGCAAAAGGTCCTGCGCTCGCAGCTTGTCCAAGCTTAGCGCCTTCAACGATAGTATAAGGTTTAATTTCGGCATTATCGGCAATGTCGCAATCAATCAAAATAGCACCAGCACCAATTGTGACGTTATTACCTAAGGTCACTTGACCTTGAAAAATAACGTTAACATCAATCATCACATCCATACCAACAGTCACGTTACCGCGAATATCAATACGGGCAGGGTCGCGTAAATTAGCGCCTTCAAGCATCATTTTTTCAGCAGCTCGAGCTTGGTAAGCTCGCTCTAACTGCGCAAGTTGTACGCGGTTATTAGCACCTTCAACTTCAATAGCTGATTGTGGTTGTGAGGTAGTAATTTCAACACCATCGGCATTAGCCATGGCGATAATGTCAGTTAAATAGTATTCGCCTTGAGCATTATTATTAGATAAACGATTTAACCATGCTTTTAACTGCTTACCGGGTACCGCCATAATGCCGGTATTCACTTCGTTAATGGCTAACTGCTCAGCATTAGCATCTTTTTGTTCAATAATTCCGACGACTTTACCCTGTTCACGAACGATACGACCATAACCTGTTGGATTAGGTAAATTGACCGTTAAGATAGCAAGACCATTAGCAGGACGAACGGCCAATAAAGCTTCTAAGGTCGATTGTTGAATTAGTGGCACATCACCATAAAGAATCAATACCGTGTCGTCGTCGTTAATATTTGGATTAGCTTGGGCAACGGCATGGCCCGTTCCCAGTTGCTCTGCTTGCAATACCCAATTTAATGCTTGCTCACCTAAAGCCGCTTGTAATTTATCTGCACCATAGCCATACACTAATTGAATAGCCGATGACCCTAAAGAATTGGCAGTATCAATAACATGTTGCACCATACTTTTATGGGCAATGGGATGCAGCACTTTAGGCAGATCTGAGCGCATCCGAGTTCCTTTTCCTGCAGCTAAGATCACAACATTTAACGACATTGAGCATTCCTTTAATGAACGGATAGAGATTTGCAGACATTTTAGCGGAATACGAACCAAAGTGAAAATAAAGGCGCTAAGTTAGCCAGTAATAGGCAATAAAAAAGGCGACTCGTAAGAGTCGCCTTTTAAGCGTCAAATAATCAGATTATCTGGTGATATTTTTCTTGATGCATTCAACAACACGTAATTGAGCCATAGATTTGGCTAATTCGATTGCAGCAGCTTCATAATTGAAGTCAGTGCCGGCATTAGCAATTGCTTGCTCTGCACGTTCTTTGGCTTCTAAAGCAGCTTTCTCATCAATATCATCGGCACGTAATGCTACATCAGCAAGCACTGAAATTGCAGTAGGTTGTACTTCAAGTAAACCACCTGATAAATACAACACTTCTTCACTGCCATCTTGCTTGATAAAGCGCGCCATACCAGGCTTGATTTTTGTCAGTAACGCAACATGGTTAGGCATAATACCTAACTCACCTTCAGCACCATTAACTTCTAAAAAGCTAACTTGGCCATGGAAGATGCTGTTTTCGGCACTAACAATATCAAGTTGGACTGTTTTGGCTGCCATCAAGTTCTCCTTAAAGAACTAAGCTTTACGGCCTAGTTATTTCTTTTTGTTAGCTTTTTCGACAGCTTCATCGATTGAGCCAACCATGTAGAACGCTTGCTCTGGGATGTGATCGAACTCACCTTCCAAGATACCCTTGAAGCCACGAATTGTGTCTTTAAGAGAAACGTACTTACCTGGAGAACCAGTGAAGACTTCTGCTACGAAGAAAGGTTGAGATAAGAAACGCTCAATCTTACGTGCTCGGAATACCATGGTTTTGTCATCATCTGACAATTCATCCATACCCAAGATAGCAATAATGTCTTTCAGCTCTTTATAACGCTGTAATACAGTTTGTACACCGTTTGCAACATCATAATGCTCTTGGCCAACAACCTGTGGATCTAACTGACGTGAAGTCGAATCCAATGGGTCAACCGCTGGGTAAATACCCAAAGATGCAATTTGACGAGACAATACAACAGTCGCATCTAAGTGAGCGAAGGTTGTTGCTGGTGACGGATCAGTTAAGTCATCCGCAGGTACATATACTGCTTGTACAGAAGTAATCGAACCAGACTTAGTTGAAGTGATACGTTCTTGAAGAACACCCATCTCTTCAGCTAGTGTTGGCTGATAACCTACTGCAGAAGGCATACGACCTAGTAGTGCAGATACTTCAGTACCCGCTAAGGTGTAACGGTAAATGTTGTCCACGAACAACAATACGTCACGACCTTCGTCACGGAACTTTTCAGCGATACTCAGGCCAGTTAACGCTACGCGTAAACGGTTACCTGGAGGCTCGTTCATCTGACCATAAACCATGGCTACTTTGTCTAATACGCCTGAATCTTCCATCTCGTAGTAGAAGTCGTTACCCTCACGGGTACGCTCACCAACACCAGCGAAAACAGAAAGACCAGAGTGAGCTTTAGCGATGTTGTTAATCAGTTCCATCATGTTGACTGTTTTACCAACACCAGCACCACCGAACAGACCGACTTTACCACCTTTAGCGAAAGGACAAACAAGGTCGATAACCTTGATACCCGTCTCTAATAGCTCAGTTGAATTTGACTGATCTTCGTATGAAGGGGCTGCACGGTGAATAACATAACGCTCTTCTTCACCAATAGGACCCGCTTCATCGATAGGCTCACCCAATACGTTCATAATACGGCCAAGGGTTGCAACCCCTACCGGAACAGTAATTGGTGAACCTGAGTTTGCTACCTCTAGACCACGACGCAGACCATCAGAAGAACCCATAGCGATGGTACGAACAACACCACCACCTAGTTGCTGCTGAACTTCCAGCACCAAACCATTACAGGCGCCTTCACCAGTGATCTTCAGAGCGTCATATACTCGAGGTACAGAATCTTGTGGAAACTCTACGTCCACAACCGCGCCAATTACTTGGACAACAGTACCTGTGCTCATGATTAATCCTCTAAACTTGATTTCGTTACCTAAACCTAAACCGCTGCAGCGCCTGATACAATTTCCGACAGTTCTTGCGTAATCGCAGCCTGACGGGCCTTGTTATAGACGAGTTGCAAATCATCGATCATTTCGCCAGCGTTGTCTGTTGCCGCCTTCATAGCTACCATACGGGCAGCTTGTTCAGAGGCAATATTCTCAACAACACCTTGATATACTTGAGACTCTACATAACGAGTTAACAATAGATCTAAAACTTCTTTTGGATCTGGCTCGTAAATATAATCCCAAGGATAACTAGCTACTTCTTCATCTGACTTAGGTAAAGGTAGCAGCTGTTCGATCACCGGAGTCTGGGTCATTGTATTAACAAACTTGTTAAACACAATGTACAGACGATCCAATTTACCTTCGTTGTAAGCTTTTAACATGACACGTACTGTGCCAATCAAATCAACAAGTTTTGGCGCATCGCCTAAACCTGATGCATGGGCGGAAACTTCACCACCAAAGCTTTTAAAAAACTGAACAGAACGGGCACCAATTGGGCAAAACTCAACGTCTGCACCTTGTTCTTTCCATTTTTTAACGTCTGACACAACCTTTTTAAAGAGGTTGACGTTCAAACCACCACAAAGGCCACGGTCGGTTGCTACAACAATGTAACCAACCCGCTTGGCATCTCTCACCTCTAAATAGGGGTGTTTATACTCGAGAGTACCTTGCGCTACGTGACCGATCACCTTACGCATATTTTCTGCATATGGACGGCTAGCTGCCATGCGTTCTTGCGCTCTGCGCATTTTGCTGGCGGCAACCATTTCCATAGCGGAAGTGATCTTCTGAGTATTTTTAACACTCGCGATCTTGGTTTTAATCTCTTTAGCGCTGGCCATCTCTACTCTCCAATCTGGGACCTGAGGTGCCTAATGACACCCCGTGTTCATTATTACCAGGTTTGGGTTTCAATGAACTTGTCCATGCCTGCCTTTAACTCACCTTCGATATCAGCGTTATAATCGCCAGTAGCATTGATGGTGTTCATTAGGTCAGCATGTTGACTGTTCATGTATGAAAGCAGAGAGGCCTCGAAGCGACCGATTTCATTTAAAGCAACACCTTTAAGGTAGCCTTTTTCAGCTGCGAAAATAGACACAGACTGGGCAGCAACGCTCATAGGAGCATATTGCTTTTGCTTCATTAATTCGGTTACACGCTCACCATGCTCAAGTTGAGCACGAGTTGCATCATCTAAATCAGACGCAAACTGTGAGAACGCAGCAAGCTCTCGATACTGTGCAAGTGCAGTACGAATACCGCCAGACAGTTTCTTGATGATTTTAGTCTGCGCAGCACCACCAACACGAGAAACTGAAATACCTGGGTTAACTGCTGGACGTAGTCCAGAGTTAAACAAATCAGTCTCAAGGAAGATTTGACCATCTGTAATAGAAATTACGTTAGTCGGTACGAACGCTGATACATCACCAGCTTGGGTTTCAATAATAGGCAAAGCGGTTAACGAACCGGTTTTACCTGTTACTGCACCTTTAGTGAACTTTTCTACATAATTCACGTTTACGCGTGAAGCACGCTCTAATAAACGAGAGTGTAGATAAAAAACATCACCTGGGTATGCTTCACGTCCTGGTGGACGCTTTAATAGTAGTGAAATTTGACGATAAGCAACTGCTTGCTTAGACAAATCATCATATACGATTAAAGAATCTTCACCGCGGTCACGGAAGTATTCACCCATAGAACAACCAGAATATGGCGCTAAATATTGTAGTGCGGCAGCTTCAGAAGCTGAGGCAACAACAACAATAGTGTTAGCTAATGCACCATGTTCTTCAAGCTTGCGTACTACGTTAGCGATGGTAGAAGCTTTCTGACCAATAGCTACATAGACACACTTAATGCCTGACTCTTTCTGGTTGATAATTGCATCGATTGCCATCGCTGTTTTACCAGTCTGACGGTCACCAATAATCAATTCACGTTGACCACGACCAATAGGGATCATGGCATCAACGGCTTTATAACCAGTTTGAATTGGTTGTGATACTGACTTACGTTCAATAACACCTGGGGCAATCACTTCAACAGGAGAGAAACCATCGTTGTCGATAGGTCCTTTTCCGTCAATAGGCTCACCTAGAGTGTTAACAACGCGGCCAAGTAGACCACGACCCACCGGTACTTCAAGAATACGACCAGTGGTTCTTACTTTATCGCCTTCTGCTAAATTAGCATAAGGCCCCATTACTACGGCGCCGACAGAATCACGTTCTAAATTCAACGCGATTGCAAAACAGCCACCAGGCAGTTCGATCATTTCACCTTGCATTACATCGGCTAGGCCGTTAATGCGAATGATGCCGTCACTTACTGCAACGATTGTACCTTCGTTGCGAGCTTCACTAACGACGTCGAACTGCTGGATCCGCTGCTTAATCAGATCGCTGATTTCAGTGGAATTCAGTTGCATGCTCAAACTCCCAATTACGACTGCAGCTTTTCAGACAAACGCGATAACTTACCGCTTACCGAGCCATCAATGACTAGGTCGCCTGATTTAATAATTACACCGCCAATAAGCGATGCGTCGATGCTGCAATTCAGCTTAACTTTGCGTGCGAGACGTTTCTCTAAAGAAACACTAATTTGCTGCTGTTGCTCAGAGCTTAGCTCAGTAGCAGAAACCACATCGGCTTCAACTTCTTTTGCCCACTCATTACGGTATTCAGCAAAAAGTAGCGATACTGTTGACAGTATCCCTAAACGACCGTTTTCAGCCATTACCTTTATCAGGTTTTGACCTTGCTCATTGACTTGCTCACCGCATACTTTTATAAAAAGTGAGGCAAGTTGTGTACTCGCGAGAGTACCATTAAGCAGTGGCTTTATTGATTCGTTTTCACTTACCAATGAAGCGAAAGTTAACATTTCTGTCCAACTTTCTACTGCTTTATGCTCAACAGCAAAATCAAAAGCTGCCTTTGCGTAAGGGCGAGCGATGGTGCTTAATTCAGCCATAACTCAACTCCCTTAATCAAATTTCAGCAACAAGTTTATTAACTATGTCACTGTGGGCTTCTGGATCTATCACGCGTTCAAGAATTTTCTCTGCACCAGCGATAGCTAGTAGAGCAACTTGCTTACGCAAATCATCTTTCACGCGATTACGTTCGTTTTCAATTTCTGCTTGACCCTGAGCGATAATTTTAGCTCGCTCAGTTTGCGCTTCAACTTTAGCTTCTTCAACGATTTGAGCCTTACGCTTATTAGCTTGCTCAATAATTTCGTTGGCAGTTACTTTTGCTTCTTTTAGTTGCTCAGTAGCTTTAATTTGTGCTAACTCTAGATCTTTTGCTGCACGGCCGGCATCAGCCAGACCATCAGCAATTTTCTTCTGGCGTTCTTCGATGGCATTCATCAACGGAGGCCATACAAACTTCATGCAAAACCACACGAAGAGAATAAAGGCAACCGTCTGACCGAATAGGGTAGCGTTGAAATTCACAACAGCCTCCTAGTTAGATTAAAGACAGAAGCGTTAGTTAAAGCATTGCACCCAATGGGTTAGTAAATAGCATAAATAGCGCAATACCTACACCAATCATAGTTACGGCATCTAGAAGACCCGCTACGATGAACATTTTAACTTGTAACATAGGCGCCATTTCTGGCTGACGAGCTGCACCTTCTAAAAACTTTCCACCTAAAAGGCCGAAACCAATAGCTGTTCCTAATGCACCCATACCAATGAGTAGAGCAACAGCAATTGCCGTCATTCCTAATACAGTTTCCATATCTATCTCCAATATTCTAAATCGTTGTTATTAATGATTTAGGTCAAAAAAATTTTCGGTTACCCTTAGTGATCTTCATGCGCCATGCTTAAATAAACAATGGTCAACATCATGAAAATAAATGCTTGTAAAGTAATAACTAAAATATGGAAAATTAACCAACCTAGTTGTAATCCTACACCTAGAGCAGATAACGCCACGTTAGAACCGTACATCAATGCAATAAGGATAAATATCAACTCACCAGCGTACAAGTTACCAAATAGTCGTAGAGCCAATGAAATCGGCTTCGCAACTAAAGTTACTGTTTCTAATAATAAGTTGACGGGTATCATTGCCCAATGGTTAAAAGGCTGAAATGTTAGTTCTTTAACAAAACCTGAAACACCTTTGACTTTAATGCTGTAATAAATAATCAGCACAAACACACCAAGAGCTAAGCTGAAGGTAATGTTAACGTCTGTAGTCGGGACAACTTTTAGGTATGGAACACCAGCTAATAAAGCCAGTGAAGGTAACCAATCGACTGGGATCATATCCATGAAGTTCATCATGAAAATCCAGACGAAAATTGTCAGAGCTAAAGGCGCAATAACAGGATTGCGGCCGTGAAAAGTTTCTTTCACACTGCTATCAACGAACTCAACAATCATCTCGACAAAACATTGAAATTTGCCAGGAACGCCTGTGGTCGCTTTTTTGCCGGCACGGTAAAACAGCCATAAGAACAACATTCCAAGCCCAACCGAAAAGAGCAACGAATCAATGTTCCAAGTCCAAAATCCTTCACCAACTGTTAGATTGGTAAGGTGATGTTGGATATAGCTCTGCTGTGTCATTTCTTCACCAGTTGCAGACATGATTCATCCCACTTAACTTTGCTTGAAATATAAAGGTGCTATCCAATGTACAACTAACACTAATGAGTAACAGGTAAAAAGCGGCATAAATCCAACTTTTATATTGATAAACACTAACGAAAATAATGCAATGGTTAATAGCATCTTTACCGCTTCCCCCCAGTAAAAGCTTTTAATCACTTTTGCTGCAGAGCTTGCCCCACTATGTGAGAAAGCTAGGGTTGCGAATACAAAATTAGGAAGTACAGCAATTACGCCACCTGCTAGCGCAGATAGGCCATACTGTGCTCCCCACATAACGAAAAATAGTGTTGAAATAATACACGCGACTGTAGCTTGTACCAGCACTAATTTATAGG
This sequence comes from Shewanella sp. TB7-MNA-CIBAN-0143, assembly GCF_040310065.1. Classification (NCBI taxonomy): domain Bacteria; kingdom Pseudomonadati; phylum Pseudomonadota; class Gammaproteobacteria; order Alteromonadales; family Shewanellaceae; genus Shewanella; species Shewanella sp. TB7-MNA-CIBAN-0143. Next base: position 44,395 of record NZ_JBEOPL010000018.1, read on the forward strand.
CTGCTAACCTGCCACGACGCGCTAAAACATTACCCAACTTCATATCTCCGCATTATTGCCTTTCGCGGTCCTAATGTTAAATTTAATATATTAAACTAGCCTTAAGATTCAAAAAGCCTGCAAAGTATACCTTTTCGCGCTTTGTTTGCAACTTTGATGATAGTAAAACAACGATTTTACGCACGATTCAGCGCTAAATAATCAAAAACTAAAATTAGAGCTATGTCACAAACTTACTAATGAAATTGGTTTGTTGCACATTTCAGCGGATTTTACTTAAAATTCCGTCTAATTCAGCTAGATTCTGGTAATTTATTACAATTTTGCCTTTACCTTTACTGCCATGATTGATTGCAACCTTGGCACCGAGTCTTTCAATTAACTCTTGTTCTAAACGACTAACATCATGATCTTTAGCTGGTGTTTCGGCGTCTTTAGCCGGATTTAGGGCTTTATTAACTAATCGTTCAGTTTCTCGAACAGTCATTTCTTTTGAGGCCACTAATCGAGCTAAATTAGTCTGTTCATCGCCTTCTACCGCCAATAAAGCCCGCGCGTGGCCCATGTCGATATCACCATTTTCCAACAAACGTTTAACAGGCTCATTAAGGCTATTTAAACGCAATAAATTAGACACACTAACACGGGATTTACCAACTGCATCAGCCACTTGTTGATGAGTTAATTCAAATTCTTCTAATAATCGTTGCAAGGCAATGGCTTCTTCCATTGCATTTAAATCTTCACGTTGAATATTCTCAATTAGCGCGATAGCGACCGCAGCATCATCAGCTACTTGCTTTACAATACACGGTACTTTATCAAGTTTGGCTAGTTGAGCTGCACGCCAACGACGTTCACCGGCAATAATTTCATAATTAGTTGCAGATATTTTACGAATAATAATAGGTTGTATAACACCTTGAGCACGAATTGATTCAGCTAGCTCTTCTAGTGCTTCTGGCGACATATCTTTACGTGGTTGATATTTACCTGGTTGTAATAAATCAAGATCAAGGTGTAGTAAGTCATTTAACGTTGCAGATTGCTGCTCTTCTACTTGATCATTTTTACGACTAGCAGTATTACTGTGGCTTAATAAGGCATCCAAGCCTTTACCTAAACCGCGTTTTTTTATGGTCATTTTTGTATCCTACGCTTGTTTGGGTTGAGTTTGCTGTTCTGCACGACGGATTATTTCACCTGCCAGGGCTAAATAGGCTTTAGCTCCGGCACTTGATTTGTCGTAATACATGGCAGGTGCACCAAAACTAGGTGCTTCAGCTAAACGAACATTTCGCGGTATCACAGTGCGATACACTTTCTCACCAAAATGCTGTTTGAGTTGATCAGATACATCATTAGATAAACGATTTCGCGGATCATACATAGTCCGCAAAATGCCTTCTATGCTTAATGTAGGGTTAACCATGGCGCCTAACTTTGTAATAGTGTCAATTAACGCCGTTAAGCCTTCTAAGGCATAATATTCGCATTGCATTGGCACGAGTACAGAATCAGCAGCCGACATGGCATTTACAGTTAACATATTGAGTGATGGCGGGCAGTCAATAAAGATAAAGTCATAATCATCTTTGATCGGTGCTAATGCGTTGCGCAAACGGATCTCACGTGCATAAAATTCCATTAATTTAATTTCAGCAGCAGTGACATCACCATTACCCGCGATCAAATCATATTTACCTATGGTATTTTTAATGACTATTTCGGCAAAGGGTTTTTCTTCGACTAATAATTCATAAGCGGTGTTATCGACTTCATATTTATCGACACCACTGCCCATAGTCGCATTACCTTGAGGATCTAAATCGATCAACAACACTTTACGCTTTGTGGCGGCAAGTGATGCGGCTAAATTAACGCAAGTTGTTGTTTTTCCAACGCCACCTTTCTGGTTGGCTACGGCAATGATTTTACCCACAATGTCATCCTGTCTTAAAGTTATTGATGTCCGGTTAGCTTAATTAGCGAAAGAAATGCGAGTTATTGCTTAGCAATTTTTAATAAATGTCGCTGTTCATCTAACGTTGGTACATGCAATACAATGGTTTCTACCAACAAAAATCCTGTTGGCATATCTTGTAATTCTTGCTGATTTAACTGGCCTTTTAACGCATAAAAAGTGCCTTTCTCAGTCGGTAAATGATGACACCAACTGAGCATATCTTGAATAGATGCAAATGCTCGACTTAACACACCATCAAATTTAATCTCTGGGTTATAAGCTTCAACACGGCTTTCTACCGAGGTAATATTATTAATTTTTAATTCAAATTGAACCTGTTTTTGAAAACGGATCCGTTTACCTAAACTGTCTAACAACACAAACTGCTTATCTGGATTCATAATCGCTAATGGGATCCCGGGTAAACCAGGGCCAGTTCCCACATCGATAAAACGTTGTCCTTCAAGATAAGGAGAAACGGTTAAACTGTCCATAACATGACGGATTAACATTTGCTCAGGATCACGAACGGCGGTGAGATTATAAGCCTTATTCCATTTATCAAGCATTTCAACAAAACCTATTAATTGTTTTTGTTGTAATTCAGTGGCCGACATATTCATTTCAGCTAAATAGGTTTTAAGTTGGGCAGATAACACAGAAAGCCTCGTAGGTTGCATGATAAAGACGGCAGTTATTATGAAGCCGTAAAAGCACTAAGGGAAGCCTTATGGCTTCCCTTGTGGTATTGAGTTGAAAAAATAACTATATTTATGCGATTTTTCGCAATAAACCTCGTTTTTTCAAATGTACTAGCAAAATTGAGATCGCTGCAGGAGTAATGCCTGAGATCCGTGATGCTTGTCCAACTGTGTCAGGTTTATGATTATTGAGTTTTGCGATCACTTCATTTGATAAACCTGGCACTTCTTGATAATCCAGATCAAGTGGCAATAATGAGTTTTCATGACGGATCGCTTTATCAATTTCATCTTGCTGACGCTGAATGTAACCAGAGTACTTAACTTGAATTTGTACTTGTTCAGCTGCTTGTTGATCTTCAAGTCCAGGACCAAAACCCTCTAATGACATAAGCTTTGCATAATCCATTTCAGGACGGCGTAGCAAGTCTTCAAATGATGCTTCACGTGAAATAGGGGTGTTTAATTGTGGATTAAGTACCCCTAATAAAGCTGAATTTGGGTGAACCCATTGGCTGCGCAAGCGCTGAAGTTCTAATTCGATCGATTCTCTTTTGGCAATAAATGATTCCCATCGCTTATCATCAACTAAGCCTAATTCACGGCCTTTTTCAGTCAAACGTAAATCGGCATTATCTTCACGAAGTAATAAACGATATTCCGCACGGCTGGTAAACATGCGGTACGGTTCTTTTGTACCTAAGGTTGATAAATCGTCAACTAAAACACCTAAATAAGCTTCATCACGGCGAGGACACCAAGCTGCTTTGCCTTGAACTTGCAGTGATGCATTCATTCCAGCAAGTAAACCTTGAGCTCCGGCCTCTTCATAACCAGTCGTACCGTTAATTTGACCAGCGAAATAAAGTCCTTCGATGGCTTTAGTTTCTAATGAGTTTTTAAGATCACGTGGATCAAAGTAATCATATTCAATAGCATAGCCAGGACGCATAATTTCAGCGTTTTCCATGCCTTTAATTGAACGGACTAAATTTAACTGTACGTCAAACGGTAAACTTGTTGAGATACCGTTTGGATAAATTTCATTAGTGCTTAGGCCTTCAGGCTCAATAAATATCTGATGTGATGATTTATCTGCAAAACGGTGGATCTTGTCTTCGATAGACGGACAATAACGCGGTCCAATCCCTTCTATAACACCTGAATACATAGGGCTACGATCAAGTCCTCCACGAATAATATCGTGGGTTTTCTCATTGGTATGAGTGATAAAACATGAAACTTGTCTTGGATGCTGACTAACATCACCAACAAATGACATTACTGGCAGTGGTGTGTCACCTTTTTGCTCAGTCATTTGTGTAAAATCAATGGTATTAGCATCGATACGTGGTGGTGTCCCAGTTTTTAAACGGCCAACACGGATATTTAATTCACGTAATCTATTCGCTAATGCAATTGCCGGTGGATCACCTGCGCGACCACCACTGTAATTCTGCATACCAATATGGATTTTACCACTTAAGAATGTACCCGTTGTTAATACAATTGCTGGTGCTTCGAAAGCTAAACCCATTTGTGTTACTACACCAACAACTTTATCGCTTTCAACAACTAGGTCGTCAACAGCCTGTTGGAATATACGTAAATTAGGTTGATTTTGTAATATATGTTGGATTTTTTGACGATACAGCGCTCTGTCTGCCTGGGCACGTGTTGCACGAACGGCAGGACCTTTGCTTGAATTTAATGTTCTAAATTGAATACCTGCAAAGTCAGTGGCGGTTGCCATTGCTCCACCTAAGGCGTCAATTTCTTTTACCAAGTGGCCTTTACCAATCCCGCCTATAGCAGGATTACAAGACATTTGGCCAAGTGTGTCGATGTTATGGGTCAACAATAATGTTTTTGAGCCCATTCTTGCAGCTGCAAGTGCTGCTTCAGTTCCGGCATGACCACCACCAACAACAATTACATCAAACCGTTCATGAAAATGCATTATCTGACCTTTGATAGCTAAGAAAGTTAAATTCGAATTTATTCTTTTTTCGATTGGATCATTTTAGCACTTGCTCGTCTGAACGTGAACGATCATTTTCCATTGATTGATCAAGATGCGGTTTGCTTAATAGATCTTAAGATCTTTATATAGATCTTTTTATTATGTTTATTATTAGGATCTGACTTTTCTGTTGATAACTTTTATTTCTGTTTAAAATCATACGGTAAAGTTAAAACTAACCTGTGATCTGATCGCGATCAAACTCAAGATAACATGGGGATAGATCGGGTAGTTATCCACAAGGGTGATCATTGAGCAGATCGGACTGTGAATAGTACAGAGTTATGATCGCTAAAAATAATAGCTTATCCACAAACTTATACTTATAAGTAATATATTGTGGATAAGTATGATCTAATCTGTGAGTTGATCACGATTTATGCAGACAATGATCGGATATCTATATGCTTAGATAAGATGTTGCCATTGCAATAACCACGCTAGAGCAGGTTCTTCTGGTATTGGGTCTCGTTGCACATCGATTTGGATCTTATCCACAATGGCTTTAGATCCATTTTGCAAAAGTAGTGCGGTTATTTTTTCTGGCCCTTGGCAGAAAGTATCGTAACTAGAGTCACCAATTGCACATAAAGCGAACTTTATATGGTTAAGATCGGGCATTTCGATCATTAATTGCTTATGAAATGGCACTATGTTGTCGGGAAGATCGCCTGCTCCATGAGTAGAACATACAAGGATCCACACTGGAAAATCTGCTAATTCATCCATATTAGGCTCAATAAATACCTTTGTTTGATGGTTTAACTCATCAAGTTGAGCTGCCATTTCATCGGCAACATATTCTGAACCGCCTAATGTTGTGCCTACTAATAATGCTACTTTTGCCATCTTGACTCCGAATTATTAAATTTATTCATCTATTTTACGCTTATTTTTCATTGCGCTGTGCGAGTAATATCAGTATTTTCTTAATTACTATTTAACAATAAAACAACAGGTTTTAATGAATCTTGCTGATATTACTAAACAGCTAGCTGACCTTGCATGGGGTCCTCACATGCTTATTTTACTCGTTGGCGGTGGCTTATTCTTCCTTATTTATTCTCGTTTTGTGCCTTTTAGGTACATAGGTCACGCTATTAATGTCGTGAGAGGTAAATATCCTGATGATGGCGCCGAAGGGCATATCAGCCATGCTGGGGCGTTATCCAGTGCTATGGCCGGTACCGTGGGAATGGGAAATATTGGTAGTGTTGCTGTGGCTATTATGGTCGGTGGTCCGGGAGCTATTTTCTGGATGTGGATCAGCGCTATTGTTGGTATGGCGACCAAGTTTTTTACATGTACTTTGGCTATTATGTATCGTGGTAAAGATGAAAATGGTGATGTACAGGGTGGCCCTATGTACATTATTACTCAAGGGTTAACTAAAAAATGGCATTTTTTAGCGGTATTTTTCTGTGTTGTTGGCTTAATTGGTAATTTCCCGCTGTTTAACTCAAATCAATTAGTACAGATAATCCGAGAGTGGTTATTTGTTAAACCGGGTCATTTTCCGGCGGATCAATCGACTTTTTGGCTTGATTTGAGTTTAGGGATCGTTGTTATGGTGATAGTGGCAAGCGTTATTCTTGGTGGAATTAAGCGTATTGCGACCGTAGCATCTAAAGTTGTGCCGATGATGATCTTAATTTACATGAGTTGTGCTGCTTATGTGATTGTGTCAAATATTGAGCAAGTACCTGGCTATTTTAGTCTTATTTTCACTGAAGCATTTTCGTTAAATTCGGTTGGCGGCGGAATTTTAGGGACAATGTTAATTGGTATTCGCCGAGCGGCATTTTCGAATGAGGCCGGAATTGGTACAGAGGTTATGGCTCATGGCAGTGCCAAAACTAATGAACCAGTAAAAGAAGGTTTAGTGGCCATGTTAGGCCCTGCTATTGATACATTATTAGTCTGCACTGCAACAGCGATGATTATTTTAATCTCGGGTGTGTGGCAAGGTACTGATGCTGAAGGGGTAAATTTATCGGCGCAGGCATTTGAAATTACGATGCCAGGTATTGGACCATATTTGCTTATTTTATGTGTGGTGTTTTTTAGTATTAGCACCATTTTTACTCAAGCATTCTATGGTGGCCAATGTTTTGCCTTTTTATTTGGTCGTAAACGTATTCGTTTTTATCAGTACTTTTATTTATTAGCTATTTTGTTTGCTGCGACAGCCAGCTTGCAAGAAATTGTGAATATTATTGATGCTGCTTATGCATTGATGGCGATACCGACGATGACGTCTGCTTTATTGTTAGCTCCTAAAGTTAGGGCTGCAGCAAAAGATTATTTCTCTCGGTTAGATGCTAATCGTTAACTGTAATGTATAAAAAAACGAGCCAAAATGGCTCGTTTTCATTTTTATTGATTCATTACAACTATCAAATATTGTATTTTATTTAAGTGCTAAGTGTTTAGCATGAAAACGCAGATGGTCTTCAATAAACGTTGCGATAAAATAATAGCTGTGGTCATAACCTGGCTGCATTCTTAGTTCAAGCGGATAACCTTTGTCTTTAGCTACTTGAACTAAGGCTTGTGGTTTTAACTGCTCGTCTAAAAAGTTGTCATTACTGCCTTGATCCACCAGCGTGGGCACAAATTGTTGGCTATTGGCCATTAACTCGCAGCTATCGTATTGTTGCCATTGCTGCTGATCATCACCTAAATAACCACGGAATGCTTTGATGCCCCATGGGCAGTCCATTGGGTGACAAATAGGACTAAATGCTGACAGGCTGTTATATCTGTGCGGATTTTTTAATCCTATGGTTAACGCGCCATGTCCACCCATTGAGTGGCCGCTAATACTGCGTTGCTCTGTTACTGGGAAATGGGCTTCAATCAGTGCTGGCAATTCGTTTACCACATAATCATACATTTGGTAATGCTGACTAAATGGTGGTTTGGTGGCGTTTAGATAAAAGCCTGCACCTAAACCAAAGTCATAAGCGCCGTCGGTATCATCTGCAACACCTTCACCTCGAGGGCTGGTATCGGGTGCGACAATAGCCATGCCTAACTCTGCTGCTATGCGTTGTGCACCTGCTTTTTGCATAAAGTTTTCATCAGTACAAGTGAGCCCTGACAACCAATATAAAACCGGCACTTTTTGGCTTTCGGCTTGTGGCGGTAAGTAAATAGCAAACCGTATGGTGCAATTAAGCGTACTTGATTGATGACTGTATTGTTTATGCCAACCACCAAATGCTTTGGTACTGCTGATACTTTCAATGGTCATGATGTGTCCTTATTTGTCAAACCGCAGTTAAGTCGTTTTACACTTAACTGCATCTGTCATGATAAATTAAGTGTTACTTGGCAAAGTGGATCACGCTGCGAATACTTTCACCTTTGTGCATTAAATCAAATGCATCATTAATGCCGTCAATACCCATGGTGTGAGTTATAAAGTGGTCAAGTTTAAATTCGCCAGCTAGGTATTGCTCAACAATACCAGGTAATTCACTGCGTCCTTTAACGCCACCAAATGCACTGCCACGCCATACGCGACCAGTAACTAATTGGAATGGACGGGTTGATATTTCTTGGCCTGCACCTGCTACACCAATAATGACGGACTCGCCCCAACCTTTATGACAGCATTCTAATGCACTGCGCATTACATTGACGTTACCAATACATTCAAATGAGAAATCGACACCACCGTCGGTCATTTCTACAATCACTTCTTGAATCGGCTTATCAAAGTTTTTAGGGTTAATGCAGTCTGTTGCCCCTAATTTTTTGGCAAGTTCGAATTTTGATTCGTTAAGGTCAATACCAATAATTCGGCTGGCGCCAGCCATGGTGGCACCAATAATTGCCGATAGACCAATACCGCCTAAACCAAAAATAGCGACAGTATCACCTTTTTGAACTTTAGCTGTTTTCAAGACAGCGCCCATACCGGTAGTCACACCACAGCCTAATAGACATACTTCTTCTAATGGCGCATCTTTACTGACTTTTGCTAATGATATTTCCGGTAATACAGTGTACTCAGAAAATGTTGAACAACCCATGTAGTGAAAAATTGGCTCACCATCTTTAAAGAAACGCGTGGTGCCGTCTGGCATTAACCCTTTACCTTGAGTTTCACGCACTGCGCTGCAAAGGTTGGTTTTACCAGAAGTACAGAATTTACATACTCCACATTCTGCTGTGTATAACGGAATAACATGATCGCCGACTTGTACGCTAGTAACGCCTTCACCGACCATGTGAACAATACCGCCGCCTTCATGACCAAGAATCGCCGGGAATACCCCTTCAGGATCATCACCTGAAAGCGTGAAAGCATCGGTATGACAAACGCCAGATGCCACAATACGTACCATGACTTCACCCGCTTTTGGGTACATTACGTCGACTTCTTCTACCGATAGTGGTTGGCCAGGTCCCCAAGCAATAGCGGCTTTGGATTTAATAAATTGTGCTGACATAAATGATTTCCTTAACATTAACGACCATGGTCAACATGGTTAAGTGGTTTTACTACAGTGTAGTGTATTTAGCCATTGTATTTGTTTATCATAGAATGATAATTAGCTTATTTTGCAAATGACTTTTACGAGAATGTAATAATGATGAAGTGGGAAGGCATTTTTGAATTTGTGGCTGTGGCCGAAACTGACAGTTTTACAGTGGCTGGCAAGCGTTTGAGTATTTCTACCGCGCAAGTGAGTCGACAGATTAGTCAGCTTGAAAACCGTTTAAACACCAAATTATTTTATCGCACCACCCGCAAAGTATCGTTAACCGAAGAAGGTACGGTTTATTATCAGCATTGTCGCCAAGTATTAAACAGTCTTGATGAAGCAGAACGTGCTATTTCAAGCTTAAAAGATAAGCCACAAGGACTGATTAGAATTACTGCACCAGTGACTTACGGTGAAAAGTTTATCATGCCGATAGTGATTGATTTTATGCAGCAATATCCTGATATTGAAGTGATTTGTGAGCTGACTAATCAGCAACTTGACTTAGTGGATGGTGGTTATGATTTGGCTATTAGGTTAGGGCGGTTAACTAATTCTACTATGATGGCAAAGCGGCTTACGAGTCGCAGCCAATATGTGTGCGCAGCCCCGAGTTATATCGCTAAATACGGTACGCCTTATGCGTTATCGGAGTTAAGTCAGCATAATTGTTTAATCGGCAGTCAGTCTCATTGGCATTTTGTTGAGCAAGGTAAACCCAAGGCGGTAAAAGTGCATGGATCTTTAGCCTGTAGTAGTGGTTTAAGTTTATTAAATGCGGCTATTTGTGGTTTGGGGATTGTGCAGTTACCGGGATATTACGTCAATGATGCTATTACTGAAGGGGAGTTAGTGGTATTGCTGGCACCTTTTCAACAACCTAAAGAAGGTATTTGGGCTTTGTATCCGCATAATCGCCATTTATCACCCAAAGTGAGATTGCTGGTCGATAAGTTATCGCAAGAGTTGTAACTAGCTCATCGTTCGCAAATAACGCGCAATTTGCGCTTTTGGTAGGCTGGATATTTTATTGATCATATCAATGGTAATAGCTTGCTTGGGCAGCTGTAGTTGTAATAGATCTATTTGATGTAACCATAAATGGCTGGTCATGGTGGCATCGGCTAAAGCGCGGTGAAACACACCATCGTTAGGTAACTGGTGATGATCTACAAGCGTGCCAAGCTTATGGTTGGGAGCATCTTGGCTTATCCGCCTTGATAATAATAACGAGCAAGCAAACTGACCAGTGTAATACAGTTTGCTATGGCTAAACTCAGCATCGAGAAACTTTTTATCAAAGCTGGCATTGTGTGCCACCAAATTAAAACCATCAATAAACTTAGCAAACTGCCCCATGACTTGTTTGGACGCAGGGGCATGTTTAAGCATATCGTTACTAATACCAGTGTATTGCTCAATAAAACTATTGACTCGCCGACCAGGATTAATCAATTCCTGAAAAGTATCGACTATTTGACCATTAACTAACTTAACCGCACCAATTTCTATGGCTCGGTCACCGTTATCTGGTGATAATCCTGTGGTTTCAAAGTCGAGTATCACGACGTGATTGGCGAGTTTCATCAATTTACACCTATTTATCTATACACTATTTACCAATACAGAATGAGCCAAAAATCTTGCCCAATAGATCATCTGAGGTGAATTTACCGGTGATCTCAGATAAGGCCATTTGTGTCATGCGCAGTTCTTCTGCCAGTAACTCTCCAGCTAAATACACTTCAAGTTGTTCTTTACCCAGTTGTAAGTGATTTGCAGCAAGATCGAGTGCTTCTAAATGGCGGCGGCGGGCAATAAAACCACCTTCTAAGTTACTTTGGTAACCCATTAATGATTTGAGGTGTTGCTTTAACTCATCAACCCCTAAACCTGTTTTAGCTGATATCCTATAAACGCTGTAACCTTGCTCTTCGGTGTTATTTAAGGTTTCACCGGTTAGGTCAGCTTTATTACGTATCACTGTCACTCCCAGCTTTGCTGGTAGACGGTCGATAAAGTCAGGCCAAATTTCGTGCGGATCTATGGCGTCAGTTGTGGTGCCATCGACCATAAACAAGACTCTATCGGCACTGGCTATTTCTGCCCATGCGCGTTCTATGCCGATTTGTTCAACAGTGTCTAGAGTGTCTCGTAACCCTGCCGTATCGATAATGTGCAGCGGCATACCGTCTAAGTGGATGTGCTCGCGTAGTACGTCGCGAGTTGTGCCTGCTATTTCAGTCACAATTGCCGACTCTTTACCGGCTAATGCATTGAGTAAGCTTGATTTACCAGCATTAGGACGGCCGGCAATCACAACTTTCATTCCTTCACGGATGATTGAACCTTGTTTGGCGCTGGCTTGCACTGTGTCTAGCTTATCGATGATTTTATATAAGGCATTGGCAATTTTACCATCGGATAGAAAGTCGACTTCCTCATCGGGGAAATCAATCGCTGCTTCTACATATAAACGCAGGTTGGTGACTTGGTCGACAAGCTCATGAACTTCTTTTGAGAATTCACCTTGTAGTGATTGCAAGGCACTTTTTGCTGCTTGTTCACTGGTGGCGTCAATTAAGTCAGCAATCGCTTCTGCTTGAGTTAAGTCGAGTTTATCGTTCATAAAGGCTTGTTCGCTAAATTCACCTGGTCTAGCAATACGAATACCGTCTATTTCCATCACTCGCTTAATTAGCATGTCGAGTACTATTTGACCGCCATGGCCTTGCAGTTCTAGGACATCTTCGCCGGTAAATGAATTTGGTCCTTTAAAAAATAGCGCAATCCCTTGATCAATCACCTGACCGTCAGCATTGTTAAAGTCACAATATTCTGCGTAACGCGTTTTGGGTATGTGGCCAATAATCGCTGTAGCGACATTAGTGGCTAAATCACCAGAAATACGAATGATGCCTACGCCACCTCGTCCAGGGGCGGTGGCTTGTGCCACAATAGTGTCTGTTGTCACGGTATTACCTATAAAATTGATAAAGGAAAAGGCGGCTAATCAGCCGCCTTTTTAATCAGTTATACAACATTGAGTTTAGGCTTATTTTATGCCATTTTTCTCAAGGCCAGCATAAATAATTTTCTGCTGTGTGATTGCAACTAAGTTACCCACTAGCCAGTAAAGTACTAGACCTGCTGGGAACCATAAGAAGAATACGGTAAAGATAACTGGCATCCACTGCATCATTTTTACTTGCATTGGATCCATTGTTGGCGCTACCGGTTGCATTTTCTGCATCAAGAACATTGATAAGCCCATTAACAATGGCAATACATAGTATGGATCTTGGACCGATAAATCATTAATCCAAAGCATGAATGGTGCGTGGCGTAATTCATAGCTTTCTAGTAGTACCCAATATAGTGCAATGAAGATTGGCATTTGTAATAGAATAGGTAAGCAACCGCCCATAGGGTTTACTTTCTCTTTCTTATACAGCTCCATCATAGCTTGACCCATCTTTTGACGGTCATCACCAAAGCGTTCTTTCATCTCTGCCAATTTAGGCTGTAGATTACGCATTTTGGCCATAGAGGTATATTGCTTTTTAGTCAGCGGATATAGACCACCACGGACGGTGAGAGTGATCAAAATAATAGCCACACCCCAATTGCCCACAAATGATTGATAGAACATCAATAACCAATGGATTGGAATCGCTAACCACCATAAGAAACCGTAATCAACAACCAAGTTTAAGGTTTCAGAAATAGCTGAAAGCTCTTTTTGGTTTTTAGGGCCAACATAAAACTGTGAGCTAATTTCTTGAGTTGCGCCAGGAGCAATATCATATACCGCACCACGGAAACCAATATTAGCCATTCCACCAGCACTCATACTTGAGAAAATGGTGTTTGAATCTGTTGCTGGCGGCACCCAAGCTGACACAAAGTAATGTTGTAGCATTGCTGCCCAACCACCCTGTGTTACTTTAGCAAGATTTTTGTCAGCCATATCGTCAAAGTTATATTTCTCATAACGAGTATCTTGAGCCGAGAAAGCACCACCACGATAGGTTGGCATCATCATGCTGCTTTCAGATTCTTTAATCGTTTGCTTAATTTGACCATACATTTGCACTTGTAACGGTGCAGCCGAAGTATTGTTGATGCTGTAATCTACGCCGACATCATATTGACCACGGGTGAACGTAAAGGTTTTTACGTAGGTGACACCGTTGTCTGCTGTATAAGTAAATGGCACGGTTAATGTGTCTTTACCCTCAGCTAAAGAATATGAATTGGTTTGAACACTATAAGCAGCTCGACCATTGGCACTACTATCAATACCATCACGACCAATAAGTCCGCTTTGGGCGATATAAGTGAAATTGTTCTTTTGTTCTAAAATGACAAATGGGTCACTACTGTCAATTTCGCGTTTATGTTCCACTAATGCGGCATAAACTATGTCACCACCAATCGGGCTGATTTTAATATCAAGCTGATCAGTTTTAACGCTAATAAGGTTTTTATTTGCAGGTAATTCTATTGGTTCCCCAGAGATATCTGCTTCTGGAACGTCAGCACTGTGTTGTGAGGCGGCGTTAGTTTGGCTAACAGTTTGAGCTGTTGCCGGTTTTGGTGCTTTATCTGTTTGCCATTGTTGCCACATTAAAAAGCTGACAAACAGCAGACCGATTAGCAATATATTGCGTTGAGATTCCATAGCCTATTTATTACACCTGTCATTTTTAGGGGGGACGGGATCACTACCGCCGGGATGTAAAGGGTGACATTTTAATATGCGTTTCATTGCAAACCAACTACCTTTCACTGTTCCATGTGTTTTTATTGCTTCGATAGCATAATAAGAACAAGTTGGATTGAACCGACACCGCGGTCCCAATAAAGGGCTGATAAGAATTTGGTAACCACGGATAACCGTAGTTGCTAGCCATTGTAACGGCGACTGAGTTTGCGCCATAGCTTTTCTATTAATTTGTGTAGTTCTGCATTTTCCATTTCCATCACGCCATTTCTGACTAATACAACGATATCTATATCTGGGATGTCGTGTTGATGTAAACGAAAACTATCTCTTATCACACGTTTAATACGATTACGTTGGTTTGCACGTTTAACAAAACGTTTGGCCACAGTTAATCCTAAACGAGGATGTTGCTCTGAATTTGGAATTGCGAGCAGAGTTATTTCAGCAGAGGATGCTTTGATTGGATTGGAGAATACAGATTTAAATTGCGCGGGAGTTAACAAACGTAACTCCCGCGAAAAGGTATAGCTAGTCACCTAGTTATCTACTTACGCAGATAAACGAGCGCGACCTTTCGCACGGCGACGTGCAAGGACCTTACGGCCGCCTACAGTAGCCATACGAGCGCGGAAGCCGTGAGAACGCTTGCGCTTCAGGTTGCTAGGTTGAAAAGTACGTTTACTCATGATGGCAATCCGTCTTTGTTAGTGAATTTACCTTATCTCCAACATTAGAGGTAAGGGCAAAAAAGAGGCCGAATTGTAATCACTTTAAGTAGCCTCGTCAATAACGAAAGTACTTATATGACAAATTTCTGCCAATCTTTATTTGAAGCTACTATCGATTAAGCACCAGAAGATGTGGATAAGTCTGTGTACAGACACTATATCTTGTGGATCTTTCGTTGTTTCAGTAGATCAAAGAAATGCTATTATAGATCAAGGTGGATCGGTTAATAAAGCTGGATTTGCTTGAATCTTGCAATTAATGGATCGATTTTGATCTTCGCTGATCTCAGATATATACACAGAATGATCCCGCTGGGGATAATTCTTCTTTAAAGGATAGCGATCATTGTGATCTCCCTATAGAATACACCTCCTTTGATTAAAGATATTTGGGGATAAATAAGTGGCGGTTTCACTTTGGCAACAATGTATCGGCAGACTGCAAGACGAGTTATCAGCACAGCAGTTCAGTATGTGGATCCGTCCGTTACAGGCTGAAATGGATGGTGATACTTTGGTTTTGTATGCGCCAAATCGTTTTGTGCTGGATTGGGTACGCGATAAATACATCAATATCATTAATCAATTTTTTACTGAACAAATGGGCAGTAATGCACCTAAGTTACGTTTTGATATTGGTAGCCGTCCTTCAGCTCGTCCGGTTGCGCCAGCTCCTGTAGCGGCTAAGCCTGTTAATCGCCAAACTAAAGCCCAGGTAGGAACCACGTCCTTTAATACCCAGGCTGAACCGATTATTAACCCTAATCATCGCAGCAATATTAATCCTACTTACCAATTTGATAACTTCGTTGAAGGTAAATCAAACCAGTTAGGTAAAGCTGCTGCATTGCAAGTTTCTGAAAATCCTGGTGGTGCTTATAATCCGTTATTTTTATATGGCGGCACTGGTTTAGGTAAAACTCACCTTTTACACGCTGTAGGTAATGGCATTATTAAAAATAATCCCAATGCCAAAGTGGTGTATATGCATTCTGAGCGTTTTGTTCAGGACATGGTTAAAGCGCTGCAAAATAACGCGATCGAAGAATTTAAGCGTTATTACCGTAGTGTTGATGCGCTATTTATTGATGACATTCAATTTTTTGCCAATAAAGATCGTTCACAAGAAGAGTTTTTCCATACCTTTAATGCATTGTTAGAAGGTAATCATCAAATTATTTTAACCTCAGACCGTTATCCGAAAGAGATCGACGGGGTAGAGGATCGCTTAAAATCTCGCTTTGGTTGGGGCTTAACGGTTGCTATTGAGCCACCTGAATTAGAAACCCGCGTAGCGATTTTAATGCGTAAAGCACAAGAGAGCGGAATAAACCTACCTGATGAAGTGGCATTCTTTATTGCCAAGCGTTTACGTTCAAACGTACGTGAATTAGAAGGTGCACTAAACCGCGTGATTGCTAATGCTAACTTTACTGGTCGCCCAATCACTATCGACTTTGTGCGTGAAGCATTAAGAGATCTCTTGGCACTACAAGAAAAATTAGTCACTATAGATAATATTCAGAAGACTGTTGCTGAATACTACAAAATAAAAATGGCAGATATGCTGTCTAAACGCCGTTCTCGCAGTGTGGCAAGGCCTAGACAAGTGGCGATGGCGCTATCTAAAGAACTTACTAACCAAAGTTTACCGGAAATTGGTGATGCTTTTGGTGGTCGTGACCATACGACAGTATTACATGCTTGTCGTAAAATCGCCCAATTGCGCGAAGAAAGTCATGATATTAAAGAAGATTATGCTAACTTGATTAGAACTTTGTCTTCTTAATTCAGGGAATGTTGACACGATGAAATTTTCAATTGATAGGGACGCCCTATTAAAGCCGTTGCAGCTAGTGTGCGGCGCGGTAGAACGCAGACACAACTTACCTATTTTAGCCAACTTATTAGTTGAAGTTAGTGAGTCATCACTTAAGCTAACAGGCACTGATTTAGAGGTTGAGTTGGTGGGCCAAGCGGCTATTCATGGTGACATTGATATCGGTCGTACGACGGTTCCGGCTAAAAAGTTACTGGATATTGTTAAGTCATTACCAGAGCAGAGCGAATTAAAGGTCGAGCAACAAGATAATAAATGGTTATTGCGTTCAGGTCGCAGCCGTTTTTCATTGGCAACATTACCCGCCGAAGATTATCCCAACGTTGAAGAATTCCAAGCGGATATCGAATTTAGCTTAAAGCAAGGCGTGTTGAAGTCGATTATTGATTCAACTCAGTTTTCAATGGCTAACCAAGATGTCCGTTATTACCTCAATGGTTTGTTATTTGAAACGGAAGGCAATGTATTACGTGCTATTGCCACCGATGGACACCGTTTAGCCTTAAGTCATCGTACGCTTGATGTTTCATTACCCGAAAAACAAGTGATTGTGCCTCGTAAAGGGGTGGTTGAAATGGCGCGCTTGCTCGACAGTGACGACCAGGACATTACCATTGCCATTGGTGATAATGCCATTAGAGCGATTACCAGTTCCGCGGTATTTACCAGTAAGCTTGTCGATGGCCGTTTCCCTGATTACCGCCGAGTGTTACCTAAGGGTGGCAATAAGGTGGTTATCGCCAGTCGTAACCAATTAAAACAAGCGTTAACTCGTGCGTCTATTCTTTCGAATGAGAAATTCCGTGGAGTACGTATTCAGCTTGAATCTGGCTTATTGAAAATTACTGCCAATAATCCTGAACAAGAAGAAGCTGAAGAGATCATTGATGTTGAATATGACTCTGATAAGCTAGAAATTGGTTTTAACGTCAGTTATCTACTTGATGTGTTAAATAACTTAGCCAGTGATGAAGTACGAATTACTTTAATTGATGGCAATTCAAGTGCCTTGATAGAGAACCACAAAGAAGAAGATTCTATGTATGTCGTGATGCCAATGCGTCTGTAATGCGTTATTGTGTTATTGCTATATGAAAGGTGCTGCAAAGCACCTTCTTTGTTTCTACCGTTTTATTGGGTTATCACAATAGGTCTTCATGAGTTTATCGCGTATTACCATAGGTTCATTTCGTAATATTACCTCAGCATCATTACAACCGGGTGATGGCTTAAATTTGATTTACGGTCAAAATGGCAGTGGCAAAACCAGTATTCTCGAAGCTATTTATTTTTTGGGTATGGGCCGTTCGTTTAGAAGCCATTTATCCCAACGTGTGATCAACCATGATGACGATAAACTGACTTTGTTTGCGCATTTAATTGATGCTGACAGAGATTGTAAAATTGGCTTACGTCGTCATCGAAGCGGTGAGATCGAAGTAAAAATTGATGGCGAGAAAGTAAAGCGTTTATCAACCCTGGCCGAAACGTTACCCATTCAAGTTATTACTCCCGAAAGTTTTTCTTTGTTGTTCGAGGGACCTAAAGCCCGCCGTCAATTTATTGATTGGGGTGCATTTCATTCTGACCCACATTTTTATCAAGCTTGGGTGAATACTAGAAAGGTATTAAAGCAACGAAACCAATTACTTAGAAATCACTCTCCCTATAACCAAATACAGTTTTGGGATAAGGAGTTGGTGCGGTATGCTGAACAGGTTACCGATATACGAAATCAATATGTAGACTCGTTAAATGTGCTACTAAAGGGTATAATCGGAGTGTTTTTACCTCAGATTGATATTAAGGTTTCTTTTACTCGAGGATGGGACAGTAAAACGGATTTTGCCCAATTACTTGAAAACCAATACTCAAGAGATTTAGCCGCTGGAAATACGGGCAGCGGCCCCCACAAAGCAGATTTACGTTTGCGCGTGGGTAATTTACCGGCGCAGGATGCGTTGTCCCGTGGACAATTAAAATTATTAGTCTGTGCACTGCGTATTGCACAGGGAAAGTTGCTCAAACAACAACTAGATAAAAATAGTATTTATCTAGTCGACGATTTACCGTCGGAGTTGGATGCACAGCATAGGCAGCTATTGCTACAGCAGTTAACCGAAACCGGTGCACAAATTTTTGTCACTGCGATCGAACCGCAAGCAATAGTCGATTCGTTATCTAGCCCTCCAAACAGGATGTTTCATGTGGAACAAGGGTTGGTAACGGTTATTGAATAACAACGAGAGATAAATATGTCAGAGAATAGTTACGATTCTTCGAGTATCAAGGTATTAAAAGGCCTTGATGCAGTCCGTAAGAGACCTGGTATGTACATTGGTGATACTGATGATGGCACAGGTCTTCATCACATGGTATTCGAAGTGGTCGATAACTCTATCGATGAAGCTTTAGCAGGCCATTGTAGTGATATCACCATTAGCATTCATTCAGATGGTTCAGTCTCAGTAAAAGACGATGGTCGTGGTATTCCTGTTTCGATACATGAAGAAGAGGGTATCTCTGCCGCTGAAGTTATTATGACCGTACTTCATGCTGGCGGTAAGTTTGATGATAACTCTTATAAAGTCTCTGGTGGTCTGCACGGTGTGGGTGTTTCGGTCGTTAATGCGTTATCGAAAAAACTACAGTTAACCATTCGTAGAGCAGGTAAAGTCTATGAGCAGTTTTATACTCATGGTGTACCCGATGCGCCTATCAAAGAAATTGGTGATGCGGTTAAAACCGGTACCGAACTCCGCTTTTGGCCAAGTGGTGACACGTTTACCAATGTTGAATTTCATTTTGAAATTTTAGCCAAACGCGTACGTGAACTATCATTCTTAAACTCAGGTGTCGGCATTCGTTTAGTTGACGAGCGCGACGGTAAAGATGAGTTCTTTAAGTATGAAGGCGGTATTAGTGCTTTTGTTGATTACTTAAACCGTAATAAAACGCCGATTAACAAAGATGTTTTCCATTTTTCTCATGAGCGCGAAGATGGTATCACCGTTGAAGTTGCGATGCAGTGGAACGATGGTTATCAAGAGAATATTTTCTGTTTTACTAATAATATTCCTCAGCGTGATGGTGGTACTCACTTAGCCGGTTTCCGTGGCGCTTTAACACGTAACTTGAACAACTACATGGAACGTGAAGGTTTTAACAAAAAAGGCAAAACTAACGCGACAGGTGACGACGCGCGCGAAGGCTTAACTGCGGTTATTTCAGTAAAAGTACCTGATCCAAAGTTTAGCTCGCAAACTAAAGACAAACTTGTGTCTAGTGAAGTGAAAAGCGCTGTTGAACAAACAATGGGTGAGCAGTTAAACGATTATCTATTAGAAAACCCAGCAGATGCTAAATTAATTGTGGGTAAAATTGTTGATGCAGCACGTGCTCGTGAAGCGGCGCGTAAAGCCCGTGAAATGACTCGTCGTAAAGGCGCACTAGATTTAGGTGGTTTGCCAGGTAAGTTAGCTGACTGCCAAGAGAAAGATCCTGGTCTTTCTGAAATATACATAGTGGAAGGGGACTCTGCTGGCGGATCAGCCAAGCAGGGACGTAATCGTAAAAACCAAGCAATTCTTCCACTAAAAGGTAAGATCTTAAACGTAGAAAAAGCGCGTTTTGACAAGATGTTATCTTCACAAGAAGTGGCAACGCTGATTACTGCATTAGGTTGTGGTATTGGCCGCGATGAATACAACCCAGATAAGACTCGTTATCACAACATCATCATCATGACCGATGCTGACGTCGACGGCTCACACATTCGTACTTTGCTGTTGACCTTCTTCTTCCGTCAAATGCCTGAATTGATCCAACGTGGCTATATTTATATTGCTCAACCACCACTTTTCAAAGTGAAAAAAGGTAAGCAAGAACAGTATTTGAAAGATGAGCCAGCATTAACTGAGTATTTAACCACTCAAGCACTCGATGGCACCAATATTTATCCAAGCCCAGGTGCTTTTGGTATGTCTGGTGAGCCATTAGAGCGTTTAGTGGCGCAGTATCGTGAAGTTGAGCGCATTATTAAGCGCTTAGAAAAACGCTACCCAACTAACTTACTTGACCGTATGTTGTATCACCCAGAAGTGACTACAGCAGTGTTAAGTGACGAAGCGCAAATGACTGCATGGTGTAATGGCTTCATTGCAGATCTAGTTGAACGTGAA
Source organism: Shewanella sp. TB7-MNA-CIBAN-0143 (assembly GCF_040310065.1). Lineage (NCBI taxonomy): Bacteria > Pseudomonadati > Pseudomonadota > Gammaproteobacteria > Alteromonadales > Shewanellaceae > Shewanella > Shewanella sp. TB7-MNA-CIBAN-0143. Next base: position 65,059 of record NZ_JBEOPL010000018.1, read on the forward strand.
AGTAGCGGTATTATTTTTACAGCTAATGTAATGCTTGACCCTGAGCGCAAGGTTTACACTCCTAGCGTGACAATCCGCAAGCACGGTATTGATACTAACTATCTATTTGGTTATGACTTCTTCACATCATCTGATTATCAGCGTATCGCTAAGCTAGGTGCTGCATTAGAGGGTATGATTGAAGAAGGTGGTTATGTACAACGTGGCGAACGTGTTAAAGAAGTTGAAAGCTTCTTAGAAGCATTAGATTGGACTATTAGTGAAGCTAAACGCGGCCTATATATTCAACGTTATAAAGGATTGGGTGAAATGAACCCTGAACAATTGTGGGAAACTACAATGGATCCAGAATCACGTCGTATGTTACGCGTTACTATTGAAGATGCAGTTGCTGCTGATCAACTATTTACATGTTTGATGGGTGACCAAGTTGAGCCGCGTCGTGAGTTTATTGAAACTAACGCGCTTAATGTGGCCAACTTAGACGTATAACAAAATTTTAGTGTATAAATGGGTGCCTTTGGCACCCATTTTTGTTTTTAGTGCTATGGTTATAATAGTATTTACTTAACATTTAATAAGGCTATTTACAGTGGTTATTGGTTTCTTTAAAAAATTGTTTAATGTTCGAGACCGCAATGAACAGGCCAAATTCACTGGCATTAGTACTGCAGAGAAACGTCAGCAAACCAAATCCAAAGCACCAGTACCTGCAATAGAGGTTACGCAACATCAAGCAGTTGAATCGCAGTTAGATCTGTCGGCTTTATTTTACAGTTTATTATTTGCAAACCAACAAACTACAACAACAGGAATAGCGAATAATTTAGAGCGAAGCGTGATGCACAATATTGAACTGGCATTAAGCTCACCTCAGTCGATTGCGGAAAATGTATTAAAGCTGCCCAGCAAAATACTCGAGCTAGATAAAAAACTAGCCGACGACAGTATTGAAACCCAAGAACTAATACAACTTATTGAACAAGACCCTCTGTTGTGTGTTGAAGTACTTAAGTTATGTAATTCGCCTGCTTTTAAACGAGCTGAGAATGATGTTAGCAGTATTCAACAAGCGCTAGTACAAGTGGGGCGACAACAATTAAGGCAATTTATTACCGCGAGTTTAGCCCGTGAGTTAATTGATATAAAGCCTATTTATTTTAGACGCTTTGGGGCTGAAATCTGGCGTCATTCTATGCAAGTTGCTTTTTTGGCCAGCGAGTTAGCGAGCCCCGAGCAACGAGACAGCGCTTTTTTAGTGGGCTTACTGCATGATGTAGGTAAAATTGCGATTTTTAAAATGCTGGTGGATGCTTTTTATCAAGCAGAACCTGGAGAGCAGCCTAATTCAATACTATTTAAGCAGGTGATGACCACAAAATCGTTGACCTTAAGTGCACTGTTAGCGCGCTGTTGGCAATTACCACTGCACTTTGAAACGCCGTTAACGTTATTGGCCAATACCAATATTAAACCTACTGATGGCATGACACTGCTTATTTGGAAAGCCAATATTATTAGTGAGTGTTCAATGTTGCAGCAAGTCGACAAATTGCCTCAACCAGCACTAGCCGTGTTGTTAGCTCAGGTTGAGTGTAGTGAAGAAGATTTTATCGTTTTACATCAAAAGCTTATCCAGTTTTAAATTGATATCAATGCGGCTAAGGTGTCTGCCTTAACCTTTTATAGCCCCACGTTGTGGCTGATACTCTTAAGCCATAAAAAGTAAGTCATAAGAAGTAATCCATAAAAAAAGCGCCTTGCGGCGCTTTTATCTCAACTACAGTTAATTTACATTATTGCAGCAACGAAATGTCTGCAACGTGCAAGAACTGCTCACGAAGATTGGTTAATAACGCTAAACGGTTATTTTTCAATGCTTCATCATCTGCCATTACCATCACATCTTCAAAGAACTGATCGACGTTTTCGCGTAAGTCAGCCAATAGCGTTAATGCTTGTTGGTAATCGCCATCAGCAAACAGCGGGGCTAACTGTGGTTGTAATTGTACAAGCTTATCAGCGAGCGCTTTTTCTGCTGGTTCTGTTAATAGAGCTGAATTGATGGTTGCGGGTAATTCGCCTTCAACTTTAGCCAATATATTAGAAACACGTTTATTTGCCGCTGCTAGCGCTGTAGAAGCTTCTAAGCTACGGAAATGCGATACAGCTTTAACACGACTGTCAAAATCAGCAGGTTTGGTTGGACGACGAGCTAGTACCGCTAAAATAACGTCAACTTGAATGCCTTTATCTTGGTACCAAGCGCGGAAACGAGCGAGAAGAAACTCAAGTACATCTTCACTAGTATTAGTGTTAGTGATATTAGTCGCATGTAAAGCTTGTGCTTTAGCAATTAACTCTACCAAGTCCAGAGGCAGTTTGTTTTCTACGATAACGCGCAAAATACCAATGGCTGCACGGCGAAGTGCAAATGGGTCGGCCGCACCTTTTGGTGCTTGGCCAATGCCAAAAATACCCACTAGCGTATCTAACTTTTCAGCTAGTGCAACCGCACACGATACTGTAGCCGTTGGTACTGTATCACCAGAAAATTTAGGTTTGTACTGCTCTTCAAGTGCGATAGCAACAGCTTCTGTTTCGCCATCTAAGCGGGCGTAGTGCATGCCCATAGTGCCTTGAGTATCAGTAAATTCCATGACCATGTTGGTCATAAGGTCTGCTTTAGACAATAAACCGGCGCGACTAGCATCTACATTGTTGGTCTCAACACCGTTGTTGTTCATTTGCGTCGCAATGAAACCTGCAAGTTCCGAAATACGTTCAACACGCGCTTTCAATGTGCCTAATTGTTTTTGAAACACCACGGTTTCTAAGCTGGCAATACGAGATGCTAATGTTTGCTTTTTATCGGTGTTAAAGAAAAACTCCGCATCAGCAAGACGTGGGCGAACCACTTTTTCGTTGCCTGAAATAATCTGCTGCGGATCTTTAGATTCGATATTAGTAACAAAGATAAAGTTAGGCAATAATTTGCCGGCTTTATCAAATACTGGGAAGTATTTTTGATCACCTTTCATGGTGTAAACTAAGGCTTCTGAAGGCACATTTAAAAACTTTTCTTCAAAGCTAGCTGTTAACACTATTGGCCATTCAACCAGTGAAGCCACTTCTTCAAGTAGTCCATCTTGAATATCGGCAATACCACCTAATTTTGCTGCAGCTGCTTCAGCATCAGCTTTGATTAGCGATTTACGTAATTCATAATCTGCTAGGACTTTACCTTGCTCTTTTAGCGCGGCTAAATAATTGTCGGCATGATCTAACTCAAAGCTGGCTTTACCCATAAAGCGGTGGCCACGAATAATGCGGTCAGATTTAATACCAAGCAATTCACCTGCAACTAATTCGCTACCTAATAGCATAGTCACCGTGTGAACCGGGCGAATAAACTGAGTTTTGTTGTTACCCCAACGCATTGGCTTAGGGATTGGTAACTTATCTAGTGCGCGTTGTGCCATGTCAGCTATTAAGCTTTTAGTTTCAACGCCAACCACTTTAGCTTGATGGACTAACCATTCACCTTTATCGGTGACTAATCGCTCTGCTTGCTCAACCGTAATACCGTTACCACGAGCCCAGCCTTGTGCTGCTTTAGTTGGGTTACCGTCGGCATCAAATGCCGAGCTAATTGCGGGGCCGCGTTTTTCAACGACTTTATCAGCTTGTGCTAATGCAAGACCCAACACATTAATCGCTAAACGGCGAGGGGCGGCATACCAAACTGCAGACTCAAAAGGTAAATCAGCTTTAGTTAATTCATCTGTAAAGCTCGTTAAAAATGATTCAGCTAACGTGCGCAGCGCTTTTGGTGGTAATTCTTCGGTACCCACTTCAATGAGTAAGTTTTCAAAATTCATTCGTTACCTCTACTTACACATTGGGAAGCCAAGAGCTTCACGTGCTTGATAATAAGATTCTGCAACACCTTTTGCCATAGTACGAACGCGAAGGATATAACGCTGACGTTCAGTGACTGATATAGCATGGCGAGCATCAAGTAAGTTAAAAGCGTGTGATGCTTTCATTACTTGCTCGTAAGCAGGTAGTGGTAATGGCTTTTCTAGTGATAATAAGTGCATGCACATCTTTTCACATTGATCGAATAGGGTGAACATAAAATCGACATCGGCATGTTCGAAGTTATAGGTAGACTGTTCTACTTCGTTCTGATGGAAAATGTCACCATAAGTGACACGACCAAGTGGTCCGTCAGTCCAAACAAGATCGTATACGCTATCCACTTCTTGAATGTACATGGCTAAACGCTCAAGCCCGTAAGTGATTTCACCTGTAACAGGGCTACATTCAATTCCGCCAACTTGTTGGAAGTAGGTGAACTGAGTCACTTCCATACCATTAAGCCAAATTTCCCAACCCAAACCCCAAGCACCTAATGTTGGCGACTCCCAGTTATCTTCAACAAAACGAATATCATGTACTTTGGTGTCGATGCCAAGTGCTTCAAGTGAGCCCAAATATAGCTCTTGAATATTATCTGGAGATGGCTTTAGCACTACTTGAAATTGGTAGTAATGTTGCAGGCGGTTTGGGTTTTCACCATAACGTCCATCAGTAGGACGGCGAGACGGTTGCACGTATGCACTGCTCATTGGCTCCGGGCCTAATGAACGTAAGAACGTCTGCGGGTGGAAAGTACCAGCGCCAACTTCCATATCTAGAGGTTGAACAATTGCGCAACCTTGCTGCGCCCAATATTCCTGAAGGGTTAGGATGAAACCCTGAAATGTCTTTACGTCGTGTTTCGTCGTCATGTCTACTACTGTCAGGCTATTAATAGAAAATGTTAATGATTATACCTTGTAGAGCAAGGCAGATGTAGGTTATTTTTTAACGTACTACTAAAAACGTTAATGGAACCATACCATGCAAGTTAACCGATGTGGCTGGGTAAGTGAAGACCCTTTATATCAGCATTACCACGATACAGTATGGGGACGTCCTGAGTTTGATGCCAAACAGCTTTTTGCTAAGCTTTGTCTTGATGGTCAACAAGCTGGATTATCTTGGATTACGATTCTTAAAAAGCAACAAAACTACCAACAACTTTTTGCTAATTTTGAGCCGAGTATTATTGCTCAGTACGATCAAGCTAAAGTGGAAGCGTTAATGCTTGAACCAGGTATTGTACGTAATCGTCTTAAAATAAACTCGATCATCAGAAATGCTAAAGCTTATTTAGCATTTGTGGAGCAGGGTGATGATTTCTCTAAGTTTTTATGGAGTTTTGTCGGCGGTGAACCGAGAGCAAATAACTTCAGTTCATCAAACCAAGTTCCTGCACAAACACCAGAATCTGAAGCGATGTCTAAAGCGTTAAAAAAGCTTGGTTTTAACTTTGTTGGCCCAACAATTTGTTATGCCTTTATGCAAGCGGTAGGTATGGTGAATGACCACACGACTGACTGTCATTGTTACGGCCAGTATTGATATTTATATAAAAAAAGGGTGTTCCACGCGGAACACCCTTTTTATTGGATTAATTTAATCGTTAGATTTTTTCAAAGAAAAAAGGCTTACGTTTATGTTTATCACCATTGAGTTGATTCATGGTTTCTGAATTAAACAGCTTACCATTAACCATAGTGTAAGTGACTTTATCCGTCGTTCTGATATCGGCTAATGGATCGCCATCAATCACTATTAAGTCAGCCAATTTACCCACTTTAATAGAACCTAGTTGATGGTCCATACCAAAGGTTGTCGCCGGATTGATTGTTGCGGTTTTTAAGACTTCCATATTACTCATGCCGCCTTGAGCAAACATCCACATTTCCCAATGTGCAGCTAATCCTTCTCGTTGACCATGAGCACCAATATTAGGTTTAACGCCGATGTTGTTTAACTCATTGGCTACGCGGGCAACATTAAAGTGGTTGTAATGTTCATCTGGCGCGGTAGTGCGGCGCATTGAACGGGCATCAAGAATATCATGCGGAACATACATGCTTAGACGAGGGTGAGCCCAAACGTCAGTTTTGTCATACCAGTAATGCTCGCCAGAAATACCACCATAAGCGACAACTAAGGTCGGTGTATAGTGTACTTCAGTTTGGCTCCAGAATTGTTTGATGTCATTGTATATAGACGCTGCTGGTAACGAATGTTCTACCGTGGTGTGGCCATCCGCTATCATCGATAAATTGTGTTGCAGCAAACTGCCACCTTCAGGTACTACCATCATTTCGAGCTCTCGTGCAGCAGCAATAATTTGCTGGCGTTGATCCCGGCGAGGTTGGTTGTAACTCTTAACACTAAATGCACCGACTTTTTTAAGACGCTCTAAGTGGAACTTTGCATCATCAAGTGAATCTACATGCGAGGTATAGCCTGGTAAGTTGGCTCCGTATAAAATAGTCCCCGTTGAGAAAATACGAGGGCCAACAATATTGCCTGCTTTTTGTTGTTCAGAAGCAGCAAAAATTTCGGTAGTGTCATTCGATGGGTCATGAATAGCCGTTACCCCAAGTGACAGCCCAGAATATAAGGCCCAGTTTTGTTGTGGAATAATTTCATCATCCGCTTGTCCGCCGTGGGCGTGAGCATCAAATAAGCCCGGCATAATGCTTTTACCACTAATATCGATAATCTGGGCATTTTTTGGGATCACCGTATTGGCATCACCGACTGTGACAATTTTATTGTCTTTAACGATAACAACACCATTATCTATCACCTGATCATTTTCCATGGTTATCACTTTACCGCCAGTAAACACTACTGTTCCACGTGGAACATCGGCTTTATCTTTAAAGCCAATAGAGGTTATTTTTGGATCGACCTTGGTTTCTGCTTTTACATATTGAGTGTCTACATCGGCTTGATATAAATCAGGGCCCAATGTCCAATACAGTTGGTTATTTTGACCGTTCCAGCTAATGCTTTCACCTGCACGAGCACTCAGTTGAGTAATGGGTAAGTTGGTTGCTTTAGGCCCAATCGCAATGGTTTCACCGTGTTTAGCAAAAGGAGTGACGTACACTCTAAAACGCTCAGCAAAAGCCAAGTGCTCACCGTTTGGTGATAAACGAAACTCGGTAGCATGGTCGCTAGTATAATGGGTACGCTTTTCAAAACCGTTCATGCCGATTGATGCAAACTCTGGTGTCTCACCTGAATCCATAAAGTAAACTCGGTCTGAGTCGTCACCGAATTGTGGCTGATGGCCACTGGCGGTTAGTTTAGTGCTTTGCTTTCCTTTGATATCGACTTTATATAAACCCGGTTCTTGTGACCAAGTTCGTGGTGTCATGTATCCGCCGCGAGCCTTTCGATAAACAACATATTCGCCATCAGGCGAAAAGGTTGGCTCGACATATTTGCCAGGCTCGTTGGTCAACACCTTGGCTTTACCTCCTCTGGCGCTAACCACACTGACGGTGCCTTGTTGTTGGTCGTTCCAAGTGGTGAATACGATGTCTTTACCGTCACGTGACCACTGTGGAAACAGCTCATTGATGTCATCATCTAAACGGGTTAATCGTTTCTGTTTACCATCTTTAATATCACGAATCCAAATTTTACCTAAGGCTTCAAATACTACTTTTTCGCCGTCAGGTGACACTTGTGCCATACGCAGCATTTTTACATCAAATTCATCTTGATCTAAGTTTTGAGTAAAGCGGACCGATGGTTGAATATCTCTTTGAGATTTAACACTGAATGGAATGTCAGATATTTTTTTACTGTCGACATCAAGTTTATTAATTTTACCTTTAGCCCAAAATACGATGTGCTTATTGTCTTTGGTCCAAGACATTGTTGGATACACGCCATGAATTGCCCATGTTTCTTGCATATCACGATCGAGTTTGTCATACAGCTTAGTTTCTTCACCAGACTTTAAATCCAGTGAATATAGTGTCGATTGGAATCCATCGCGTTTGATGTAAGCAAGCGTTTTGCCATCAGGGCTTGGTGTTGGGCGGATAGCACCACCAGTTCCTTCAATTAATACTTCGATATCTCCCGTTTGGGTGTCATAGCGCTTAATTTTATAAATACCTTTGACCGAATCTTTTGAGTAATGAAAGGTCTTGCCTGGGGTCGCATCTTGGCTAAAGTAGATATAGCGTCCATCTGGCGAGTAGGCAGGTTCACCCAAATCTTTTTGTTCGTTAGGGCGCTCTGTTAGTTTAACGCCTTCGCCACCAGCAACGTGAAACATCCACACTTCACCCGCTCCGAGGCTGCGGGTGCCGGTAAAATGTTTACGTGCTACTAGGTATTGTGAATCAGGACTCCAGGCCGGGCTGTTGAGTAAACGAAATGTTTCAGTAGTGATAGCGTGTGGATTGGTACCATCGGCATTCATTATCCAGATATTGTCGCCACCATCTTCATCAGAGGTGAAAGCTATATACTTACCGTCAGGGCTATATACTGGCTGCATTTGCCAAGCGATACCTTGTGCCAGTGGTTTGGCTTCGCCTCCTGCTATCGGTATTTGATAAATATCACCTAATAAATCAAATACAATGTGTTCACCATCTGGCGATACATTGACGTTCATCCATGTGCCTTCGGTTACATTGATATCAATTTTACTTAATGGCGCATTTTCTGGAGCATTTACGTGCCATTTTACTTTGTCATCTTCGGCATAGGCAAAGCTAGATATACCTAGAGTAAGTGCCATTGCGGTGTAAAGTGGAGTGAGTTTTTGAGTCAACATAGAGTAGATTATCCGTTGTCGTTTTTATTTTCAGTGGATTTAATCAAGCCCAATACCCGTTTAGGAAATATCATTTTGCATGATTAGATGACCTAAAGAGTATTTGGCTTTACTGCGTTTGTCGGTTTGAATAGTTCCTTTATCGCATAAATTACCGATAAGGTGTACAACAAATCTGTATCAATTAATGACAGACGTTAACACATATGTCTGTTATCGATTAATAGACAATGAGTGCTATAGCGTTAGATTTTATTATGGAAGGCTTAAACGAAAATGATTTATCGGTTTTACTAATCTATTTTTACTGAGTCATCTAGTTGTATTAATCCAGTTTGAATCACGCGGCAGGTGACTCCGCCACGCCAGTCGGGCGTTAATGCCTGCTCTAGACCTGAATATGCTTGTTGCATTTTCTTACATGGATCGGTTTCACCTGTGATTTGTAGTTTAAGCTCAGTACCTATGGTGATCGTTTTACCGACATCTGCTGCGCTAAATTCATAGCCGCTGATCAATAAATTAGCTCTTCGAGTTAACCAGTCTAAATCGGCATTAATTTTTTGGCAGGCTGTGTGCCACTGCTGTTTAGACATGACTGTTACTTGACGTTTTCCTGGTCTGCCAAAAATATCGTTTTCGACGCCTCGCTCTAAGGTCACATTGGCACAAAAGGCTGACTTCATTATGCCGCGTTTTGCTGTTTTATACGCGATAGCTTCCAATGTGATGGTCATTCATTACAGTCCTTTTTTGAGTAAATAGTGGTAAGGAGTCTTGCTGATATCACTGGCAATTAACGTGTGATCCATAAATTCACAAAAACTTGGAATATCACGAGTGGTGGCGGGATCATCTGCAATGACTAATAAGGTTTCACCTTCTGCCATTTTGCGTACTGTTTTTCGAATCATCATTACAGGTTCTGGGCATCGAAGACCAAGAGCATCGAGTTGGTGTTGTGCTTGGGTATAAATATCGTTCATGAAATGCTGTCTATGTTTACCTATCGAATTAGCGCTAATGTTACTCTTGTCATTTAAGCTTGCCAAGTTTGCTTGGTTTTAAAGTTATATTGAGTTTTTTTATTATTTTTTAATTTTCATAAAACATGTTTCACGTGGAACATTAGCCAAAGTAGGAAAATTTTAAAATAAAAAAAACGAGCCAATTTGGCTCGTTTGTACAACTCACTTGATACAACTGAAAAGTATCAGCTTGGTATGAGAACGATTAAACGCGTTCGAATACAGTTGCGATACCTTGACCTAAACCGATACACATAGTGGCAAGACCAAGCGTTGCATCTTTTTCTTCCATCAAGTTGATCAGTGTTGTCGAGATACGTGCGCCAGAACAACCTAGTGGGTGACCCAATGCAATTGCGCCACCGTTAAGGTTAATCTTTTCATCGACAACATCTTGTAAGCCAAGATCTTTAACACAAGGTAATGATTGTGCCGCGAACGCTTCGTTTAATTCGATAAGGTCTAAATCGGCAACAGATAAGCCAGCGCGTGCTAATGCTTTTTTGGTTGCTGGTACTGGACCATAACCCATAATTGCAGGATCACAACCGGCAACGGCCATTGAACGAATACGTGCGCGGATGGTTAAACCTAAAGCGCGAGCTTTAGATTCTTCCATCACCAACATTGCAGAAGCACCGTCTGATAATGCAGATGATGTACCAGCAGTCACAGTACCGTTAACAGGGTCGAATGCTGGACGTAAACCGGCAAGTGACTCTAGTGTTGTTTCTGGACGGATAACTTCGTCAGTCATCACTTTGATCAGTGCGCCATTTACATCGTGGCCTTCAATGCCCCAAATCTCTTTGGCAAAACGACCTTCGATAGTTGCTGCATGTGCACGTTGATGAGAACGTACCGCAAATGCATCTTGTTGTTCGCGAGTAATACCGTGCATTTTACCTAACATTTCAGCGGTTAAGCCCATCATGCCAGATGCTTTAGCTACGCGGTTTGCCAAACCAGGGTGAAAATCAACCCCGTGGTTCATTGGTACGTGACCCATGTGCTCAACACCACCAATAATAAAGGTGTCGCCTTGGCCAGTCATAATGGCACGAGCCGCTTGATGAAGGGCGTCCATTGACGAACCACATAAACGGTTTACCGTTACTGCGCCAGCCGATTTAGGAATGCCAGCTAACAATGATGCATTACGGGCAATGTTAAAACCTTGCTCTAGTGTTTGCTGCACACAACCCCAAATCACATCTTCAATGTCGTTAGGGTCTAATTGTGGATTGCGCAACATCAGTGCTTTCATTAATTCTGCAGACAATGTTTCTGCACGTACATTTCTAAATACCCCAGCCTTAGAACGGCCCATTGGGGTACGAATGCAGTCTACGATAACAGCTTGTTTCATGATTTAATTCCTTTCCCACTAATTAGGCTTGGTAGTAACTACCGTTGTTGGCTGCAAGTGCACGCATTGCATCAGTAACTTGATATAAGCCACCAAGATGTGCGTATTTGTCTGCTAGGGCAACAAAGTTTGCTACGCCCATGGTGTCTAAGTAACGGAATACACCGCCACGGAATGGAGGGAAACCAATACCGTAAACTAGACCCATGTCGCCTTCAGCAGGTGATGCAATAATGCTTTCTTCTAAACAACGAACCGTTTCGATGATCATCGGGATCATACAGCGAGCGATGATGTCATCAGACTCGAATGCTTTCAATTCACCAAACTCAGCGCTTAATAATTCATAGCTAGTTGGATCAATGTCTTTTTTCGGCTTACCACGACGGTCAACTGAATAGGCATAGAATCCTTTAGTGTTCTTCTGACCTAGACGTTTGTTTTCAAACATAATGTCGATAGCGTCTTTGCCATTTTTACCCATGCGGTCTGGGAAACCTTCAGCCATTACTGCTTGGGCGTGGTGACCGGTATCTAAACCGACTACGTCAAGTAAGTAGGCTGGGCCCATTGGCCAACCGAACTGCTTTTCCATGACTTTATCGACAGCGGCAAAGTCAGCACCTTCAGCAAGTAGACCACTGAAGCCAGCAAAGTATGGAAACAATACACGGTTAACAAAGAAGCCTGGGCAATCATTCACTACGATTGGGGTTTTACCCATTTTGCTGGCGTAAGCCACTACCGTTGCGATGGTTTCTTCAGAGCTGTGCTCACCACGGATAATTTCAACTAATGGCATTTTGTGCACAGGGTTAAAGAAGTGCATACCGCAGAAACGTTCAGGTTTCTTAAGGCTTTTAGCCAGTAAGTTGATTGAGATAGTCGAGGTATTTGATGCAATAATGGCATCTTCTGATACGTAACCTTCTACTTCAGCTAGTACAGTAGCCTTAACTTTTGGATGTTCAACAACCGCTTCTACAACGATGTCGCTATTTTTGATAGCGGCATAATCTAGAGAAGGGGTGATGTTGTTTAATATTTTAGCCATTTTTTCTGGCGTAGAGCGACCGCGCGCAACTTGTGTTGTCAGAATTTTAGCCGCTTCGTTCAAGCCTAACTCTAATGCTGGCTGAGCGATGTCTTTCATTACAATTGGTGTGCCTTTGCTGGCGCTTTGGTAAGCAATGCCGCCGCCCATAATACCTGCACCTAATACTGCTGCTTGGTTAACATCTTTAGCGAGTTTACCGGCTTTCTTTGCTTTACCTTTAACGAACTGGTCATTTAAGAAAATACCAATTAGCGCTTGGGCGACATCTGTTTTAGCTAATTTAATGAAAGCTTGTGCTTCTACTTTTAATGCGCCATCACGATCCAAACCAGCTGCTTGTTCAACAACATTCACAGCGGCCATTGGCGCTGGATAATGCTTGCCTGCAACTGAGAACACCATCCCTTTTGCGGTTGCAAAAGACATCATGGCTTCAAGTTTTGGTAACTGTAATGGTGATTGCTTTTTGGTGCGACGAGCTTGCCAATCAAGATTACCATTAAGGGCATCATGCAACATTTGAATCGCAGCAGCTTCTAGGTTTTCTGGTGCGACAACGGCATCAATAGCGCCTACTTTTAACGCATCTTCTGGGCGTTGGTCTTTAGCTGTGGTAATCCACTCAAGTGCATTATCTGCACCGATTACTCGAGGTAAACGCACAGTGCCACCAAAACCAGGAATAAGACCTAATTTGGTTTCTGGTAAACCGATGCGAGCATTGGTATCAGCAACGCGTAAGTCAGTCGCTAAAATGGTTTCGCAACCACCGCCTAACGCAAAACCGTTAATTGCTGATGCTGTCGGAAACGGCAAGTCTTCTAGCTTATTGAATACTGCGTTGGCTTGTTCAACCCAAGCTAGCAACGTGGCATCGTCTTGCTGAAATAGCGTTAAGAATTCGGTAATGTCTGCGCCAACAATAAAGGTGCTTTTTGCTGATGTCAGCAGCAAGGCTTTAATATTGGTATTTTGTTTGATGCTGTCTAGGGCGGCATCAAGAGAGGCTATTGTTTCTCTGTCGAATTTATTTACCGAACCTTGTGCGTTAAAACACAGTTTGGCAATATTATCTTCAAGTAACTCAACCTGAATGGTAGGGCTTTGGTAGATCATTGCTTGCTTCCTTATTGCTTAAAAGCGACTTCCACATCTTATTTACTGTGCAGTTATCAAGCTTGAATCACAGCGGTTTCGGCCATCTATTGACCAGCTAATTCTCAGTGTGCGACTAAATGAGATAAATTACAACACCCAATTTAAACGGCCGTTTAATTTTTTATCATCTAGCGAGGTCTTTTTTTGTTTGTGATAGACTTATTGGGTTAAAACTCATGCAAAGGGATAGTCAATGGATCAGTTAGCACATCTGTATCATGCGCACATGGCGGAATTAAATCGCCGAGTAGGCGAAATTTGTCAGCGTGAAAATCTTTCGGGTTTAGTGATTCACTCGGGACAACCTCATCGACAGTTTTTAGATGACCTTAACTATCCCTTTAAAGTGAACCCGCAATTTAAAGCGTGGTTACCTATTTTAGATACGCCAAATTGTTGGGTTATCGCTAATGGTCAAGATAAGCCTACTTTAGTGTTTTATCGCCCAGTTGATTTTTGGCATAAGGTGAATGATGTACCGCAAGCCTTCTGGACTGAGCATTTTGATATTCAATTACTGACCAAGCCAGATCGAATTGCTGATTTTTTACCTAAAGACTTAGCCTCGTGGGCGTATATTGGTGAACACTTAGATGTGGCTGATGTATTGGGCTTTGCGGCTCGTAACCCTGATGCAGTAATGAACTATCTACATTATCATCGTGCAGACAAAACTCAGTATGAACTTGAGTGCATGCGCAGAGCGAACCAAATTGCGGTAAAAGGACATTTGGCTGCCAAAAATGCGTTTTATGATGGTGCCAGTGAGTTTGAAATTCAGCAACGTTATTTGCTCGAAATTGGCCAAGGCGAAAATGAAGTGCCTTACGGCAATATCGTGGCATTAAATCAAAATGCCGCTATTTTACATTACACCGCTTTAGAACATGTTAAGCCTGCGCAGCGTTTATCTTTTTTGATTGATGCTGGGGCCAGTTATCATGGCTATGCCGCAGATATTACCCGTACTTACTCATTCGAGAAAAATCGTTTTTACGAATTAATCGTCGCATTGGATAAAGTGCAATTAGCCATTATTGAGCAGATGAAGCCAGGGGTTAAGTACGTCGACCTGCACATCGCGACACACCATTATATAGGTCAGTTACTGATTGATTTTGGCTTGGCTAATGGCACTGCTGAACAGTTAGTTGCCCAAGGCGTAACGAGTGCCTTTTTCCCGCATGGGTTAGGGCATATGTTGGGGTTACAAGTTCATGATATGGGCGGTTATTCCCACGATGAGCGCGGAACCCATATTGCTGCACCTGAGGCGCATCCTTTTTTACGCTGTACAAGAGTATTAGCCGCTAATCAGGTACTGACTATTGAGCCAGGCCTTTATATTATCGATACCTTACTTAATCAGTTATCTGCTACCGCTAAGCAAGCTATTAATTGGACTACGGTTGATGAGATGCGTCCATTTGGAGGCATTCGCATTGAAGATAACGTCATTGTGCATCAAGACCGAGTAGAAAATATGACGAGAGAGTTTGGTCTAGTTGATTGAGTCATATTTAATACCGCAAGCTAACGTACTGATAGAAGAAGAGATAAAGCATAGCCGCTTTATCTCTTTGTTATTTCATTGCCCACATCCTAATGATATGAAGTTAGCGCTTACTGACGTAAAGCAGCAATATCCAGGAGCCAACCATTATTGTTATGCGTTTGTAGCCGGCAGCCCAGAAAATACCATTGATATGGGCGCTAGCGATGATGGCGAACCGTCAGGTAGCGCCGGCAAACCCATGTTAGCATGCTTACAAGGCGCAAATATTGGTGAGCTAGGGGTTATTGTAGTGCGTTATTTTGGTGGCACTAAATTGGGTGTGGGCGGTTTAGTGCGTGCTTATACTTCGGGTATAAAGCAAGGGTTAACGCAAATACAGACTCAGGTTAAGCATTTAAGGTATCCTGCACGCTTAGTATGTCATTATGCTCAACTCACCGATGTTGAATATATAATTGCTCAATATGATGGTGTGGTGATGGATAAAGAGTTTACCGAAAAAGTTGAAATACACTTTGAACTGGCTAAATCGCACCATCAGGCTTTTAATCAAGCATTAGCGACCCAGACGCAGGGTCAGCTACAAGTAAAGTTTACTGTTTGAGCTATGACGAACTTATGCCAAAATGTCACTCAATTGTTAAATTCGACGCAGCACAACTTAAACAGAACCCTTAATGCAATATAAAACAATTATTAGAATCACCGGTTTGCTGATGGGATTATTTTCAATCACTATGCTGCCGTCAGCATTGGTGGCTATCTTGTATAAAGATGGTGGTGGTACTGCATTTATTCAGGCCTTTTTTGTCAGTATTTTTCTAGGCTTTTTATTATGGTACCCCAACCGTCATCAAAAAGGTGATCTACGAACGCGTGAAGGCTTTTTGATTGTGGTGTTGTTCTGGACGGTGCTTGGATCGATAGGTGCACTGCCATTTATTTTTTCTAATAACCCTGATTTAAGTTGGACCGATAGTTTTTTTGAATCGTTTTCGGCCTTAACGACAACAGGTGCGACTGTGATAGTCGGGCTAGATGACTTGCCTAAGTCAATATTGTTTTATCGCCATTTACTGCAGTGGATGGGCGGTATGGGTATCATCGTACTCGCAGTGGCCATTTTACCTCTACTCGGTATTGGTGGTATGCAGCTATACAAAGCTGAAGTGCCTGGTCCGGTTAAAGACACTAAAGTGACTCCTCGTATAGCCGAAACGGCCAAAGCCTTATGGTACATTTACTTTTTACTTACTACTGCTTGTGCATTGGCATTTTACTTTGCCGGTATGGATGCATTTGATGCTATTTGCCATTCGTTTTCGACTATCGCTATTGGTGGTTTTTCGACTCATGATGCCAGTATTGGTTACTTTCAAAGCCCGCTGATTAATGTGATTTGTGCATTTTTCTTGTTGATTGCGGCAGTCAATTTTAGCTTACACTTTGCCGCATTTACTCGTCGTGGCATTAACGTCAAAGTATATTTAAAAGACGCAGAATTTAAGGTGCTTATCGCTGTACAGGTAGTATTGACCGCAATTTGTTTCGCTACCTTGTATCAATCTGGAATATACGACTCTCCAGAGAAAACACTCGATTACGCCTTCTTTCAAGTGGTCTCGATTTCAACAACGGCAGGTTTCGGTACTGAAAGCTTCCATTCTTGGCCGCTGTTTTTACCTATTTTATTAATATTCTCAAGCTTTATTGGTGGTTGTGCTGGCTCGACAGGCGGCGGCATGAAGGTGATTCGTTTAATACTATTAGTACTACAAGGGTCGCGTGAACTGAAACGACTTGTTCATCCTAAAGCTATGTATTCCATTAGAATTGGCTCTACGGCATTACCCGACAGAATTATTGATGCGGTATGGGGATTCTTCTCTGCTTATGCTTTAGTGTTTGTGGTGTGTATGGTGATTTTAATGGCAATGGATATGGACGCCATTACCGCATTTAGTGCAACGGCAGCCAGCTTAAATAACTTAGGCCCAGGTTTGGGCGATGTGGCATCAAATTATGCCAGTATTTCAGACGGTGCTAAGTGGGTACTCGTGATGGCAATGCTATTTGGCCGATTAGAAGTGTTCACCTTATTGGTGCTATTTACCCCCACATTTTGGAAGAATTAATGTTAAATACTGTGATTTTATATTCAACGGTCGATGGGCAAACACTGGCAATTTGTCAGAAAATTAAGCAAATATTAGTTGAACAGGGTGAGCAAGTTAGTGTGGTTAATCTCGCTGAAGCTCAGGCTGAAGATTTAGCGAGTGTTGATAAAGTCGTTATTGGTGCCAGTATTCGATATGGCAAACATCGACCAGAATTATTCAAGTTTGTTGAACAACACCAAGCACTGCTCGACACCAAACTCAATAGTTTTTTTAGCGTAAACGTAGTGGCAAGAAAGCCTGAAAAAAACACCCCTGAAACCAACCCATATATGCAGAAATTTTCAACTTTATCTGCCTGGAAACCTCAGTTATTAGGCGTTTTTGCCGGTAAGATTGATTACCCTCGTTACCGATTTTTCGATAAGTTTATGATCCGATTTATCATGTGGATGACTAAGGGACCGACAGATACTCAGGGAACGTTTGAGTTTACTGATTGGGGTAAAGTAGATGACTATGCTAAACAAATAGCAGCGCAAAAATAGCCTCATAAACCCAATAGCGTGCCTAATATACCTTATTGGAAACGCCATTTATTCTCAGTGTGACTTAAGCGTCTATGATGTTTAAATCCGATGTTGTTTAGTCATAGTTGTTGCTTAGCCATAATAGCTGTTTAGGCACAATAGCGTCGATGTAGTATCGAGATCACTTCGGTGACTTGCTCATTTTTAAGGGTGTAGTAAACCACTTGTGAGCTCTTACGAGTGTTGACCAAATCTTGGGTGCGCAGTACCGCTAAATGCTGTGACAAAGCTGATTGGCTCAAAGGCACAGTCTCATTTAGCTCTGTGACACTTAGTTCTTGTTCTAACAATAAACATAAAATCATTAAGCGGTAAGGATTCGCAATGGCTTTTAGCCATTGTGCTGCCGTTTCTGCATTATTAAGCATGGTTGCGACATCGATATCTTGCTTCATGAGTGTCCTTATATAACCTTAAATTACGATCTGGTTGGATTTTGCTGTGTTTTGTTCATTATCATACTTCCGCATCATGGAGATCTCAATTTTAACTATTAAATATATGAGCTATTTCTAATTTGTGATCATTGCAGAGGTTTAAAAAGGCTTTTTTTGCCAAACTGAGGCAAATAATCCAACAATGAGAATCGCAAAATGGCCAATATTTTAGTGTTATATTATTCCCGAGGTGGCCATACTGCACATATTAGCCGTGCAATAGCAGAACAAATTCAATCTAAAGGCGATCATTGTGATGTGGTTAATCTTCAAGATAAAGCGCCAATTGAATGGTCTAAATACCAAGCTGTTGCGTTAGGGGCTTGTGTATTATATGGCTCGTATCATAAATCGGTGTTTGAGTTTGTGCGTGAAAATCAGCAGCATTTATCGCAACTGCCAAACAGTTTTTTTTGCGTCAACGTTGTGGCTCGTAATCCTGAAAAACGCATTCCTGAAAACAATAAATATCTACAGAAGTTTTTAACTTTATCTGAGTGGCAACCGCAAGATGTGAAAATTATTGCCGGTAAAGTCGATTACCCTTCTTGGCCTTGGTATGACAGCTTGATGATCCGCCTTATCATGAAAATGACCGATGGCCCCACCGACCCAACAGCCATTATTGATTATACCGATTGGAATGATGTGAAGGTTTATGCTGATCATATTGCCAAACTAGCGACTGTCGTGCCTGCGTAGTGATTATACCCAACAGATGGTTAAGCTAAGGTTAATCAGCGCTATGTTAACCATCGACCCAGCCTGTATTAAAAACGCCAAAATTTAGGGTGAAACAACACTGCGACTGTCAGTATTTCTAAACGCCCTAATAACATTCCTATTGCCAAAGCCCACTTAGCGACGTCGGGAAGTGGGGCAAAGTTTCCTGCAGGACCAATAATAGGACCAAGGCCTGGTCCTACGTTTGCCACTGCGGTTATTGCTCCGGTAAAGCTGGTCATTGGATCTAATCCGGTTAGTACAAGTGTGAGCGACAGTAATAATATCACCACTATCATCAGCATAAAAAAAGCCATTATTGAACGGACAATGTCATCTTGAATGCGGTGGCCATTGTATTTGTCTTTAAACACGCCATTGGGATGGAATTGCTGTTTAATCTGCTGACGCATAATTGAGAATGCGATTTGAAAACGAAATATTTTTATGCCACCAGACGTTGACCCAGAACAGCTACCAATAAACATTAAAAACAGAAATACGACACTGGCGACAGATCCCCACGATTGATAATCTGTTAGACCGTAACCGGTTGTGGTGATGACAGAAATAACATTGAAGCTAGCAAGTCTTAATGCATCTAAAAAGTCTATTTGCTGATGTTGCCACAGCCAAAAGGCTAATGAGAATGACACCAGTAACACAAAGCGTAAAAAGCCTATCACTTGTTGATCATTCCATAAGCGTAAGCTGCGTTGTTGTATGGTTTGAACAAACATTAGTAACGGTAGTCCACCCGCTAACATAAACACAATACCAACCCAATGTGCCTCGTGTGAAAAGGCCGCCATTGAACTGTCTGAAGTGGAATATCCACCCGTTGATAATGTGGTCATGGCATGGTTGATAGCTTCAAACCAATGCATGCCCGCAAGGTGATAGGACAATGTGCACAATAGTGTTAATACTACATAAATCAGGAATAAATGTTTGGCCATGTGCTGGGTGCGAGGAATCGTTTTGTCGCTCCAGTCTGATGATTCAGTTCTAAATAAGCGCATTCCCCCCACGTTCAAAAATGGCAGGATTGCTACTGCCATCACAATGAAACCAATGCCGCCAAGCCATTGCAATAATGAACGCCAGACTAAAATGCTATGGTCCATATTGTCTAATCCGGATAATACCGTTGAACCGGTGGTGGTTATGCCTGACATGGTTTCAAAAAAAGCGTCGGTATAATTAATACCGTGATAAAGAGTGAAGGGCAGCGCGGCGAATAAGCTCACGACAAACCAAGTGATACTGGTCAGCATAAACATATCGCGAATATTAAGACTAAAATGATGGTTGCGACCATTTTGAATGCACAAAATAGCAATAAAGCCGGTAAATAAACCGGACATCATAAAGTCACCAATGGTTTCTTCGCCATAAAATAGCGCAAAAGCCATTGGAACTAACATAAACCCTGTCAGTATTGAGAGAAAAATACCGAGGATAAAAATGATTTGTTTGACGTTAAACATAGAAAATTAAAAGAAAAAAGCACTTGGTTGAAACAGTTTCTCTACGTCACCGATGAACTTCTTATTCACTAAGAATAAAATAACATGGTCACCCTGTTCGATTACCGTTTTATCGTGGCCCATTAACACTTCATCATTACGTACAATGGCGCCAATAGTCGTGCCTGGCGGGAGTTTAATGTTGCCAATCTGTTTACCGACAACTTTTGACGTGCTTGAGTCGCCATGGGCAATCGCTTCAATAGCTTCTGCTGCACCACGGCGTAATGAGTAAACATTACATATATCACCTTGGCGAATATGAGTCAGTAACGCCGAAATAGTGGCTTGCTGCGGAGATATGGCAATATCAATGTTAGCTTCTTGCACAATATCAACATAGGCTTCACGCTGAATAAGTACCATGACCTTTTTCGCCCCCATGCGTTTGGCAAGCAGGGCAGACATAATATTGGCTTCGTCATCATTGGTGACAGCGATAAACACATCGGTTTGATCGATGTTTTCTTCCAACAATAATTCTTGGTCTGAAGCATCGCCACAAAACACAGTGGTTTTTTCCAGTTTTTCTGAAAGTAACTCCGCGCGCTCTTGACGGTGTTCAATTAACTTAACCGAATGAGTACGTTGCAACTTTTGCGCAAGACCAAAACCAATATTACCGCCACCCGCAATCATGATATTGCGGTACGAATTATCCAGTTTTTGCATCTCACTCATTACTGCACGAATATGACGAC
This sequence comes from Shewanella sp. TB7-MNA-CIBAN-0143, assembly GCF_040310065.1. Taxonomy (NCBI): domain Bacteria; kingdom Pseudomonadati; phylum Pseudomonadota; class Gammaproteobacteria; order Alteromonadales; family Shewanellaceae; genus Shewanella; species Shewanella sp. TB7-MNA-CIBAN-0143. The sequence goes on from NZ_JBEOPL010000018.1 coordinate 86,000, forward strand.
TATCGGCAACGAAAAACACCTCATCATCGGCTTCAATAATGGTCGTGCCGCGCGGCATGATAGGCCGGCCTTGCCTAAAAATAGCGGCAACGCGGGTATCAATATTGGGCATGTGCTCACGTAATGTGGCTAATGCGTTACCCACTAATGGGCCGCCATAATAAGCTTTAACCGCAACGAGGCTTAGTTTACCTTTAGCAAATTCAAGTACTTGGAGTGCACCTGGGTATTCTACTAATCTTTGTATGTAAGCGGTCACTAACTGCTCTGGTGCAATCAGCTCATCAATAATAAAACCGCCGCGAGGCTTAGCGTCACCGCTTTTAATTTCACTATTGATAAACAGTTTATCTTGCAGTTCTAAATAAGCTTCTGAGCGAATACGAGCAATTTTTGTTGGTGTACCAAATAAGCTGTAAGCAATTTGACAAGCTGCCATGTTACATTCATCGCTATTGGTTACCGCAATGAGCATGTCAGCATCTTCTGCACCCGCTTCTTTTAATACACTCGGATGAGCGCCATGACCGACAACAACTCGTAGGTCAAACTTGTCTTGTAATAGCCTTAGCCGAGCGCGATCACTGTCGACGAGTGTGATGTCGTTATTTTCACCGACTAAGTTTTCAGCTAACGTGCCGCCTACTTGCCCAGCCCCTAAAATAATAATTTTCATGGCTTGAGGTACATCCTTAAATTGCTTTAACTAGGCGCGCGTAATAGAAGCCGTCCATGTTGTCTTGCCCAGGCAAAATTTGCCAACCGATATCACTGATATGAGCTTGTTGCTCTATCGGTACTAAACTCGCATCGGGTGTCCGTGCTAGAAACTGTTCAACTTGTTGGCTGTTTTCCTGCGGTAAAATAGAGCAGGTTGCATATAATAAGGTGCCACCCGGTTTAAGCCATTGCCAACAATGATCCAATATTTGTTTTTGTAAGTTGGCTAACTCTTCAATATCGCTATTTTTGCGTAACCATTTTATGTCTGGATGACGGCGAATGACCCCAGTTGCAGAACAAGGCGCATCAAGCAAGATTCGATCAAATTGTTGTCCTTGCCACCATGATGGAATATCTGCCGCATCGCCGTGAATAAGTTGCGCTTTTAAATGCAACCTGTCCAGATTTTGTTGTACTCGAGCAAGGCGTTTTTGATCAAAGTCGACAGCGACTAAGTTGATAGTGGGAGCAAGCTCTAGTAAATGGCAACTTTTTCCGCCAGGAGCGGCGCAAGCGTCTAAAACGAGTTCATCTGCTGCAGGAGCAAGTAAGGTAGCAGCCCATTGCGCCGCGCCATCTTGCACCGATGCAGCGCCTTCCATAAAGTTGGGTAATGCTGCGACATCTTTTGCGCTTTCGAGCAATATAGCATCTTGGCTTGAACCGGCTTGGGCTGGAATATCGTGTTGAGCTAGTGCCGCTAAATAAGCATCACGAGTTTGCGATTGCTGATTATTGCGTAGCCACATTGGCGGACGCTGGTGGCTCTGCTCAATAATGTCTTGCCAGTTATTTGGATACGCTTGTTGTAAACGCTTAATAAACCAAGCTGGAGTATTAAAACGTAGCGTGTCTGAGTCAGTATTTAATGCACTGTCTTGGCGCTGAATATTACGCAATACGCCATTGACCACTTTCACCAAACCATCAAAACGTAATTGTCTGCAAGCTTCTGCCGTTTCTGAGATCGCCGCATGCGCTGGAATACGAGTAAAGTAGAGTTGATAACAACCTACGATCAGCAATTGATGCAATATACGCTGTTTACCTTTAAACGGTTTTGCTAAGCAGTCACTCACGCACTTGTCTAGTTGTGGTAATTGACGCATAACGCCGTAACATAATTCAGCTAATAGGGCTTTGTCTTTGCCATTTTGTAAGTGTTGCTGTTGATCGGGTAGAGCCACCGATAACGAAATGCCTTTTTCAAGGACTTCATAAATCGCTTTAGCCGCTAGTGCGCGAACATTCATGCTAGTTAGCCTCTTGGTTTAAACACACACCTGCGGTAAACCAATCACCACGAGCATTAAGAATGTCGGCCACATCAAGCGGCTTTTTGTTGGGCAGTTGCATAGTTTTAATCATTAACTTGCCGTCTGCGGTAGCAATTTCAATACCTTGCTTAGTCGCTGCAATAATGGTTCCTGGCGCTTGCGAGCAGAATTCTGCGCTGTAATCTGCTTGCCACACTTTAATCACGCTTTGTTGGTGTTCAAAATAACTTACTGGCCATGGATTGAAGGCGCGAATGTATTGCCACAACTGTTTTGCGCTTTTATTCCAATCAAGACGAGCCTCTTCTTTGGACAATTTTTCAGCGTAGTTAGCCAGAGTTTCATCTTGCTTTTGTGCTTTGAGGCTACCATCACTTAAACCAATCAGTGCTTGTACTAAGGCTGTTGGCCCTTGTTCTGCCAGCTTTTCATAAAGGCTAGCCGAGGTATCCGTAGCCTCTATCGGTAAGTGCGTTTTGAGCAGCATGTCGCCAGTATCTAGGCCTATATCCATCTGCATAATGGTGACACCGGTTTCGGTATCACCGGCCCATAAAGCGCGCTGTATTGGGGCCGCTCCACGCCAGCGAGGTAAAATTGAACCGTGCACATTGATACAACCTAAACGTGGGGTATCAAGCACTACCTTTGGCAAAATCAACCCGTAAGCCACAACAATCATAATATCTGCATTAAGAGCTGCTAATGCCGCTTGTGCCTCTTCATTACGTAATGATGCAGGCTGAAATACCGGAATAGCATGCTCTAAAGCCAACGCTTTTACTGGGCTTGCGGTGAGTTTCTTACCTCGACCAGCAGGCCTATCGGGTTGAGTATAAGTCGCAATCACATCGTGTTCAGAGTCGATGAGTGCTTGTAAGTGTCGAGCTGCGAAATCCGGAGTACCGGCAAAGATAATTTTTAACGGTTTCAAATTTTTTCCTATGCTTCTCTAGCATCTAAACGAGCTTCTTTTTCAAGCTTAGTTTTAATGCGTTGACGTTTTAGAGGCGATAAATAATCGACAAATAGCTTACCTTTAAGGTGATCCATTTCGTGTTGAATACAAATAGCAAACAACTCATCAGCTTCAACAGTAAACTCTTTACCGTGACGATCTAGCGCTTTTAAGGTGACAAATTCTGCACGGTCAACTTTGGCGTAAATACCGGGTACCGATAGGCAACCTTCTTCATTAGCCAAGTCACCACTGCTAGCCACTATTTGAGGATTAATAAAAATAGTTGGCCGTTCAACTTCATCTTGTAGATCCATCACAATCAATTGTTGATGAAAATCCACTTGAGTAGCAGCTAAACCGATACCTTTCTCTAGGTACATGGTTTCGAGCATGTTATCTATTTGTGTCTGTAATTGTGGACCGAAATCCGTTACAGGTTGAGCGATAGTGCGTAAACGTTCATCTGGAAAGCGTAAAACATTAAGTAATGGCATATATAAACTCTTAGCAAGTCTGTCAAATTTCAGCCAGTTAGCTATACTGGCCTTTGCGATTAGGGTAATTTTAATCCTTACAGCCTATCAATAACAGCAAAAAGCTCTAATAAAGAGCTAAACAACATGGACTGCACCATGAAACGCTTACTTTTACTTGTTTTTTTATGTCTAAATTCTTATTGGGTCAATGCTGATACATTAACCTTGAAAGCTGGACATCCAGATACGTATATCGTTAAAAAAGGCGATACTCTATGGGATATTTCTGGTTATTTTTTAAATGACCCATGGCGTTGGCCTAAATTGTGGGGGGAAAACCCACAAATTGCTAACCCACATTTAATTTATCCAGGGGATCGACTGACATTAGTCTTTATTGATGGTCAGCCCCGTTTGGTTGTTAAGCAGCACATTAAAAAGAGTCCAGAAGGGCGGATGATATCGAAAGATGGTCCTATCCCACCTGTTGACCTTGCGTTGATTAAGCCCTATCTAGTGCAGAACAGAGTTGTTGATCCAACTTGGTTGGCGGGATTACCGATAGTTATGAGTGGTGAAAGCTCATCAATTCATCATGTGGTCAATGACGTTGTCTATGTGAACTCAAAGCTTGAGCAAGGTCTTAAAGTGGCAATTTATCAAACTGGACGTGAGTTTTTTGCTCCAGATAGCGGTGAATTATTAGGCCTAGAACTTATTTTAACCTCTAGTGGACGTGTTATTGAGTCTGGCGATGTCTCGAAAGTTGAATTACTGAGTAGTTTACGTGAAACCAAAGGTGGATTTCATGTTGCACCTGTAGAAGATGAAGCGTTAATGTCGGCTTATTTTATTCCTAAAGCGGCAGATTTAAGCGTTGCTACATCTATTATTGGTACAACAGGTAATATTCGCGAAGCAGGTAAATTAGACGTTGTCTATATAGATCGTGGTGCCAATGATGGCGTTGAGACTGGACATGTTTTTTCAATGTACCGTGATGGCGAAAACATTATTATCGATAATGATGGTAATCCTGTTCGCCCTCTTGACCGTTCATCTTACGATAAAGTGTTGGCGAATTTTTCAGAAGATACCGTGTATAAAATGCCCGATATTTTCCATGGTAATTTGATGGTTTTTAAAGTGTTTGATAAAACCAGTTTAGGGTTGATTATGTTTAATGACCATCCTGTTCGAGTGGGTGATAAATTGACCAAACCAAATCCATTGACGATTAAAGGTGAATAATTTCAGATAAACTGGTCGACTGGCTAGTTGTTTGTGCAGTATCTGGGCTAGGACCTGCTCGGATTCAACAATTGTTAACTCAAATGGACGTTGAAGAGATTCGTCAACGTCTAGAGTTTGAGCCACAGGCCTTACCTTTATCGGCAAGCCTGTTGGCTAAATGCCATATCGACTTTAATAAAGTAGAGCAAGCTCTAACCTGGCTCGATTCGCAGCCTAATCACTACATTGTGACCCTCTCTGATCCACTTTACCCCCCATTACTTGCGCAAATATCAGATCCACCGCAGGTATTATTTATTAAAGGCTCGATAGCATCCCTTTTATTACCGAGTATTGCGATTGTTGGTAGCCGTAATGCCTCTCGAGGCGGCTTAGATATGGCAACAGATCTCGCTGGTCATTTAGCTAATCAAGGTTTTTCGATCACTAGCGGCATGGCGACGGGTATTGATGGTGCAGCCCATAAAGCGACTTTGGCGGTTAATGGAACGACCATGGCAGTGCTGGGCTGTGGAGTAGAGTGTATTTATCCTAAGCGTCATCAACACTTGTATCATGAGATCATTAATACTGGTTGCGTCATCAGTGAATACTGGCCAAGTATAGGGCCTTTTGCTGGTAACTTTCCTCGGCGTAACCGTATTGTCAGCGGTTTAAGCTTAGGTACTGTGGTGGTTGAGGCAAGCCGTAAAAGTGGTTCATTAATAAGTGCTCGGTTGGCAATGGAGCAAAATCGTGAAGTGTTTGCTGTACCTGGATCGGTATTAGGAGGATATAGCCAAGGTTGTCATGATTTAATTAAAAATGGTGCAAAACTTGTCGAGTCTGCTGCCGATATAATAGAAGAATTAGGCTGTTTATCAGATTATCACCTTGAACAATTGCATCTACGGCACCATATACAGGATAATGATATTAGTGATTTGCCATTTCCTCCGCTGTTAGCTAGTGTAGGATATGAAACAACCGCGATAGACTCGGTGGTTGAGGATAGTGGGAAACCGATAGATCTGGTGTTAATACAAATGCTTGAACTTGAGTTACAAGGGTGGGTTGCAGCTGTGCCCGGTGGTTACGTCAGACTAAAGAGGAGTTAGCCATGTTCGATATCCTCATGTATTTATTTGAAAATTATGTTCATAGTGAGATTGAGTTATTAGTTGATGAAGATGAACTCACTAAAGAGTTAACCCGTGCGGGTTTTCATCAAGTTGATATTATCAAAGCACTTTCTTGGTTAGAGCACTTAGCTGATCTACAAGAGAGTGATAAACCGTACTTGTGTAATCATGCACAACATTCATTCCGTATTTATACTAAAGCGGAAATGGCCAAATTAGATGTTGAGTGTCGTGGTTTTTTACTGTTTTTAGAACAGATTCAAGTGCTCAGTGTCGAAACTCGTGAAATGGTTATTGACCGTGTTATGGAGTTAGATGAACCAACATTAGAGTTAGAAGATCTCAAATGGGTGGTATTAATGGTACTATTTAATGTGCCAGGAAATGAGTCAGCCTATGAGCAAATGGAAGATTTAATCTTCGAGCAGCCAGAAGGGCGCTTACACTCATAACAGAAAGGAGGCTTAGCCTCCTTTTTTAGGTCTATAGAATATTACTCATAGAGAAACCCATGTCGAAAATTGATCAGCAGCTATTTACTGTCCACGAACATGCATTGGAGAAAGAGTTTGAACTTTGTCCTGTTTGTGGCGCTGAGTTGTCGGTTAAACACAGTAAACATGGCAGTTTTGTGGGCTGTAATAACTATCCAACCTGCGACTATACCCGTCCGCTAGTGCAACACGAGTCGATCGAAACCCAAATTATTAGCGGTTCTGAGTGCCCTAAATGTGGTAATGAGTTGGCTGTTAAGTCTGGTCGATTTGGTATTTTTATCGGTTGTACGCATTATCCTGAATGTACCCATATTGAAAAGCATGACCACGCCAATGAAGCTGAGCAGATAACTTGCCCATTGTGCAAAAAAGGCCATCTAGAATCTCGAACGAGCCGGTATGGTAAAACTTTTTTTGCATGCAGTGCCTACCCAAAATGTAAGTTTATCGTAAACTATCCTCCCCATAATGAAGCGTGCCCAGACTGTGGCTTCGGAATTTTAGTCGAACGTAAAGGTGCGGCTGGTAGCCGAGTCGAGTGTCCGCAAAAATCCTGTAAATATAAGCGTGCTTTATAGTTTCTATACCATGAAAGGAAATCCAATGTTACAACTGCAGCCATCGGCTGTCGCCACCACCATACAACAAGGTGGCGTGATAGCTTACCCAACAGAAGCTGTATTTGGTTTAGGATGCGATCCTGATAATGACAGTGCTATCGAGAAACTGTTGGCAGTAAAACAGCGTCCTTGGCAAAAAGGTTTAATTTTGGTGGCCAGTTCATTTGAGCAACTATTACCTTATCTTGATATCACTCAGTTAACTGAGCAACAACTGCAGTTTGCTCAATCAAAGTGGCCTGGGCCATTTACATTTGTTATGCCTATTCAGTCACACGTATCAAAATTATTATGCGGCGAGTTTGATTCAATTGCCGTACGGGTATCTGCTCACCCAGTAGTTCGAGAGTTATGCGACACCCTCAATAAACCCTTAGTATCGACAAGTGCCAATTTAGCCGGTGAGCAACCGGTAGTCGATGCACAACATATCATCACTGATTTTAGCGATAAAATTGATGCATTGATTTTAGGTAAGCTGGGCGAACAACGTCAGCCATCAACCATTATCGATGCTCGCAGTGGTCAAATTCTTCGTAATGGAAGCTAATACTATGTCAAACACCTCTTCCCATGTGCCAGACGCACAACAAGTAAAATCGTTTTTGTTGGGATTACAGCAAAATATTTGTCAGCGTTTAGAGCTGCTCGATGGTAAAGCGACGTTTAAAGCAGATTCGTGGGAACGTGAAGAAGGTGGCGGTGGTACGAGTCGAGTATTAACTCAAGGCCAAGTATTTGAGCAAGCCGGCGTTAACTTTTCTCATGTGATGGGCGCCGCTATGCCCGCATCGGCCACGGCACATCGTCCAGAATTAGCTGGCCGAAGTTTTGAAGCTATGGGGGTGTCATTGGTTATTCACCCTAATAATCCGTTTATTCCAACGACTCATGCTAACGTGCGTTTTTTTATTGCCCGTAAAGAAGGTGCCGACCCAGTATGGTGGTTTGGTGGTGGATTTGATTTAACGCCTTACTATCCATTTAAAGAAGATGTCGTTAGCTGGCATCAAACGGCTAAAGATATTTGCGATCCATTTGGTGAAGATGTTTATCCAAAGTATAAAAAATGGTGTGATGAGTACTTCTTCTTACCGCATCGTAATGAAACCCGTGGTGTCGGTGGATTGTTTTTTGATGATCTTAACGAACCTGGTTTTGAGCGAAGCTTTGAGTTTATGCAAGCGGTAGGCAACGGTTTTATTGAAGCTTATGCGCCGATAGTCGAACGCAACAAAGAGTTAGAATATGGCGATGACGAACGTCAGTTCCAGCTTTATCGCCGTGGCCGCTATGTTGAGTTTAACTTGGTCTATGATCGTGGCACTTTATTTGGTCTGCAAACTGGTGGCCGAACAGAATCCATTTTAATGTCGATGCCACCATTGGTTCGCTGGGAATATGCATTCACCCCAGAAGAAGGGACTGCAGAAGCAGAGCTGTATGACATCTACCTAAAGCCACAAGACTGGTTAGCTGCAGTCTAACGATTACGCATATTATCTGCTAGCGCAGAAATAGCCTGAATAATCACTTGCTGATGTTCAGGCTTTTTTATGTTGTTTTGAATGGCTGCACGCATACAGATTAACCATTGATCTCGCATTGATTCATCAATCGCGAAGTGCATGTGTCTGGCACGTAAAGCCGGATGACCATGTTTTTGTTGATACAGTTGCGGACCACCTAACCAACCACTTAAGAACCATACAGTTTTTGTTCAGACTCTTGCATTGGCGAGCGATGCATCGCTAATAACGCTTGGGTTTCGGGACGTGTTTGCATTTGTTGATAAAAGTCATGGGCAATTGTGCGGATAACCTTGTCGCCACCAATAAGGTCGTAGGCATTTGACTGCGCTGTATCTCTGTCATCAGCGGTTTGCGGCTTAGCGAATAATTTACGTAACCAGTTCATATTGTCAGTGTTTAAGTCAGTGTTTAAGTCAGTGTTTAAGAGTGTCGGGGTTATTATATCTAAATCAATGTCATGGCAGGATCATTTTTTTGTTAACGTTTTGATACCAATTATTTAACGATTAGGCTGTATTTCGGCAGTTAACTTGGTTAGATTAGTCGCAAAATAAGACAGGAGATCCCAATGGCAAAATTAATGCCTTCTTTGGTTGCTGTGGCGCTATCAACTGCAATTGCAGGTTGTAGCCCAGCAGAACAACAAGACCCTAAAATCACAATCAATGCCAATCCGTATCCAAGTACTTATCAAATACTGCCTAATTCAACCACACTGTTAAAAAATGCCATTGTGTTAACCGGCACTGGTGAACGTATTGATGATGCCGATGTATTAATTAAAGACGGTAAAATTAGCGCAGTTGGTCAACAGCTTTCCGCTGAAGATGCTGTAGTTATCGACGCTAAAGGCAAGTGGATTACCCCTGGTATTATTGATGTGCATTCACACTTAGGGGTTTATCCAAGTCCCAATGCCGAGTCACACAATGACGGTAATGAAATGACCAACCCAGTAACCGCTGAGGTATGGGCAGAGCATAGTGTATGGCCACAAGACCCTGGGTTTAATCGTGCCCGAGAAGGTGGCATCACTACGCTACAAATTTTACCTGGTTCAGCCAACCTGATTGGTGGCCGTGGGGTGACACTCAAAAATGTTCCTGCTACGACTATGCAAGCGATGAAGTTCCCAGCCGCGCCTTATGGATTAAAAATGGCCTGTGGTGAAAATCCTAAATCTTTATATGGCAGCCGTAACGAATTACCTATGACTCGTATGGGTAATATGGCGGGTTACCGTACAGCGTTTATTCAAGCAACAGAATACAAACGTGCTTGGGATAAATATGATGCTGACTATGCCGCAGGTAATAACCCTGTAGCACCTAAGCGCGACTTAATGAAAGACACGCTTAAAGGTGTGCTTGAAGGTGATATTTTAATTCACAACCATTGTTACAAAGCGGAAGAAATGGCAATGATGATCGACCTAGGTAAGGAGTTCGGTTATCACGCAGGTACATTCCATCATGCGGTAGAAGCTTATAAAATTGCCGATTTGCTTGCTGAGAATGGTAACTGTGCTGCTATGTGGCCAGATTGGTGGGGCTTTAAACTCGAAGCATACGACATGGTGCTTGAAAATGTTGCTATGGTCGATGCCGTTAAAAACTCTTGTGCTGTCGTACATTCAGACTCTGGCGTAACCATTCAGCGCCTTAATCAAGAAACGGCAAAAATTATGAATAACGCGAATGCTAACGGCTTTGACTTAAAAGCTGAGCACGTAATTGGTTGGATTACTGCTAATGCGGCAAAATCATTGGGTATTAGCGATAAGACCGGTTCACTCGAAAAGGGTAAAAATGCAGATGTGGTTGTATGGAATACCAATCCGTTTAGCGTATACGCTCAAGCTGATCAGGTATTTATTGATGGTGCAAAAGTGTATGACCGCCAAGACCCTGCCTACCAGGCACAAAGTGACTTTATGTTAGGTCAACAATAAGGAGCAAGACAATGACATTATTTAATAAATCAGTACTTGCCTTGAGTTTATCTATCAGCTTTGCGTTAAGTTGCGGTGTAGTTCAAGCTGAAAGCGTAGCAATTATCCATGCCACAGTGCATACCGCCACAGAACAAGGCGTATTAACTGATGCCACAGTTGTGATTGAAGACGGCACTATTGTGGCCATAAATCCGGCGTCACCGACAGCTGATACCGTGATAGATGCTAAAGGGGCAATATTAACTCCAGGCTTTATCGCGAGTATGAATGATTTAGGCTTAGTAGAAATCGGTGCGGTAGCCTCTTCACGTGATGCTTACGAAAAAGAAGCGGATGTCATTTTTGATCCTAGTTTAGCTTACAACCCCAAGGCATCTACAGTGCCATTTGCTCGCAAAGGCGGGATAACTCGTAATGTAGTGTCATCAGGTGGTGGCGAAGGCATTTTTGCAGGACAAACATTTACCGTAGACTTAAGTGGTGATTGGGACAGTATACTGGCCGCTAACACCGGATTAGTGGTTGCATTAGGTGCCAAAGAAGAAGGCTCTCGTGCAGCAGGAATGCAGCAATTGATCCATAAACTTGAAGATGCTAAAAAAGCGCAAGCCAAAAAGAGTAAAACGAAAAAAACAGCTGAAGATGATAGCGAAGTGCCAAGCCGTGAAGATGAGATTATTCACGCGGTACTCGCGGGTGAAAAACCATTAATTATCGACGTCGACCGTGCCAGCGATATTTTGCATTTAATTAAACTTAAACAAGACTTAGGCATAGATCTTATCCTGGTCAATGCTGCTGATGCTGTATTAGTGGCTGATAAGCTCGCGCAAGCAAACATCCCTGTGGTTATTGATAGCATGCGTAACTTACCAGAAAGTTTTGATGCATTGCATAATTCACTCGAAAATGCAGGTAAACTAGCAAACGCGGGTGTCAAAGTAGCCATTGCATTACCCGGTGATAGTCATGGTATTTACGCACTACGCTTTAGTGCTGGTAATGCGGTTGCTAACGGGATGAATTATGATGATGCTCTGGCTTCTGTGACGGCAAATGTGGCTGATATTTTTCATTTAGACTCTGGGCGGATTGCGGTCGGCAAGCCTGCCGATTTAGTATTATGGAGCGGCGATCCTTTCGAGTTCAGTAGTAAAGTGCAAAAGATGTGGATTGCAGGAGAGGAGCAAAGCACAGACAGTCGTCAAGACAAGCTCCGTGATCGCTATTTACAAAAAACGGCAATGCCTGAAGCCTATAGCCGATAGCATCTCACGATTTACGTGGGGCGTTTCCCTAAATCGTTAATGAAGAGACAAAGCGAATGACAGATAAGTATGCTGTATTTGGTAACCCAATAGCCCAAAGTAAGTCACCATTTATACATACTGAGTTTGCCAAGCAAACTCAGCAAGACTTGAGCTATGAAGCTATTCTCGCGCCGGTCGATCAATTTGACTCTTCGTTAACGGCATTCTTTGCCGATGGTGGTAAAGGCGCTAATGTTACTGCACCTTTTAAAGAGCAAGCATTTGCCATGTGTGACGAACTCAGTGAGATGGCTAAACTCGCAGGCTCGGTAAACACCCTGTTTAATTTGCCTGATGGTAAAATTGGCGGTGACAATACCGATGGTGTTGGTTTGGTGAATGACCTAGAAATGCTGTTCGGTTCGCTGAAAGGTAAGCGAGTGTTATTGGTGGGAGCTGGTGGCGCGGCAAGAGGCTGCATTTTACCGATATTACAACACAATGTTGCTCAGTTGATTATCTGTAATCGGACCCACGAAAAAGCAGAGCAACTTCAAGCCTTATTCAATGAGTATGGTAACTTTTTTGCTAAACCCATTGAAGAGCTAATATCGCCATTTGATTTAGTGATTAACTCAACTTCAGCTGGTCTATCTGGACAATTAATTTCCTTACCTAGCGTTATCGTTGATGAAACAACAGATTGTTACGACATGACCTACAGCCAACAAACCACAGTCTTTAACCAATGGGCTCAAGAACAACACGCTCGTAAAACCGCTGATGGGCTAGGTATGTTGGTTGGTCAAGCGGCAAAAAGCTTTAGTTTGTGGCGTGGGGTTACTCCTGATACGGGTTCGGTTATGCTAAAACTGCGTGAATCATTAGCACAAAAGGCAGCTGACTAATGAATCAAAGCGTGATATTTACCGATCAAGTCTACCTCGAAACCAATCAAGTGAAGTTTGTTGCTCAGCAGCAAGGGGTTAATATCAACTGTTATGCCAGTTTTTCGGCCATCAGTGAGCTTTGCGACAAGCAAATTGTGAGTGGAAGTAATGCCGTGTGTTTATTTGAGCAATGTCGTTTTGACCTTGAAGACCAAGCAGAAGCATTGATTGAACAAGAAGCTTTTAGTGACAGTGGTAATATTATTCTAGCTTAAGGCTGATTCAGTTGTTTCTTCAGTCGCTTTTGGCTATACATATTATTATCTGCCTGTTTAAACGCGTTAGACCAATCTTGATTATACTGGGCAAGTCCATAGCTAAAATGAATCGCGGGGTTTAACAGCGTTAGGTCATGCTGCAGTTGTGTTATTTGCTGCTCTAAGACATCGATGGGGCCACGGCATAGTGCAATAAATTCATCACCGCCATATCGAGCGACTAAAAAATGTGGATGCCACATTGATTTTAGTGATTGCGCAAAAGCCTTTAATGCATCGTCCCCGGCTTGATGTCCGTACTGATCATTTAATGGCTTTAAGTTATCCATATCCAAAATAATGATATAGCTTGCTAACTCTGGGTGGTGTTGCCATTGTAGAATTGTTGCATCAAATTTTTTGCGATTATACAGTCCTGTTAATCCATCATAATCAGCCAGGAGCTCAATTTTTTTAGACTTTTGGTACAGTGAAATTGCGTTCGCGGCTTCTGATGTAAGAATATTCACCAGATTTATATCGTAATCACCAAAGGCTTCCATCTTGCTACTGTCTAAATTCATCATCCCGTAAAGCTCTCCGTCAATACGGATGGGGCTAGACAAGGTGGAACAAATTGGTTTGATTGAAGCATTTGGTAGCACAAATTGATCATATTGCTTGGGGTTTTTAGCATTGATGTTACTAATGACAACGGTTTTATGGCAACGTCCTTGAGTCAATCGATATAGAAAAGTGTCTTTTAGGGTAAAGTTAATATTTTGCAAGGCATCAATATTGAGTCCAATAACAGATTCAAACTGTAACTGATTAGTCTGATTATCTACCAATATGATACTGCCCATTTCAGCATCATCTATAACACTTATTGCTTTTAGTAGTAGTGCATCCAAAAAAGCTTGTTCTGAATCGTATTGGCTCGATAAATTGACTAGCTCATAAGTCGTATCGTTAATGTGGATTACATGTTCCAAATGTTGCCAAAGGCGTAACATATTTTGTCTATGGACAAAATATGTGATGGCATAACAGGTAGTGTAACCACAACCAATAAGAGATAGGAATTGATAAGCACTACCTGTATCAAATGCTGTAAATGAAATAATACTGATAAGTAATAGAGGGATGACCAAGAGTAGTAAGTGCTGCTTAATATCAAGATAGCCGATATATTTGGTGGAAACGCGTTTTTGGGTTTTCACTTAACCATCCTTGTTAAATATTCAGCGATACTGGTTAGCATTCAAAACTGTATGTAGTCACTCTATCTAGCAATAAAGCTCAATATAGTGACTCTTAGATTTTTAGTTGCAACAATCAAACACGCAGTACAGCATAACTTAATGAGTTACTATCATATAAGACCACATTAGTTTATCAACAGATAGTATAAAAAAATGTGTGGAGTAAGGTATTTTAGTGGGGACATGCAATGGACCAAGAAAAATCGATCCATTACATTAAACGAACAGGCTTATTGTTGTAGGTCTACTAAGTATTCATTTTTTAAACGAACATAGTTATCAGCAGACTGTGGCAAAAATGCACGTTCGGCTTCAGTTAATGGCCTCACTTGATTGCATGGGCTGCCAACATATAAATAACCACTCTGCAAAACCTTATTGGGAGGAACTAATGAACCCGCTCCCACAATCACATCATCTTCTACTATTGCACCATCAAGTAAAATTGCACCCATACCGATAAGTACACGATGACCAATCTTGCAGCCATGTAACATTGCTTTGTGACCAATAGTGACATCATCACCAATAATCAATGGATGCCCATCAGGATTTGCCGCAGACTTACGGCTTACATGTAATATGCTGCCGTCCTGCACATTACTGCGTTTACCTATGCGTATCTTATTTACGTCACCGCGCGCAGCAACTAATGGCCAAACACTCGCGTCATGGTCTAATTTAATGTCACCAACCAGCACTGCAGACTCGTCAACATAGACGTTATCAGCTAAATCAGGGTGTATTCCTTGGTAAGTTCTTATATTAGTCGACATAACAATCCTTATATATTCATGGTTTGTGACAGTATAATGCTTAAAAACTAGCTGGTCAGGCTAAATTATCCGCAAACAAGCCGAAAATAACAAATAACCTTAAAAAAGGCCTTGCGCAAAACCGTGTGGTGCCTATAATGCGCATCCACTGACACGGCAGACAGCGCAAGCGGTTACTGAGTCAGGTTGAATTAAGTGCTTCAAAACACAGAATTCAAGGCGAAAAGAAAGTTTGAAAAAACACTTGACGCCAACCCGGGAAAGCGTAAAATACGCACCCCAAGCCAACGACCTAGCGTCAACGGCTGCTGAATGAAAAATCGAAAGATGTTCATGTTAGCAACGTTCTTTAACAATCTAAACAAGAAATCTGTGTGGACATTC
>NZ_JBEOPL010000019.1:0-100728 GCF_040310065.1 Shewanella sp. TB7-MNA-CIBAN-0143
TCTGCGCTCTAAAATCTAAGCAACACCTGGATCCCCGATTAAAGCATTCGAGGATGACGTGCAGGTGGTGCAACATCTAGGTTCTGGGGTTATGGATGCGAAGTACTGGACTCGGGATTCGGGATCCTGGGTTCTGCGCTCTAAAATCTAAGCAACTCCTGGATCCCCGATTAAAGCATTCGAGGATGACGTGCGGGTGGTGCAACATCTGGATACTGGGGTACTGGATTCGGAGTTCTGCGCTCTAAAATCTAAGCAACACCTGGATCCCCAATTAAAGCATTCGAGGATGACGTGCGGGTGCAACATCTGGATTCGGGATTCGGGGTTCAATAAACGAAAAACACATCCGAAGATGTGTTTTATTAAATCATTGCAAAAGCAATAACAAAGCAAATGTTAATCTTTACTCAAACCGTATTTACGCATTTTCTCAACGAGGGTGGTACGGCGAATACCGAGCATTTCAGCGGCTCTTGCCACCACACTGTCTTGCTGCTCAAGTGCTTGACGGATCATGTCGATCTCTAATTCTGCCAGTAAGTCTTTTAAATTGACCCCTTCTGGCGGTAATTCACTTGGGAAACGCGTTTCAGGTATTTCAACCGGTTCTTCATCACTGAATATTGATGCTAAAGCATCGCGCTCTAACTGCTCTTCACTGATTTCAACACAATACTCTGGTACATCAATGTAACGGTATTTATGCGGTAAATCATTTACATCAACCAATCCGCCGGGATATAAAATTGTTAAGCGTTCAACTAAATTAGACAGCTCACGCACGTTACCAGACCAGGGATGTTCTTTTAACGATTCAATAGCGCGTTGGGTAAAACGAACCTTACCACGGCCTTCATTAAACACTCGGTTAACTAATTCATGTAGCAATAACGGCACATCATCACGGCGCTCGCTTAACCCAGGCATCTCAATTGGGAACACATTAAGGCGATAATATAAATCTTCACGGAAGGTGTTATCTATAATCATGGTTTCAAGGTCGCGATGGGTCGCCGCCACAATACGCACATCAGTTGCTATCGTTTTGCTGCCACCAACACGCTCAAATACCTTTTCTTGCAATACGCGCAGCAACTTAACTTGCATCTGCAGTGGCATGTCGCCAATTTCATCTAAAAACAGTGTGCCGCCTTCTGCTAATTCAAAACGGCCTTTACGCGCGGATATGGCACCAGTAAAAGAGCCCTTTTCATGGCCGAATAATTCACTTTCAAGTAATTCAGCAGGAATCGCACCACAATTGACCGGGATAAACGGTCCATCACGGCGCTCAGATAAATAATGAATATTACGCGCCACGACTTCTTTACCAGTTCCCGACTGGCCTAATACCAGCACGGTCGCATCTGAACTCGATACTTGGTTAATCAAATGGCGGACTTTAGCAATACCTTCGCTGCGGCCTACCAGGCTGCGAAATAACTTGGTTTGATTACCACTGGTTAAGGTATGTTCGCGTTTAGCCTGGCCAAATACCTGGCAAAAATGCAGCAGCTCAGTCAATTGCGGATAATTTATCGGCTCTTCGATGGTTCCGAGCAAATTAGATAAATTGATGTCGGTGTCGCCTAATAACAACATCGGTTGCCAGGGCACTATTGCGGCAATGTTTTTGATACTCTCGACGCTGATATTTTCATCAACGATAACGACAGCGCGATACCGAGACTGTTCGATTAAGGCTGCAAAAGATTCATTAGAAACAATTTCGCACTGTTCACCTAGGAATTCCAAAATGCAGCACAAACGAGTCACGCGCTCTGATGGGGTACCGACAATTAAAATTCTTTGTTCTATTTGCATCATTCAGAAGGCCAAAAGCTCTTGTTATAGGTATTGATTCGGGATGATTATGCCGCATATCGCCACATAAACCAAAGTACATTGCCGTCATAACAACTGACAACACTGACATTATTCTAGCATTATTCCTAAAACAGCATCGTTAATCCGCTACATACAGTGAATAAAAACGAACTCGATGGTAAATAACCTCAGCTAGGGATAATAAATGGTTATCAAACAGCCCTTTGTCTCGCTAACTGTGTTGCATTGACTTGCAATAGGCTAGCTATTGGCGCGCCTATGCGCCTTGTTAGCAAAACAAATGACAAGTTTGATATGAAATAGGCCGCATGTTGTCATTTTGCCTTACATAACCCACATCTTAACCCGAGTTGAGGTTAAATATTGTATTATCAGCCCACTATAAGCAAGCATCAGTTACATATTATCTACAACAGATAGCATTTTATGTTGAAAATGGTGGTTTTTCATTCAAAAAATCTAATGGAGAAAATTTTGTTTCGGTTATGAGGATCATTTCGGTTATGAGAATCAATACACTCGCAAGAAACGCTCTCTCACGGAAAATAGATGATGCTAATGAATTAGCTTAAATTAAGTATTTGAAATGGATACATGAATTGCAGGTAATAAAATTATTTACAGGCTCAAAAACTAAAACAGATAGCAAAAAAAGACGCAAAGCGTCTTTTTTAGTTTACATACAGTTTGCTGTAACGATTAACTCGCTTCAGAAGTTAGCTCATGCATATCTTGTGGGATTGAATCCCAACCTTCTTTAATGGTTCTGAGTAAAGCAGAAACCTCTTCGAGCATCTCTACATCATTCGCTACATTAGCCTCAGATAATCGTCTTAACATGTATTCGTAAAGTGAATCTAAATTAGCAGAAACATCAGCACCCGCATCCATGTTTAGACTACCGCTCAACCCAGCAATAATACTAACGGCTTTACCGATATTCTCGCCTTTTTGCGCAGGGTTTTTCTGTTGAATAGCATATTTTGCTTGGGCAATACGCTGCAATGCGCCTTCAAACATCATTTGTATAATGCGATGTGGCGAAGCCACCGCTATTTCGCTTTCTAGCGAAACTTTTCGATATGACTGTAGTGAGCTTCTCATAAATACCTACCTATCTGAATCAATACTCTTATAAACATTAACTTGACGTTGGTTTTTTTTGCCTAGATGTATCTCAGAATGCAAACTGTTTAACACTAGCTTTGCTTTCACTTCAAGGCTTAATGTCAACTCCAATTGGCGTTGCAAATAGTCTCTTTGCACAAATGAATCATCTGCAATCAAAGCATTCAATAAGTTTTGACGCTTAGTTACCAACTCTTGCAAATTCAATACCAACTCATCAAATTCTTCGATGTCATTTTTGCTTTTTAAACGGTTCAGTACTGTCTTGCATTGTTCGCCGGTTGCATCCAAATCATCAATTAGCACTTGTTGCTCTGTTGTGGTCATTTGATTTTCATCTCGATATTATCTTTAAAAAAAATTGATTAAACAGATTGACTAAAAGGTTGTTCAAACGGTTAATTAACATTCTAATTAATTATTTTGACTCACAAGCCCAGGAAGTGAATCGAGTCGTGATTGTAAATCGGAACTCTGGGTACTTAATTGACCGACAATCAAATCCATATAGTTATATTGCTTAAACAAACGCGCTTCAAATGCCGCCATTTTTCGAGCAAATACTTCTCGTTGATCACTTAAACGCTCTAAGTTACCGTCTAGGGAGCTATCACGGCTATCAATAATAGAGCCGGTGCCAACATACGAATCAAGGTAACCGTCTAATTTGGTGGCTACACCGGTATCTTCGGTGGTAAACATTTCTTTAATACCAGTAACATTGTTTTTTAAAGCGGCGGTTAAAATCTCGTCATCTATTTCTAAGGTGCCACTGCGCGTAGTAGTAATGCCGATAGAAGCAAGCGACAAATTACCATTGGATGTTGCAAATGCTGATGAAATAACCCCACGTAATTGGCTCTGTATCCCGCGAGGTAACGAATCCCCTTGTAAAACAGCCGCTGTTTCAGTCGCAGCATTGTAACTGGTTAAATCAGTTATTGTTTTCGACATCGCATTAAACGCTTCAACAAACGATTTTATACCCGTTTTTATTGAGCCAGTATTTTGGGCAACGGTTAATGTGGTTGGCTTATCGATATCGGCATCTTTAAGGTTAAGGGTCACACCATCAATGGCACCCTCTACTGTATTACTGCTCGAAGTAAGCTTTAAACCATCAATATAAACAATCGAATCTTTGGCTGGTTGTAATTCAGTCATGGCAAAGGTATCTGCCAACACTGTACCTGCGCCGGTATCAGTTGCTGAAACAGTAATATTATTAGCGGTACCCGTTTTATTGGAAGTTAAGACTAATTTCGCACCTGCATCGCTGTTGACTATGGTCGCGGTAACGCCAACATTATCTTTAGCGGAGTTAATTTTAGACACTAACATTTGTAAAGTATCTTCTGTGGTAACAGCAACATCAAAGCTGTTGCCATCGACGGCAAAATTTAACGAGCCTTCATCTAAAGCCGCCGTCACATCGCTCACAGGCGCAGAGCCAACTTTTTGACTAACGGCGAGTTGTTCAACGGCAACATTATAACTGCCAGACACCGCACTGTTACTCACAGTCGCACTTAGGTAAGTACTCTTAGATAGCGAAACACTCTGACTATCAAATGAATCTGTTTTAGAGAGAAAGCTTAAGCTGCTTTTAAATTCAGATAACGAGCTTTTTAAAAAGCCAAGCGCTGATATTTCAGCATTAATGGCACCTTCTTTTGCGTCAAATTGAGCCACCTTAGGAGCTTGTTCCGAGCTAACTAAAGCCGATACAATACCGTTAATGTCCAGGCCTGAACCTAACCCTACCGATGTTAATCCCATATTTACCTCAACTTATTTCTTTAAAAAGTATCATTATCTTTTATCAAATATTCATCGCAAAACTAATTAGGCTTCGGTTCTCATCAACAGCCCTTTTACATCTAGCAATTTTTGCGCCAACTCTAACGCTTCATCGTTGGGGATTTGTCTTATCAACTCACCGGTATCGATATCCATCACTTTCACTACCGCCGAGCCTGAATCGTCATCAATCGAAAATGCCAAGCCTTTATTCATTATCGACATCACCTCTGACAACTGCTCAACCACTGCCGCGAGCGCTTCAGCATCTGATTGCTCTTTTTTAGTCTCGGCTGCAGCGTTAGCATCAGTCTGAGTTTCCGCTATCGTCTTGGTCAACGACACCTTGTCAACTTCGGGCGCATGAATGCTTGCTTCAGCGGCGATATTTGACACGCCATTACGACCCGGTAAAACATCGGATATTACTTCAGGTCTATTTGTTACCGAAGGGCTTACAGGCGAACTTGTAATGCCCATTGAATTATTGTCCATAACATCCTCCAATTGCCGCAATCATTTAACAACACATGCTAACACAACACTAAGGCCAAGCAGCTATAAGCTAGCATCAATCATCTATCTGCATTACTCACTTATATGCAACAAATACTAAGCGCCCTGCACCAAACACTAAGTACTAAGTACTAAGTACTAAGCAAAGTATCTAAGAATAATTGCTAATCGCATAAAGCAAAAAAGGAAGATTCAACTGTGAATCTTCCTTTTCTCTATTGCCGTTATATTACCGATTCACTCAGTGCGTAACAGTCAATCATCTACTTATCACTACCTATTACTTACTAGCTGTAACAATAGCACCAATAGTGATTTCAGTAGCGATTACAGTAGTGACAATGCTACCTGTGGTAACTGATTCGCCTGCGCTAACATTGCTGAAGATGCCTGAGATAGAATCTGCTGCTTACTCAACTGAGCACTTTCTGAAGCAAAGTCAACATCTTGAATACGGCTACGTGCATCAGAGACGTTATTTTGGATGTTACCCAAGTTATTGATGGTAAAGTCCATACGGTTTTGCACCGCACCCAAATCGGCTCGGTTACTATCAATCATCTCTATTGCTCCATCAATCACAGCTATCGCCGATTGAGCGCCGATTTGGTTAGATATATCGACATTTTTTATACTTGAAAGAGTAGCGGCTGATGCAGCTGCTGTCGTGATGGAGGGTGCTGCTGTTAAAGGGGCTGCTACGGGAGGAGTAGCACCATCGGATTTTTTTGAAGTATCGACTGCCAATATGGTGCCAACATCAATACCCCCGCCAAATACCAAACCAGTACCAGCGGCATCCTTCGCTACGGTTGCGCCTGTATCAGACAAAGCGTTATTGATTGCAGCTGCCAACCCATCAATGTCGGTAACGCCCCTTAGCTCAGTAGTCAATGTAGATTCAACGCCATCAGCTTTTGTATACTTAAACGTTAGCTCTTCAACGCCATCATTGGTAATTAACTCACCGACAGTGGTGGCATCAATAGCGCCAGTAGTCCCCATGCTAGTCCGACCAATTTTGTCGGCTGAAATATCTTTTAAACTAAGCGATATTGTTTCGTAGGCATTAGAGCCTACCTGAAAACTTTTAGATCCAAAATCGCCATTAAGGAGCTTTTGACCACCAAAGGCAGTTGTGTCTGAAATGCGGGTTAACTCATTACTTAAAGAAGTAATTTCTGTTTGCATCGCTTCACGATCAGCGCTAGAGTTTGAACCGTTAGCGGATTGTAATGACAAGTCACGCATACGCTGTAGAATGTTAGTCGACTCACTCATGGCGCCTTCAGCTGTTTGCGCAATTGAGATACCGTCGTTGGCATTTCGCATGGCGACACCGATGCCATTAATTTGGCTGCTCATACGGTTAGAAATCTGCAAACCGGCAGCGTCATCTTTAGCGCTGTTGATGCGCAAACCAGATGCTAAACGCTCCATAGAGGTAGCTGTACTGCTTTGGGCTTTATTTAGGTTGCCCTGCGCTTTCATTGATGTGACGTTAGTATTTACTGAAATAGCCATGATTTAATTCC
The DNA here is from genome assembly GCF_040310065.1 of Shewanella sp. TB7-MNA-CIBAN-0143. Classification (NCBI taxonomy): domain Bacteria; kingdom Pseudomonadati; phylum Pseudomonadota; class Gammaproteobacteria; order Alteromonadales; family Shewanellaceae; genus Shewanella; species Shewanella sp. TB7-MNA-CIBAN-0143. The sequence continues at coordinate 6,831 of NZ_JBEOPL010000019.1, forward strand.
TCGTATTCCTGACTGTAGACATTGCCTGTCTGTATTAAGCCAGGCGGATCATTTATTGGTTACAGTTAAGGTAACGGCATTAAAATCTAGAACTTTAGTTTTTTTTGCAACTACTCAAAAAAATTTCGATAAGAACGCAATAAACACCTACCTTCAATAAATTAAGCTTATTAAATAAAACCCCGCAACTTGAAGTAAGTGGCGGGGTTTACTAATACCCTTAATAGCTAGCGCTTAATACCTAACAACTAATGGTTAATGACTTAGCTTATTATTAACCCAGTAAAGATAACGCAACCTGTGGTAACTGATTCGCCTGCGCTAACATTGCTGAAGATGCCTGAGATAGAATCTGCTGCTTACTCAACTGAGCACTTTCTGAAGCAAAGTCAACATCTTGAATACGGCTACGTGCATCAGAGACGTTATTTTGGATGTTACCCAAGTTATTGATGGTAAAGTCCATACGGTTTTGCACCGCACCCAAATCGGCTCGGTTACTATCAATCATCTCTATTGCTCCATCAATCACAGCTATCGCCGATTGAGCGCCGATTTGGTTAGATATATCGACATTTTTTATACTTGAAAGAGTAGCGGCTGATGCAGCTGCTGTCGTGATGGAGGGTGCTGCTGTTAAAGGGGCTGCTACGGGAGGAGTAGCACCATCGGATTTTTTTGAAGTATCGACTGCCAATATGGTGCCAACATCAATACCCCCGCCAAATACCAAACCAGTACCAGCGGCATCCTTCGCTACGGTTGCGCCTGTATCAGACAAAGCGTTATTGATTGCAGCTGCCAACCCATCAATGTCGGTAACGCCCCTTAGCTCAGTAGTCAATGTAGATTCAACGCCATCAGCTTTTGTATACTTAAACGTTAGCTCTTCAACGCCATCATTGGTAATTAACTCACCGACAGTGGTGGCATCAATAGCGCCAGTAGTCCCCATGCTAGTCCGACCAATTTTGTCGGCTGAAATATCTTTTAAACTAAGCGATATTGTTTCGTAGGCATTAGAGCCTACCTGAAAACTTTTAGATCCAAAATCGCCATTAAGGAGCTTTTGACCACCAAAGGCAGTTGTGTCTGAAATACGGGTTAACTCTAATTGTAATGCTGAAAGTTCTTTTTGCATCGCTTCACGATCACCGCTAGAGTTAGAACCGTTAGCAGATTGTAGTGACAGGTCACGCATACGCTGGAGGATGTTGGTTGACTCGCCCATCGCACCTTCAGCGGTTTGCGCAATCGATATACCATCGTTAGCGTTACGCATTGCGACACCAATACCATTAATTTGGCTGGTCATACGGTTTGCGATTTGCAAGCCTGCGGCATCATCTTTGGCGCTGTTAATGCGTAAACCTGACGCTAAACGTTCCATAGACATGGATGTGGCACTTTGCGCCTTATTTAAGTTGCCTTGGGCTTTCATGGATGTGACGTTGGTGTTAACTGAAATAGCCATATGTAAATCCTCTTCTTAGTTGAACGCCAAGACTCGGAGCTTGGCTAAACGGTTAATCATGTAAACTGTTTAATGTGTGGCTTTTATAAAATGCTTATTTGCTTACTTAAAAAGCTTGTTAAAAAGCTCGTTAAAAAGCTTGTTAAAAAAGACCTTGTTAATTTATAAAGCTTGCTACAAAAGACCTTGTGTTGAACCAAATCTAAAGCTCACTTATATATAGTCAAACAAACTGGTCGAACTTACCTTACTGAACAAACTCGACGCTGCGCTGAGTGCGAGTTGTTGTTTTTCAAATTCAGTAATCGCTGAGGCAAAATCTAAGTCTTCTAACTTTGATAGCGCCGAGGTGTTAATCAACTTTTCGTCAATGTGATTGTCGCTGTACTGTTGCAACACTTTTAAACTGTTGCCGGTTACGCTTCGCTCTTGACTCATTTGATTGACGCCACTGTCAATGTTATTCAAGAGCTGTGCCAACTCTGCTTGACCAGCAGGTGTTTGTGCATCGTTGCCGCTTTCGAATAATGTGATAGCCTTGCTGAACGTATCGAAAATACTGACTTGCGGCTGTTCTTCAATGCTGAAAGTGTCACCAATTTCAGGCGTACCCTCTAGTTTAATTTCCATGCCGTTAAAGCTTATCGGCGCAGAAGCGTCAAAAGATGCTGGGCCATAAACAGAAGGATTTGCAGGAGAGGCGTTATCTGTCACCTCGACGTTCAGGCCACCAGCGCCGTCATCAGTGAATGCGAAGCTATATGTGTAGTCATTATCAACATAAGCCGCGGTATCAGTAACCTTGGCGCTAGTAACCACAAAGTCGCCTTGCTGTGATGACGAATAATTGACGCCATAATCGCCCATGGCATTGGGCGCGTTCATAAAGGCGTCGTCGCCTGGCACATTGGTATTAACTTGTACCCCTGCAGCAATATTGCTTTTACGAATACCGGAATCACCGCTGTAAACCACATCACCATTATTATTGAATGCAAAAGGTGCACTGTTAGTTTTATTGCCCGCAAAAATATAATTACCCGATTCGTCTTTGGTATTGGCAATGGACATTAATTGTTCAAGACTTTGACGCATGTCATCGGCAATCACTTGCCGCTCGGCGGAAGTCATGCTGCCGTTAATGCCGCGAAGCACAGACTCTTTCATGCTGCCAACTAAGGTATCGGCTTGACCTAACTGACTTTCGGCTTGTTGAATGTGACTAGTGGCGTAATCAATGTTTTTTACAAATTGATCTATCAAGGTATTTTTTTGCTTTAAGTTATCAATACCAATAGCCGCAACTGGGTCGTCACCAGCGGTATTAACCCTTTTGCCGCTAGAGATTTGCGCCATGATAGTGTTAGTGGCAGATTGCTTATTTAATATGCTATTAGTGTTTTGCTGAAACATCTGTCCGGTAGAAATTCTCATGATGTATCTCCTAGCGAACCGAGCTTAATAAAGTATCGAAAATGGTTTGTGCTGTAGTCATAATTCTGGCGGCTGCTTGATAAGATTGTTGAAAGCGCAATAAATTTGCTGCTTCTTCATCAAGGTTTACACCCGATTCACTTTGCACTCGGGTACTAGCTTGTTGATATATTGCCGTCGCCGAGCCCACGCGCACTTCAGCAGACTTAGTTTGGCTACCAATATCTAATTTAGTATTTTCAAACACGCTGGTTAAGGTGCCAGTGCCGTTATTCATCAATTTGGTGTCCGACAGCTTAGCCATTTCAACGGCATTACTGTTGTCGCCTTCGGCAAATGCTAAATCAAACGTGAATGTATCGGTAACACCAGCAGTGGATTGATCGTCAATTTCGAAACTAAAACCAAAACCCGTATTAATTTGTGGTGGAGTAAATGCGGTTGGACCACCAACGCTCGTGCCAGCGGCATTAAAAACTTCAAAAGTTTTTATAGCGGTATTGGTATTAACTCGAACCGATAGTTCACTTCCTGTAACTGGGAAGTTAGCGTCTGCACGATTAATGGCATTCACTTTTACCGCTAACTCACCAGAGTTGGTTGTATTTGGCGTAATTTGAGGCCCTGCAGCAGCAATGCCTTTAGGGTCGGTCATCACTACTTTTAAACCTGCAGCAGCACCAGCCGTTGGACGAATTTCAAACTTATCACCATCCGCTATTGGGCCGCCGGCAACATTAATGCTAAAACCTGCACTACTTGTTAATTGAGTACCCGATAATGTTAAGTTTGATACTTTTCCGGTTTGGTTATCTGTTAATTGGTAACCATTCGCTGTGGTAAAACTTAGTTGGTAGGTGCTTCCTGACAATGCGCCCACATCGTCAATATTGACCGACATGGCTGCCGTACCGCTATTAGTAGAATTACTTCCCGCACGGCCAGATGCCATTAATGGGTCGTTAATATCACGAAAAATATCGCTACCAACGTCACCGTTTAAATCAAAACCTTTGGATTGCATTTCATTAAAGGTGTCTGCTATGCCTAACGCTAATTGGCCGAGTTCAGTACTGGCCGGTAATAAGGTATCGTCCCTAAATGAAAATAATGCGCCAAGTTGACCACCCAGCTTAGACGGATCAACATTAAGGGTTTTGTCACCAATAGAAGCATTAATGCGCGGTTCATTTGGATAAGGATCGCCGGTACTGATGCCCATCGACATCGACACTTCACCTGACACCAACATTACTGAGCCGCCCAGCATAATTGACTTTGCACCAGTATCTAACGCAATAACATTAACCTGAGCATACTGGCTGAGCTCTAAAATGAGTGAGTCTTGTTTGTCTAGTACTTGGCTGTCTTGGTCTTGAGATTTCATCAACTCTAAATTGATGTTGCCTAGCTCTTTACTGATTTCATTTATACGAGTAGTAATGGATTCTATTTGGTTATTGGTTTGTTTTGTTTGGCCATCAAGTTGTGATTGCATTTGATTTAAGCCAATGGCCAACTGCTGCGCAGAACTTAAACTGTTTGTACGAATACCAAGATCTGTCGGTAAATCGGCCACACTATTAATGCTTGCAAAAAAGTTGTTTAGATTTTCTGGGACCATTTTGCCAATTTGAGAATAAATCTGATCTAACTCACTTAACTTATTGTAAGACGTTTCAGCAGCACTCATGCTGGTTTGGCCGATGCGTAATTCACGTGCAGCAAATTCGTTATAAACACGTTTAACATCGGACACATACGTACCCGTGCCATAAAAACTATTGCCCAAGCGTTGTGATTCTGTGGTTGCCTGAGTGGCAACTTGCCTGTTGTAACCTTCAGTATTAGCATTAGCGATGTTATTACTGGTCACCCCTAACTGAGCCTGAGATGCTTGAACGCCTGTGCGAGCGATATTGAGTAAGTCAATCGACATTATTTAGTCTCCACAGGTAATATAGATTTAAGGCCTTCTTTTACCGACTTCATCACATTGATGACTTTATTGGCATATTGAGGGTCGGTGGCGTAGCCGGCTTTTTGTAATGCTTTAATAAATTGAGTTGGCTCGCTAGCCACTTTACGTGCATCCTGATAACGATCGCCTTGATTAATAAACGACACAAAGTCATTAAAGCTCTGTTCAAGGTTGTCATACATTCTGAAATCCGCTTTTTGTTGCACCGCAATGCCCTTTTCAAATTCCAATGTATTGACTGAGGTTTTGTCACCTTGCCAACGCTTGTCTGCTTTAATATTAAACAGGTTATGACTCATGGTGCCGTCGTTACGGCGTACCACTTTTTGGCCCCAACCGGTTTCTAACGCGGACTGGGCAATTAATACCTCTGCTGAGGTGCCTAACGATTTAGCCGCTTTTTCAGCATGGGGATACAAGACTGAAATAAAATGTTCTGGGCTGGTAAATTGACTCACTGCAATGCCTTTAGCTTTAGGTACTGCAACATCTGTTTGCGGCAATACCTTGCCTACTTGTACTGCTTGACTGGCTAATTGCTCACCGCGTAATACGCTGTTTAATTGTTCACCGTCTAGCACATTAGTAAGTTGGGCTGACATTGGTCGCATCGATTCGGCGCTATCTATAACAGAATGGGCTGTAACAGAATGTCCGATAACAGAATGCGATGCGGCTATTTGATCTTTTGGCGCAATAATATCGAGAGTGTCTTTATCTAACTCTGTTGCTGGAGCAACAAACATACTTGGGTTAACTTTATAATCACTATTGCCACGTAATACCGATGCTGGCGTAATAGGGCTATCATCTGGGTCTAATTGCTGCACCATCATCTCAGCCAAGCCCAACATGCCTTTATTGGATAAATCGACTGACATTTGCTGATCGCGCATTTGTTCAAAAAACGCAGTGGTTTCACTGTTCATTGGATTGTCTGACTTAAACGCGGCATTAGCATCTCGCATGCTTTTCATCAGCATTTGAATAAAAATACCTTCAAATTGCTTTGCAGCTTCTTTAAGTGCCCCCTTCTCGTCTTTCTGGGCTTGGACACGAAGTGAATCTAGTCCTCCTAGATCCAGAAAGTTCGATGAAGCTGACAACTTTTCCATAGTCATTCCGACAATAATTAGATGATGATAAGTTCACCATGCAAAGCGCCTGCCATCTTTAACGCTTCGAGTATGGCAAGTACGTCTGATGGTGCTGCACCCACTAAATTCACGGCTCTTACAAGCTCATCAAGTGTGGTACCTGGATTAAACATAAACATACGACGATCTTTTTCTGACACATCAATCGTACTGTTTGTAGTTACAACCGTATCACCACCCGCTAATGCATTGGGTTGGGACACTTGTGTGGCTTCAGCAATGGTGACAGTTAATCCACCGTGAGTGACAGCTGCGGGTAATAACTTGACGTTTTGGCCAACCACAATGGTGCCGGTACGTGAGTTAACTATCACTTTGGCCGACTCTTCTGCCGGTATGACTTCAATGTTTTCTAATACCGATAAAAACGACACCCGCTGTGATGCATCGCGTGGCGCGCTCACTTGAATAGAAGTGGCGTCAATGGCCTTTGCCATATCCGGACCCAGTAAATCGTTAATCGCATCTGCGGTGCGTTTGGCGGTTGAAAAATCTGAGCGACGTAAATTGAACGTAAGGTAATCACCGCTAGCAAACGGACTAATAACGCTGCGCTCAACAATGGCACCACCTGGAATGCGGCCAACGGTTGGGGTATTTTGGATCACCAATGAGCCATCAAGTCCTTCGGCACTAAAACCACTGACAATTAAACTGCCCTGCGCAATGGCATACACATTGCCATCGACCCCTTTTAGGAAGGTTTGCAATAAAGTACCGCCACGTAAACTTTTTGCTTCGCCTAAACTGGACACGGTAATGTCAAGATTTTGACCCGGTTTAATAAAGGCAGGCATTTCGGCATGCACCGCAACGACAGCGACGTTCTTTGAATTAGGACGAACAGAGTCTGGTAAATTAATGCCGAAATTTTTGAGCATGGTTCTGAAAGTTTGTTCGGTATAACGGGTTTTTTCCCCAGTACCTGGCAAACCGACCACCAAGCCATAACCGATTAATTGGTTACTTCGCACCCCTTGAATACTGGCGATGTCTTTAATCCGTTCTGCATGTGCAGGTGCGGTTAGCATTAGTATTGATGCGACTATCGATACAGCCGACGTAATCAGTTTAATTTTCATGCATTACTCCTTAAAAAGGCCACCAGTCACTCATAAAGAATGAACTCAGCCAACCGACTTTTTGGGAGTCAGCAAACGTACCGGTACCGCTATACTGAATACGAGCGTTAGCCACTCGTGTCGAATCGATTGTATTGTCTGGATTAATGTCTTCGCTGCGGATCATTCCGGTGACACGAATAAACTCATCACCGTTGTTAATAGAAATCCATTTTTCGCCGCGGATCACCAAGTTGCCGTTACTGAGCACCTGGATGATATTGGCCGAAATACTGCCATCTAAACTGTTAGATTGATCGGCGTCAGATTCGCGCTTGGTATTCATGCTGTCGGAGTAACCCAAATCAATTGGGACACCACTGATGGAAATATTTTTACCGCCGGCATAAATGGGCTCTACGCTTAAGTCTGAGCCTTTTTTGATTTCGTTATTGGCGCTTTTCGACGCTTGAGTGGACTCTTTTAAGGTGACGGTAATAATGTCGCCGACGCGATGCGCACGAATATCGGAATACAAGCTTGATGCTTGGCTATCAAGATAAATAGATCCCGTTGGCGCCACCTGCGTCGGAACGGTATCTGGGTATACCGGCGCATAAAATGGGTCATCAGCAATCGGTTTCTTGGCAGTAGAACTACAGCCAGCCAATAACACTACTGAGGCTAACGCAATGTATTTAATCATGTTAGCTCCTTAGAGATTCTGATTAATATAAGACAGCATCTGATCAACTGCTGAGATAACTTTAGAGTTCATCTCGTAAATACGTTGACCTTGAATAAGGTTGACCAACTCTTCTGTTACATTCACGTTAGACGTTTCTAGTGCTCCTTGGCGAATAGAACCTAAGCCGTCTTGCGACGCTGTACCTTGAATAGGTGTGCCACTTGCACCCGTTTCGGTATACAAGTTTTGTCCTAACGGGTCTAAACCTGCCGGATTAATAAAATCGGTCATGGTTAACTGGCCAATAACTTGACTGGCTGCGGTACCAGGGGTTTGCACTGACACTTCGCCCGATGCCGATACCGTAATACTGGTGGAATCATCCGGGATGGTAATTGGCGGTTGCACCACATAACCTGAACCCGGGGTTACAATCTGACCAGTATCATCTAAGCTGAACTGGCCATTACGCGTGTAGGCTGCTGTGCCATCTGGCATTTGCACTTCAAAAAAGCCCGAACCTTCAATCATTAAATCTAATGAGTTATCGGTAGTCAGCATGTTGCCTTGGGTAAACATTTTTTGGGTAGCAACAACTTTAGTACCCGCACCAATGTTTAAACCATTGGGTAACTTGCTGTTGTCTGAGCTAATGCCACCGGCTTGATTAACCGTTTGATAAAGTAAGTCTTCAAATACCGCACGACTTTTCTTAAATCCGACAGTACTGGCGTTGGCCACGTTATTTGAAATAACGGCAATGTTAGTTTGCTGGGCATCGACACCGGTTTTACTTATCCATAACGCTGGATGCATAATAATTACTCCTAACTAATTCTCATCAAGGAAGTGGACGCCCGATCAATTTCTTCAGCGTTCTTCATCATTTTGACTTGCATTTCGTATTGACGTTGAATATCAATCATGGCGACCATTTCATGCACTGAGTTCACATTACTGCCTTCAACCGCGCCGCTTTCAACTTGAACGCCGGGGTCATTTGGTGCATTGCCACCCGCAGTTAAGCGAAACAAACCATCTTCACCGCGCATTAGGTTTTCGTTACCAGGATTAACTAATTTAATCCTCGCGACCTCTTCTATCACTTCCGCGGTTGCTCCTTGCGGACGTACTGAAATAATACCGTTGGCGGAAATTTCTATTTTCTCAACCGGGATGGGTAACACAATAGGACCCGAAGCTCCCATTACCGGACGGTTACTGCTATTTAACAACAAACCTGTACTGTCAATTTTTAAACTGCCCGCACGGGTGTATCCTTCAGAACCATCTGCCGCTTGCACTGCAAGCCAGCCATCACCCTTAACCGCAATATCAAGGTCACGACCAGTGGTTTTAATAGGACCACCGTTAAAATTACTGCCTGGGCTTTCCATCATCGAAAATACCCGTGTAGGCAAGCCTTCACCAAATGCCTGCATTGAACGGGCTTGGACCATGTCAGCTTTAAATCCATCAGTATTGGCGTTAGCAAGATTGTTCGCACTCACTGCTAGGGCATTCATCCCCTGCTTTGCGCCACTCATGGCAATATAAAGAAATTTGTCCATTTTTTGCTCCGTCAAACTTTCTGCAAAAACACTATATACACAGAACAAGCAAGCATCATGCCAATGAGATTTAATTTGTGTTGTAAGGAGGTAACTACATGAATCGGTTAATCAATAAAATTAGTGAATAACGCATGAGTGTCAAAAAAGCATCTATCAACACTAGTGAGGTACTAACGAGGAGTCACAAAGAGTAGCGAGGAGTAACAATAACAAGGATAAAGGCAAGGTGTTGCCGTAAACGGCAACACCTATTATCACGTAAACATAAATTGATAAGGTAAAAGTAAACGTAAACTTAGCGGATTTGTAATATCGTTTGATTTAAGGTGTTGTTGACTTCAAGCGTACGCGAGTTAGCCTGGAAGTTGCGCTGAGCCGAGATTAAATCAACCAGCTCTGTGGTTAAATCAACGTTTGATTGCTCAAGCGCAGATGAACGAATACTACCAAATGTACCGCTATTGGCCTCTCCCGCTAATGCAGCACCTGAATCGATACTGGCTTTCCAGGAAGTATTACCCACTTGAGTGAGCCCTTGTTCGTTAGCAAAACGAACTAAAGCCACTCGCGCTAACGGAACCGTTGAGCCATTACTGTAACTGGCGGTAATTAAACCATCTGAACCAATACCAACATTGGTTAATCGACCTACGGTAATACCATCTTGAGTTAATTCAGTGACTTCAAACGGAGAAGCATATTGAGTCGGATTATTAAATTTTATCGTAAGCGCTTGAGTACCATCGGCCCCAGGGCCTAAAGCACCTGCACCAGCAGCACCTAAAGCCTCAGTGGTAATAGTGGTAGGGTCACTGATAGTATAAGCACCAACAGAGTTAAACTTAAGCACCGCACCTGACCATGTGCCAACACCACTAGGGTTGGCAGCTGATGCGATCCCTGTTGCATCCACGAGACCATCACCATCAGTGTCAGTATCGGTATCAGTAATATATTCTCCAGCAGTTGTTACATCGACAGGATCACCATCAACAGCATAAAAAGCCACCCAATTACTTTCGCCAGTATGCGAACCACCAGTGGGTTTAACAAAGTAAGTGGTCATAATATGCGATTCACCTAACGAATCATAAATCGTCACCGAGGTGGAATTATTAAATGTATCAGAATCTGCAGGATTAAAATTAATTGGATCTAGGGCTATTTCACTCACATTGAGATTCATCTGCAAACCAACATTTTCAGTTTGCACTGGGCTACCCGCCGTGTCAGGAATCTTAATCGGTTGGGTTGTGGTTAAACTCACCGAGGTTGAGTTACCGTCTTCATCCACCGGGAAACCTTGTAAAAAATTCCCTGCTGAGTCAACCATATAATTGGCCGAATCAACTTTAAACGCACCCGCACGGGTATATGACTGATCTTGCGAACCTAATTCAGAAGAGGTAACAAAGAAACCACCACCACTGATCGCCATATCCAATGAGTTACTGGTAAATTGCAAGCTACCTTGATGAAACTGCTGCGCAACTTGTGTAGTAGTTGTACCGCCACCCACAGCCGTTTTACTGTTAGAAAAAATTGAATTGGCGTAAACGTCAGCAAATTCAGCTCGAGACTCTTTAAAACCAATAGTATTGACGTTAGCGATGTTATTCGCGGTTGTATTTAAATCTTTTTGCGCGGCAGCGATACCACTCAATGCGATGTTAAATGACATATTACACCTCTCACAATTAATTCATTTATGATGACAACTAACGATTCGTTGTTAGCCGTACTATGTTTCAGATACTGCGAGTACGTCAGATAACTTAATTCCACCTACTCCACGCAAATTCAAAATTGCTCCTGTTGCTACAGTGCCTAATGACACACTGGTAACATGAGCGTAAGTCGATACGGCTAAATCTTGTGACGTTCCATCGACTTTACCACTGGCCTTAATGGCATAATTACCCGCTTTAGCTGGGTTACCACTTTTATCTAGACCATCCCAAGTCACATCAACATTGCCGCCTTTACTGCCGTCAACATTAAAGCTCTTAATAAGCTGACCCGACTCGTCTTCAACCCTTACCGTAATCGTTTCAATTGCTGACGGCGTACTGATCACCCCTTTTATCTCAGAGCTTTCGGTAGAGATAGCGCCGGTATCAGAAGGAATGAGCACTTTGCGGCCAACCAAGCCTGAAGCTTGTAACGCCTGGCTAGAACTCATCACAGTATTAAGGTTAAGGATTTCATCATTAAGATTTGAAATACCATCGACTGTAGAAAACGATGCCATTTGGGCAATCATTTGATCGTTATCAACCGGTTTAAACGGATCTTGCATCGACAATTGCTGACTGAGTAAAGCAAAAAAATCTTCTTGCTTTAACATCTGATCTTTTGATTCAGGGATAGCGCTTTCTTCAGGCAAACGAATTCCGTCAAGGAAAGGATTACCCGTAGTCGTGCTGGTCGTATTTGTCTGTACAGAACTTTTCGTTGTAGCGCTAGTATTAGATGCACTACTGGATTGTTGCGGTAAAGACTGACTGTAAGAATTAACGAGGCTCATTGTTACCTCCTTGAATAATCATACTATTTACCCATCCTTAATGTCTGTTGCAACATAGACTTTGTTGCATCAGCCACCTGAACGTTCATTTGATAAGAACGCGATGCAGAAATCATATCCGCCATTTCTTCCATCACATTGACATTAGGTTTATAGATAAAACCATCACCATCCGCCATGGGATGGTCTGGCGAGTATTCTTTTAATAATGGCTTATTACTTTCGACAATGCCTTTAACGGTTACGCCAGGCGAACTGTTTTGCTGGCTATTGGCTTTTAGCATTTCGGCTTCAAAAACAGGATGACGCGCGCGATAGGTTTTATCGACACTGCTAGACACAGAATCAGCATTGGCAATATTACTGGCGGTGGTATTCAAACGCACTGACTGCGCAGACATACCTGAACCAGAAACATTAAAAATATTAAATAAACTCATAATTAATCACCTCGCAATGCTTTACGCATGCCACTAAATTTTCCCTCAAGAAAGCCTAATGACATTTGATATTCGAGCGCATTTTGCATAAATGCTGCTTGCTCTTTCTGCGTATCGACAGTATTACCATCGCCAGTATCAGCTTGATTTGGCATACGATATTGAACATGCTGTTGACTTAACGCCGTTAAATCAAAATGTTTCTCTGTGGTTTGGCTCATACTCAAGCCTTTCTGATGCGAGCTTGCCGCTTGCATAGCAGAAGCAAAATTGACATCTTGAGCTTTATAATGAGGAGTATTGGCATTGGCGATATTACTTGAAATCACTTCTGCTCTTTGAGCTCGAATGCCCAAAGAGTATTGGTGAACACCTAATGCATTATCGAAATTAATCGCCATAAAATTGCCTCCATCAGCTAACTGGTAGAAATAAAGCAAAGGTTATGCCAACAATTTAATTTATGAGGTAATAAAAGATAAAAACAAACATGCCGACGAATGCCGGCATGATAAATAGATTAAGCTATTATATTATCTAGGTTTTCTTTTGATAATAAATTCCAGGATTACAGCGAACCATATTAAATTCTTCGGTTAATCCCGCAAGAGATTCTGACGCACCCAAAAATAAAATACCTTTAGGATTAAGTGCGGCAGCAAATTGCCGCAAAATTTTAGCCTTTGCCTCAGGAGCAAAGTAAATCAACACATTGCGGCAAAAAATAATATCGTACTTACCTAATAGGCTATAACTTTCAAGTAGATTATGGGCTCTAAAGTTAACTAATCGCTTCACATTATCTTTAACTTTCATGTTACCCGAAGGTAAAGCATCAAAAAACTGACGTTTACGTTCTTCAGACAAACCACGAGCAAGTGCTAAACCATCATATTCAGCATTTTTACAACGATCTAGCATAGAAGGTGATAAATCTGTTGCCTGAATTGTCGCGCCTCCTGGTAAAGCACCAGGTTTACGTTGTTGATATTCCAACACCGTCATGGCCAACGAATAAGGTTCTTGACCTGAAGAGCACGCAGCCGACCAAATTTTTAATGGTCTGCCAAGCTTACTGTATTCAGGCAATAGAGTATTGTGCAGTAATTCAAATGGATAACGGTCTCGAAACCATAACGTTTCATTGGTGGTCATCGCATCTATCACTTCAGCGCGCAGTTGCCGTTCTATCGGTTTCATCGACTTTTTAACTACCTCAGACAAAGAAGGCAAATTATGCTTCCCCATCAAAGGCGCTAAACGACTGCGGACTAAATATTGTTTGTTCTCACCTAACACAATACCGCTATGCTGTTCTAAAAACAGCCTAAATTGATTGTACTCTGCTTCAGCAAGTGATTTATCTGTCACATTATCTTCCTAATAGGTAAGCCTATGAACTCAACCTCCAATATTTTGCAATCTTTTGCAATAATAAAAGGTTTATAAACTTAAATGTTTGTTAACCGCTGCGGCTAACTCATCGGGGTTAAACTTAGCAATAAAGTCGTTAGCCCCTACTTTTTGTACCATCGCCTGGTTAAATACACCACTTAATGATGTGTGCAATACTACTTTGATATTCTTTAATTTTGGATCATTACGAATTTCAGCCGTTAAGGTATAACCATCCATTTCAGGCATTTCAATATCAGAAATGATTAACGGAATTTCAACTGAAACATCATCCATTTCTGCGGCAATACTTTTCAGTTTTTCCAGCGCCTCTCTACCATCTTTAGCGGTATCGATTTGCAGATTTAATGACTCTAACGAACGAATAATTTGTTTACGTGCTACAGCAGAATCATCAATAACCATAATATGATAATGCTGTTCTCTATCAATAGTTAATGCTTCATTGAGCTCTTTACTGATAGAAGTCTTAACCGGTGAAATTTCATCAAGAATTTTTTCAACATCTAAAATCTCTACCAACTCACCTTCAATCTCTGTCACCGCAGTTAAATAAGAAGAGCGGCCAGAACCTTGCGGTGGAGGCATAATGGCTTCCCAATTCATGTTGATAATACGTTCAACTGAACTGACTAAAAAGCCTTGAATACTTCGGTTATATTCAGAAATGATAATAAAGCAATTTTCTGTTGATGTCAGTGGGCGTCCACCCGTTGCGGCACTTAAATCGATAACGGAAATGGTTGAGCCACGAATATGAGCAACACCTTTAACAAAACGGTTTAATTTAGGCAACGTAGTCAGTGGTGGGCATTGCAACACCTCTTTCACTTTAAACACGTTAATGCCAAACCGTTGACGGCCGCTAAGCCTAAACAATAGCAGCTCGAGTCTGTTTTGCCCGACAAGTTGGGTACGTTTATTTACTGAATCTAAAATGCTCGACATAACAAGGCCTTGTAGTTAACTGTCACCCAAAAGGATAAAAATTGTTCTTTGAAATTATAGTAAACCTTGGTTTAGCATAATACGGTTAGTACATATTTTACTGATGGTCACTCAATTTGAGTGTAAACCATCACCAATGTAACAAATACATCTCAATTTAATGAATCAAAAAGTGGGCATGCAACTTGCTTTAATTTTGTATAAATTAGCTCGCACTGTGAACTGACACTTTTTTGACGAAGGGATAATGTTATTCTTATGTCCCCTAGCCCATTTATTTTAGCTTATTGTGTATGCAGAGATTACTCGCATATTTTTCGTTTTTCAAAGTATAGGTGCATTCTGGCAAAACAAGCTAGTATCTTCATTATGAAAGTATTTTTTTTATGTTTTTTGTGTTCAATAACATTTTCTTTGCCTGCAATTGCTAGCGAAGAAATTATCACACCTTCACTATCGACCATTTATGCGTTAGCTAAAGAGGCGGTAGCCAAAAAAATTGATGCTGACTCAAAAGCTAAAGTGCAAATAACCCCACAAAACCTTGAGGGCAGAATCAGTCCACCAGCCTGTTACCCACCGATTAATGTCGAACTTGCCAGTGAAAGGGCTATTAGTCGAAATAACATGGTAAAACTCAGTTGTAATAGCCCAGACTATGACTATCCATGGCAAATGTATCTCTCTGTTCGAGTCGAAATCCAATACCCTGTTGTGGTAGCTAACCAACTATTGTCCCCAGACCAAATTATTGGCGAACATCATTTACAAGTCATGTATGTTGACCAATATAGCTTAAAAGGTCAGTTTTTTTCCGACACCACGACATTAATCGGCTCGCGGGTGAAACGTCGGGTAGCGAAAGACTCTCCAGTATTAAGTAATAACCTGTGCTTTGTTTGCAAAGGTGACACTGTTTCTATTTATGCTAAAACCACTAATGTAGAAATAAAAACCCTTGGAGAAGCACTGCGTGATGGCAATATCGATGAGGTTATCAGAGTAAAAAACAGTAACACTAGCAAACAATTCGATGCGGTTGTAATTGGCGTTGGCGAAGTTGAAGTAAGAATGTAAAATAGCGTTAAAGTTTTTTCCTGGGGTGCCGATAGCCTGATTGGAAAACCTGATTCATTACGCTGGAGCCTCCCATGGCAATTGATATTAAGCATAACACTGCTACCAATACACAAATGCGCACTGCACGTGACACGCAGTCTGCTACGCAATCTACAACTACTGCAGCCCCAAAATCAGCTGCACCGGTTAAAACAGATTCCGTTAGCATTACCTCTCAAGCTCAACAGCTTCAGAGCGCGCAAACAAAAATGGCATCGTTACCAGAAGTAGACCAAAAAAAGGTCGCTGAAATTAAGCAAGCAATCTCTGAGGGACGATATAAAGTCGATCCAGAAAAGCTTGCAGCGAATATTGCCAGCTTTGAAGCAGAGCTAGGCGGTTTATCGTTTGACAGAGAGTAACCGTTAAACGTTACTCTTTAACTTGTTTTAACGACACACAGATAATAGGTGCAAACTTGCATCATAGAGAAGTGTTAGTTAAAAAAACCTAAGAGTAATTTATGACAGAGTTAAACCAGCCATTACACAAGCAAGCAAGCGAAGATCAACGCAAAGAGCTACACCAACTGCTTGATAGTCAAAATCAGACATTAACGCAGCTGAAATCGCTTATTGTTGAAGAGAAAGCGGCATTATCCAAACAAGATGCCGACAAACTGCTGGCGCTTTCCAAAGATAAAACCCAGTGCTTATTCAATATGAAAGCCACTGACGAAAAACTGGCAAGCCACCCACAACACAATCTGCTCACCACCGATACTGAACTGGCACAACAAGTCTCACGAGCTAAAGCTATTCTCGCCGAGTGCAAAGACATCAACAGTCAGAATGCCAGCTTGATTGAGCTCAATATCGCCAGCCTCAATCGATTTGCCCAGGCATTACAAGCCAGCCGCAATGCCTCAAGCTTGACCTACAATGACAAAGGTAAAACTTCTACCATTTCAACACTGGGTAATGACTTTTCAGCCTAATAAAACTTAGCAACAGCCTAGAGCGCTGCGCTGCTAGGACGCTTCGCGGCTAGAGGCTATAAAATCTTAGCAGCGAAGCTGTCCCTAGAACCTAGCAGGACGTAGTCCGCCCTAGAACCTAGTAGTCCGCCCTAGAACCTAGCAGGTGATTTATTGAGCTAGCATAGCTTGGCGTAAACTTTGTTGTACCGGAGTTTCACCTAACCAAATCTTAAGTAAAGCCTGACGAAATGCCTCTCCAGCAATATCTCCCTGAGCATTACCATTTTTGATACTGCTCACGCCCTTGCCTTTTTGGGTGACAAAAGTAAATTGATCACCGTCGACAATTTCATCTGCAAACAATTGGGTAAAATGTTCAATATCTTTGGCAATTGAGTGTGTGTCATTGTCTGTAGCAGCTTCAAAACCGTCAGTAATGGCATCACGCATTTTGTTTGAAGTGATCATCCCAGAAGTAATCGTTAGCTGGATCACCGCTATCGGCTGAGTAAGCACATCTTCTAGAGTGTGCACTTTTGTTGGCAGATATAAACTACCCACATATAAATCCATAAAAAACTTATTGCGTACACCAGCGCCATTCAATATCAATGGCTGCTCTGCTACTGTCATTTGCTCTGCTACACCAACATCTGCAATCATGCTAGCTTGCGCCAACAACGGCATCATTAACGAGAAGCTCAATCCAATTGAAGCTAATAATTTCATATAAACTCTCTAAAAAACTGCAATATCAACGACTACACCATCAGCCGTTTAACCAACAACCGCAACTCAAGTCGGGTAATTTAACCGCGAACGCCTAATTTATATTGGCCATTCTGTAGAAACATCAATGCTTGCTTGTGCTTTGGCGAGATTAAAATTGGACCATCATCAAAAAATAAAAAGCACTTCCAATTACGCACAAACACATCCCAGCGAGTTTCAACTATTTGGTATTTTTCATAGCAAAAGTACACCACCGCATCATCAGGCCATTGAATATGCGCAATAATTGCTTCAGGCATCGCATTATCATTAGAATCCCATGCCGACTGCCAATGTTCAGTTGCCGCCCAAGCATCTTGCTTTATTGGCCAATCACCTTTTTCAAACAGCTCTGCACGACTGCTCTTATTGCTTATCCACTTATCCCACACTTCCATGGCACTTTTATCGGTCAATGGCTTAATCAAGGCCTTATCATCATCTGATACAGGCAAATCTTTATGGTTAAAAATCCACTTACGCTTATAAAGATCCAACGGAATATATGAATGTGACAAACAACTGCTCCTAGCAACAAAAAATGAAGTGCAATTATAACGCTAAAGCCGATCAGACTGCGATAGCGACAGACATAAATGATCTGCCTATAAATAAAAAAGTCATCAAAAATGCAATTGAAACATCATCGAAAAAAGTGCCCGAATACATGATCGAAAAAAGTGCTCGAAGAAAGTGTTCAAAAGAGCAGGCAGAGGTCGCTTTTGGTATGACTTAGCCGATCTGTTACTAAACGTCACGGTACTGAACCAAGTACCGTGCTTTCAAAATATTTATCACCATTGACGATTTAAGACGCACCCTAGCAAGCTGGAGCGTTATGGATGGCGGCAACTTTTTAGTACTTTATTCAAACTCCCCCCCTCTGTCAGGAAAGTTGTTAGGTCATAGCAGACTGGCGCGAGACAGAGATTTAAAAAAGAGCCAGCATCACAGCAAGTACCTATGCTCATTTAGATATTGAACATGTTAGGCAAGAACTAGGTATCACTACTGCGCATCTGCTTGGAACTTTTGAACAAGAGTCGAATGTTAATAGATTGGTTAGGGAAATAGGACAGCTTTCATCTGAGGAGAGAAAGGAACTACTAATAAGAATTTAAATTGCGATACAACAAATTCTTATTAGTATCAAAATTATGAAACACTAATGGCTATTGGGGTCTGTATATTAGTAGAAATTTTCTGTGCGACTTCACTGTATATATCAACTTCAACTTCTGGAACCGAAAGTGAAATTATTAACGCATATCGAGCTTGTGAATTATATCGCTCATGTGTTTTACGAGTCTTCCACCATCCACTGGTAGGATAAATAGCGATCTTTCCTCTAGAAGCAAGATCTGCAGCACTGCCGCGCCAAACATCTTTATGAATAGATCCTCTATGACGTTGTTGCTTGCCTAGGAGCCAATGGCTATCGTCTAAAGTATCAGGCTTGTCTCCCTCTGCCTTTTTATTGATACGCCTCATGAACTGTTTGTCTGATTCACCTTGATGCTTGACGTCAAACCTCAGCTGGTGACTAGCATAACTATATTTAGTTAACACATTACGGCTTGACGGGTTTGGCTCAATAAAATAAGAAATTGTTATTGTAAGCTCTACATCAGCCTCACCAATTTTCATTAATTCTTCAACTGGCCAAGGCAAATCATGTAAATTCATATCCTTAGTCTTTGTCTCTTTAGATTTTGGCTTAACATAAGGCTGTAATTCATCTTGAATTACCAATGTTAAAGAGTTACTTGCACTATTCAGAGCTTTATTAAGATTAGGGACTCCAAAGCCTACTTTACGAACTAATTTAGCCATATCTGACTTCTTGATGTTATCTTGATTACGGTTTACGGAAATCAAAGAATACATTGCATCAGTCCAATCTGCAGAGTGAACTATCAGCGCCCTAACGGTTTCAGGCCAAAGGTCGCTATATTGTGATTTTATTTGGGCAGTAAACCTTGCTGCCAATGCTGTTGCAGAACTGGTCGCATTTGTACATTGGAAGTGCCTTTGTGAGAAGTTATTATTTGTAGTAAGCAACTGTAAATCTTGCATTCCTACACTGACGCCTAATTGATCTTGGCCAACATTTCCACCTTCAAATACCACTTCAGGTTTTATAGGTGTGTTTCTTCTATCCCAATTGAGAGATGTTGTCGAGTATGGTGATAAACCACCTTTCGGGGCTAAAGGTTGGTAGTCAGAAGCTTCTGTAAGTGTATTTTTTTCTGTATAGGCACCAACCGTTAATACATTCCATGCCTGTGCAGGATCATGAATATCACTTAGGTAATTCCGCTCGGGGTACTCAATCCCCTCAATAGGTAAGGCATTCCCCGCACATACAGTAAATAATCTAGGAAATGCACCCTCTCCGAGGTAATCGACTGCAAGCATATCCATTGCACTAGACCAAGATGATGGCCTTCCTCTATCGGTCCCAATACCTG
Source organism: Shewanella sp. TB7-MNA-CIBAN-0143 (assembly GCF_040310065.1). Taxonomy (NCBI): domain Bacteria; kingdom Pseudomonadati; phylum Pseudomonadota; class Gammaproteobacteria; order Alteromonadales; family Shewanellaceae; genus Shewanella; species Shewanella sp. TB7-MNA-CIBAN-0143. The sequence continues at coordinate 26,811 of NZ_JBEOPL010000019.1, forward strand.
ATGATAACGACATTGAGTAAACACGTGACCGTTCAGGTTTGTAGTTTTCTATTTCCGATATAGCATTTTCAGTAACTAATCCTAAAGGCTTACCTACATTATCACCATTAAATCGGATGGTTTTGACTGATTCTAACCTATGATTAATTGTTATTATATCTGATGAACTTAATCTATCAGTTAAGTCTCCCCACATTGCTATCCCAGCCATCTCTGTGCCATGTCCCATTGCGTCAGTGGGATCACTATCATCTGTTATTGTTCTTTGATCTGCTAAACCAGCAAATGGCGACAACAAAGGATGAGCAACATTTACACCAGAATCAATAATACAAACATATGGAGAAGCCTCAGTATAAGAATGATTTAGACGTTGAAGTAATTCTTCTGACCATTCACCTTGCTCAGCTGGCTCCATAGAATCGAAGAATTCAGCGGTGACTTTAGGGTAGCGTATTTCAGATACTCTAAAAAGCAGGTTAGCGTTTTGTTCCAACTGACTTTGGCTAGCCTTTATCTGAACCACAGTGTGCTCTGGGAATCGAAGTTTATGTTGAGATACCTCGATTTCAGCAATGCCTGCCAGTTTAGTAAAGTCTGAAATGATCTCATTGTAATAATTATGTGTCTGACGACTTTTTTTCGGTGTAGATAACCACACTTCCCACCAAACGTCAGAATCTTTATCTTCAGGAAGGAGGGAGTCATCATCTGCCCAAATTGCAAAAAATGAAGCACTACGAATTGATTTAATGGAATCAATTAATTTTTGATGATCTGTTGGTTTGTCATTTTTGTTTGTTTTGTACGATTCATAATCAGTTAATTTCTTTTCATAAAAATCTAACTTGCCATCAGGTACAAAAGCTGTAGCAATGGTGGTTTTTTGCCCATTAACACTAATCGTCTTTACATTGTGTAAGACGATCCCTTGAGTGTCATTTGCAAGACTTTGGACTGCCATTTCAACATTGGGAAAGCTTTCAAACTCTACTTGAATTCCAACTCCCATCTCAAGAAATGCTTCAGGTATGTACTGCTTTACTCGTGATAAGTCCTTGACCACGTATTCTAGTTCTTGCCGAAGCTTACCACTATGATGATGTCTGTCTTGAGCTGGTATTTCAGAGGAAGAACTCCCACCTATAGATGGTGAAGAAAATTCGTAAGAAGTAGCTGAACGGTTTATAAAAAAATGCGGTTTATCAAATCTATTACGTGCCATTAAGAATCCTTCTTACACCATAAAGTGTTGGCTGATTTTTTTTCTACCCTCAATAGCTTGTTGGAGCATCGAGAGTGTAATTGAATTGTGATCATAAATTAGCATTTCTTTGATAGCATCATTTGCTGCAATAGTAATTTCAGCGTTACTTAACCCTTCAGAAATTAAAGGAAGTTTTTTCCATGAAAAATTACTCGCGACATAACTTTGAAGCCTAGTTTTAAATAATTCAATAATTTCTTCTTTCGAGGGCAATTGATACCGAATCACATCATCGAAACGCCTAAATAATGCATGATCTAGAGCTTCTATGTGGTTAGTAGCACAAACAATCACACTATTTGAATTATCTTGCTCAAGCATCTGTAAAAAGCTATTAAGAATTCGGCGCGCTTCTCCAACATCATTACTATTTCCGCGGTGTGAACCTAAGGCATCAAACTCATCAAAGAAATAAACACCACGAACTTCTCTAATAGTATCAAATATTTGGCGAAGCTTTGCAGAAGATTCTCCCAAATACTTTGTAATTACAGCATCTAAACGAACTTCAAATAAAGGAAAATCTAACTCTCCAGCTAATACAGAAGCTGTAAATGTTTTTCCTGTACCAGGCTTACCAGCTAGAAGAAGCTTTCTCCTAGGAGATAAGCCATGATTCTTTAGAGTTGCGAGATGCTTTTGTTCTTTTACTAACCTGTTTAATTGGTCTTTTACTTCTGAAGATACTATTAAATTTGAAAAGCGAAGTTTTGGATGTGTTGTTGTAAGTAATCCTGATGAATCTTTCACGCCACTGGCAATTGAAATAGGGAGATTTTTTGCACTAATTTTTTTAGCTGATTCAACTAATAATTTAAGCTCTTGAGCAAGTTTACCGTGCCCATTTCTGGCTTCATGAGCGGCAACCTGAAGCGCAACAGATAAAAATCTGTCGTCATCTTTATCAATATACGATTGCATTAGTGCTTTAATTTGAGTTGAACTAGCCATTATTTGTTAAATATTTTTATAAATTCATTTTTGATATAGTAACTGAATTGGCTACTTTTATCTAATGAATACCATTAAGTTTAATTCTCAATTTTCTTCCTTATCTTACAAAGTCACATGCGGTATCTTTCTGCTTCAAAGTTTCAGAACTATTATCTTGAATCGCTTTCAAAATCATAAAATTACATTCCTTTTCTTTCAATTCTTGCTCAGTCTTTTGCTTAGGTTCGCTGATATAGGCAATCATAGGTTTGTAACTTAGTGATGCATTGCAATACATATTAGATAAGCTTCGCCCTTTCTGATTCAGATTTTCCATGCTGGATAGCTGAGTACAAAGTTCGGTGAACATAGCCTTGGCTTGTTGAGTGCATTTAGAGAATTGAGTAGCTTGTTGCTCAAGGTCTGAACAAACGCTAGTCGGTTTTATCTTCCATAACTGATGCTGAAATCGAATATTAGTATCGTTGTATACTAAGCTTTGCGAGGTAACCGTGGTGTTCATTGAATCAACATACACTTCAGCAATACTATTGCTTACCGTGTGCAGATAAGCTGCAAACAATTGTGAAAATGGATCCATTACTCTTCCTTAAGCATATGTTGAATATTCTATAACGCACTAACAATACTCCTTTTTCTATCTTAGTTGAACATTTTTATTACGACCTCATTTAACTATTAATTTCGGATTACGTACACTTATTGACAGAACTCCAAGTTAGAGCGGTTAGGCTCAATTTTACCATTAGCTTGTGAATAGCTTAACGTCCACTCATGTACTCTAGTCACGATTTCACCCCCTAATTCAACTGCACAACAAACTCATCACCATAGCGATTAGATTTGTAATTACGAGCTTCAGATTGATTGCGGGAATTGCCAGAAATTCCTGCTCTTGTTTCGACATGAATTCCAGCATTACAACCTTGGATTATTTCAAGAATTCCAGAAGCTAATGTAGTGCTAATTAACACTACATAGCACAAAGCATTCTGGCCGGTGTTGAGTCGCTGTAAGCATTGCTATCACAGGCATTAATCACTTATCAGCCATTTATACTTGTGCCCGGTGGATATTAGGTTTTGTTTGAGTCTAGTTTTGATATCATCACTGGCTCTAAGGTAAATAGATTTTATATCGTTATCATAGGCCTCTTGGCTAAAACCTCGCTCTTTTGCTTTGTCGTACCACTCGTGACCTGCAGTAAACTCCCCTGTTGCGATATGAATAGCACCGAGCAAAGTGCATGGCCTGAAATTTAGAGGCGTCACGTTATGTGCTTCAAGGCCTAACTTAATAGCATCGCCATACATGGCTAAGTCTCTACACACTCCACCATAGGTGGTTAACAAGGCAGATTTTAATTTCTTTTCTTTCTTAGGAATATTAAAAGGATATGATTCATCTAACGCTTTTTTAATTTTGCTCAGTTCTTCCGCCTTGCGATAGGCTGCGCTGGCATTAACCAGTTCCCAAGGTAAGCTTTTTTGCTTCCAATTTTGATAATGGTTGTGAGCGAGTTGAAGATGGTATTTTTTTTCAACCAGATCATTAGTGAAGCTTTTATTATCTAGCCACTTTTTTTCATCCTGACTGATTTGCTTTTTCATTAGCTTATTTAGAAGAATATCCGCTTCAGAGTCTTTTGGAATATTTTTGATCCCAAAAGCAGGGAAATCTGAAAAGTGCTTTTTCCGTTCGATTTCGCGTTGTTCTTTTAACCTTAATTGCTCAGCTTTGTGTGCTTGTTCTTTCTCTTGTAATTCTTGACGTATCTTAACTTCAATAGCGTTAATTTTAGCTTGGTATCGTCCTATAACGTCCTTTATGACGGCTAAGCTAGCATCCTTGGATAGCTCTAGATTTGTATCGTTGAGCCTTTTTCTAATTGATATTTTAAGTTGAAGCCCTTTAAAGCTTATGTGCTTAATTTTTTCCTCTATCGTAATATCACCACTGATCGACCTGAAAATATTCAGCTCTTCAGTACCAAATGCAGCTGATATATTTTGCATATCATCAGCTGAAATGTGTAGAGGGTCATTCGTTGAATATTGAATTAAAAAGTCTATGAATTGACGGTACTTGGGATACTGTTCTGGTGGGAACATCTGTTTGATTTGTTTGATTTGTTTTATTTTTTTTTGCCGCAAGGTGTTTACATCAATTTCTTGATCCTTACTTTGTAATATCGCAGTCAGGTTATGCCGCGCCACAATGAGTTGCTGTTGTAAAATAGTTTGTTGTACACCAACCGCAACATTGCCTGGCTTGCTTTGACTCTTTGGCGTAACAATATCAATAATGTCTTTATTAGCTATTTTAGGGCGCACAATTTGGTTTGTAGTGAGTCTTTTTTTAATTTCAATTTCATTGGGCTTTACTTTATATTGTAATAAAATCAACTCCACAACGGCTTTATTAGACCCTTTGGGTAACTCAGATTGCTTTGCTGTAAGCCTGTTCTTATTTTCAATTTTAAGTTGAAGCGCATCAAGCATTAAACTGTTTAATTTATCTGTAACACCAGCCTTAGCGATCACTGTCTTGAATAGCTGATGTGCTTTATCACCCAAAGCAATTGATAAAATTTCGATATCAGATTCAGTCACACCACTATCAACGCGACTAATCATTGTAGTAAACAAATCAATATAAGCGCTGTGTATCGGGTACTGAGACTTGGGGAACAGCATTTGAGCTTGAGAAATATTCTTAGTGATCACGATAAAAATCCATTTTTATGATACTGATTGTATATCTTTGATTAAGCTAATATTTTAGTTTAACAGACTGCAAATTTGAGTTACTACTTAAGCAGCTTAAGCGGTGTTGTCATTATATTTATCACAACTTTGCAGTATGGAAAAGACTTCAATTTTTTTAATTTTTAGCATAATGTTGATAATAGTAAGATTATCATATTTCGAAGGGTTCAATATGTCCTTAATACTTTGTTATGCCAACACAAACCAAGTTTTACTTTTAACAAGCAAACAATGAGAAACAGCGATTAAGGTCCATGATTGAGTTAAAACTATCGAAAAGCGGAGTTTTGAAGAATGCTCGAAAAAAAATTACAAAAAAAGGGTTTCCAGAGGCGGCACATAGGCGGCACAACTTTTTACGATTTTGTTAAGTATTTGATTTTTAAGGTGAAAATAGGTCATATGGTCTCCCCACAGGGACTCGAACCCCGATCGGCCGCTTAGGAGGCGGCTGCTCTATCCTGTTGAGCTATAGAGAGACCCAGTGATTATACTGAGTTTATAATCGAATTAAACCTTTTATATTTAATTGCTTGATTAACAACCAACTAATTCATAATCGACTTACTCTTATCGATTAGCACTTAGCACTTAGCACTTAGCACTTAGCACTTAGCACTTAAGTCTGAACAATTAGCTTCTAGTAACCAATCATTAGTTCTTAATCGCAATATCATTTACTTGAATATTATCTGCACTGTCGATGCCGTCAAATATTGCGGTTGAGCTGTCTTCGGTAACTTGTTCGATAACCACATTGGCACGACTTTTAGTGGCGATGGCGCGCATGGAATTAAATCTGTCTGGGATATTTTTTTGTAATACGATTTGGAACTTATCACCCATTTTAACGCCATTTTTACGGCCTAAATTGATGATAATACGATCCCCTTGCCTGGCAACAATTTGGCCTAGTAATGGACGACAGTTTAACTGCTTATCCAGCGACATCACGCTTTGCTGTAAAATATCGCTGATCGCCTGACCATAAGATGATCGCCAAAACCGCTGGTTAGCAGGTGAGACGATTTCTTGTCTTTCAAATTCCCACGGCGCTGAGGTGGCGAATGATTCTGACCACACCACTTCACCGCTGATCCCATGGTAAAGGGTTAATTTAAAAATAAACTGCCTTAGTGGATCATCCTCGACAAAGCCCATATAACTACTTTGAGCTGGCTCGGTCGAAATATCAATGATTTCAGGTTGCAGCAGATATTGGCTGTCGGTAATTTCGCCTAACCAACTGGGAATACGATATCCTTTAAAGTTGACCAGTTGATTGGTGTTATCAATTTTTTCATCGGCATGTAGTCGTGCAAAACTGTATCGCGACTGTGCATTGATAGCTTTACCTAATTGCTCGGTGATCCGCTCTTCAAAGTGAGCTAATTGACCATAACGTAACTGTTCGCGTTCTTGTAAATAGGCTTGTGGCAACATAATCGCGGCCTTGAGAGACTGGCTTTTACATTGTGCGTTAGGTTCTTGTTCGCTGAGATCAAGCTGTAACACCACGGTAATGGTGTGTTGGCTGATCATTTCACTCATTAATTCAACGTTATTGGCCGATCCCATCCGCTGAATTTGAAAGGTATCTTGAGTAAGCCGACCTTGGTTGACTTGTTGTTCACTGGAAAAGTTCACCCCGGCTTTTAAACTGGCGTAATTTAATGCTTGGCTTATGGCGTCCTCACGGGCTTTATCTATATCGCCATTCACGATTTTAGCCTTACCAGTCACTTCAATTTGTTCAGCCAATACCGACGATACACACAATGCACTCACGCATAGCATTGCTATTACGGCAAGGTGATTGAAGGTTTTAGTTCGGTTAACAGGGCTGTGTCGGATCAACATACAATGTCCTAATGTCAAAAAATCGTCTATTTTGCACAATTGTGTAAATTCAGCTTACTCTATTTTAATCAAAGCAAAAATTGTGCCGACTAACTATATTAGTGGTTATTTTCGATGTTGCACTATTACAGTAAAGCTTTTAACGCATTTGCCGATATAAAGACACCAATAAGAAAGAGTACATAATTGGCCTTAGTTATCGATGTACAAGGCGATTAAATGACTCATTTATACCAAGACTAGCGGCATTATTTGTTAGAGGAATTATTATGATTAACAGGCTTTTTATCTCCACGGTCATGCTTGCGTCGTTATCGTTAGCGGCATGCACCCAAACGCCTAATGCTGCCAATAACCTTGCCTTTAGCAATAACGGTAAATTTGTCAAAATCGTCGACGAAAATGAGGTTTATCACGATAAACTGGCTTATGATATTCAGGCTGCGGGGATATCACCCAAAGGCCAAGTGAATGTGTGGGCAGAAAAGTTAGTTAACGAGTTAGTGTTACAAAACGACGCCTTGCGCCCAGATCAACCACTGCTGATTTCTACGCCAGTGATGACCAGTAATTTAAATGCAACCAATGAATTAGCATTACAGTTACAACAAGGATTACTCGCGGCGTTCCACGCTCATGAATTTAACTTAGTCGATTTAAATGTGGCGACAAATTTGCGCGCCACAGAACAAGGCGAGTTTATGTTGAGCCGCAACTGGGAACTGTTACGTGCAGATTTACCGGTTTCACACGTATTAGTGTCAACCATGACCCTAACCCCTGAAGGAATTGTGTTTAACGGCCGTGTGGTTAATGTGACCAATAATCGCGTCCTTTCAGCGGTGCAATCATTTGTGGCAGCATCGAGTTTGTCGGGTTATTTACAACCCTCTGAACTCATTGAATCACGCAATGGTTTACTGTATCGCCACGAGAATAAGGGCGACAGTCGTTACACCGTATTAGGAGATAAGCTATGAAGTCGTTGATGTTAATTATGCTATTGCTGCTCACTGGCTGTGTGAGCAAAGATAAATATGTTCAGTGGGAAACCGAAGCGCCAGCCTCGTTCCCAACGCTAACGGCAATTGGTTATGCCCCTTTGGCGACTCAGCCCAGTAAAGAGCCATCACATCGTATTTTAATGGCGATGCAAGCTTCAAAAATTGCCGCTTACCGTGAGTTGGCGGAACAGGTATATGGACAAAAAATTTCGGCTAATAGCGACGTAAGTGAATGGTTACTAACTGACGACAACGTTAAATCTAGCGTGAGTGGTATTATTCGCGGCGCTAAAGTGGTTAAGACCTACCCTTCTGGTGAGTTTTATGTCACGGAGCTAGCTCTGGACTTTAAACAAGTATGGCAGTTGTACGAACAACAAAATCGCCCTAAACGCGTAAAAGAAGTCACTTACTTTTAATTGAACGTTTACGCTAACTTGTTGATATAAAAATGCCGCTGATATCAGCGGCATTTTTATTATATTAGGTTAACACTTATCATTAAAACGTCAGTTTAAACACTAAACCTAATGCTGCTTGGTTTTCCATGTCTTCCGTAACGTCTGGATAACTTAACTCCATTTCGCCACCAAAATAATAACCTGCATACGCATTAAGGCTAACATTACTCGTTGCTTGCCAGCCTGCGCGAGCAAAGCCTACCCATTCTTCTACTTCAATGGTTTTGTCATCATCAGCAATTAAAAAACGTTCTGTTCGCATTGAGCTACCCACACCGAAACTCCAGTCACGGTTATACTGATAACTTAACTCTAATCCTGCAGGACCACTAAAACCAGCTTGGAACGGGTTAGCAAGTACCCACTTCTCGTTTATCTGCCAACGTACGGCTAAGTAAGGTACGGTGCGCACTTCTGAAATATCATTTAAGTATGCAACACCAAAGCCGAGCATATTGCCGGAATCAAAGCGGTACATGCCCGAGGCAACGACACCATAACTTTGCGCATTTGAAGATGATGCAGTATCGGCATAGGCGTATTGCAGTTTGGGGGCTATAAGAAACATCCAATGATTATCAAGACGGTAAGATAACGATAAACCAGCACTGTACTGATGTATGGTTGACCAAGGTTCAGTACTGCTGCGTAACAGAGTGTTTTGGTTCATATCCCAGTCGTAATCGAGATTGTCGTAGCCTAGATTTGCCCCAATTGACCACTGACGATTGAGTGGCATGCTAGCCGAAAAACTGGTCTTCCAAGCATCACGTTGTAACTGATTAGGGTTATTGCTATCAGCCCCAACATTAGCGGTACCCGTTGATGTACGAGCCACAGTGAGCGAAAATGGTGAACGTTCTGGCGCTGCTAAAGCATGCTGACTTAACAACAGTCCCGATGCTAGCAAAATTGACAAAGCTGATGTACTCAATGATTTTGGCTGAATTACGTTAACGTTATAAAGCGTCATATCAATCTGCTTCCCTTCAAATAATGAGATAAGTTAGCTATTAACTTGGCTTAACTGCACCTTGGCTTAATAGCACGTTGGGTTAATAGCACCTTGGCTTAATAGCACGTTGGGTTAATAGCACCTTAGTTTAATTACGATAATACTGTTATCGCGCCAATTAAGTTCAACTTTTATTGGTTTATTTTACGTCAACTTGATGAGCTCGCAAAAACATCTCGGCAGTATCTTGCAAGTATTGTTGTCTGGTTGTCAGTAAATCACCTATCTCTAAGCCTAACTCCAGGCGCAATTTTAGTTCGCCAAATAACATTAAACACAATCTAACTGCGCTTTCGTGCGGATTTTCAAAAAAGTATTCACCATGCTCATTAACCTTTTTTAAGTAATTTCTAATCAGTCCGAGCACATGCTTGGGGCCTGCGTCATAAAACAATCTAGACACTTCTGGGTGAGTGTCGGCTTGAGCTACGCAAGTTTTAAATACTGTCATGGTTTCTTTGCTAACAATCATTTCACCAAATTGCAGAGCAAACTGCAAAATAACCCGTTGTGGATTTGCTGCATCAATTAAAGCTTCGCCAGTGAGTTGATGCACAACACATTTAGACTCAATCGCAGAAACAAACAAATCATCTTTGGAACCAAAGTGAGAGTAAACGGTTTGTTTTGATACACCGGCATGTTTTGCCACTTCGTCCATGCTGGTATTAGGAAAACCCTGATGGCAAAAAAGGTCAATCGCAGACTCAAGTACTTGAGCCCGCTTTTGCTCACTGCGGCTCAAACTAACCTGTTCAATGTTATTAAGCGATGTGTGTTTTTTTGTCATGTTGGTTCCGTAAATTAACCCATTAAGCACAATCGAGTGTCAGCGTTACTACTCATTATTTAGCGTTATAGTAACTAAAACTAGACTGGACAGTCTAGTTTTATAAAACTAGACTACTGAGTCTAGTTAACATTTAAGTTACAAGTCACGATTTGCGGTTAATGAGTTCGCTTATTGTTATTAACACTGGTTTTTAAGATAAATCAACATTGGCACAATATATTGCTTTGCAAGGAATAAACTTATGTACGCGTCAAAGACATTCACCCCAATCATTCGATACTGGGCGCTAGGTTTAAGCTTAATCTCATTAGGCGGTTGTGGCTCTGAGGTAAAAGAGCATTCACAAACAACTGAGTACCAAACGGTATTGTCACAGCCTTTATCATTAAGCGACCGTTATCAACACATGCAAACTTATACGGGTACGATTCGCTCGGCCAATACCACCGGAATTGGCTTTGAGCTTGCGGGTAAACTGAATAATATCCTAGTCGACAGTGGCGATACTGTGAGCAAAGGACAAATATTAGCGAAGCTTGATACTGATTTATTGACCGCAGAAAAACAGCAATTACAAGCCAGTTTATTGCAAACTCAAGCGGATATAGATTTAGCAAAAAGCACCTTAGCCCGTACTCTAAAATTGAAACAACAAAACTATGTGTCTGAGCAGCAACTCGATGAAAGCCAGCAACAAGTTATTAGCTTACAAGCTAACCAAAAGCGTATAGAAGCCAGCTTAAGTGCGACCAATTTGAAAATTGAAAAATCAACCTTGTTAGCCCCATTCAATGGAAAAATCAGCCAACGTTTTCATAATGTCGGCGAAGTGATTGCGCTAGGCAGTCCGGTTTTCACCTTAGTTGGTAACAGTCAGCCTGTGGCTTATATTGGAGTACCCATTGATATCGCACAGCAGTTAACCGCCGAGCAGATGGTAGATGTCCGTGTAGGTAAGCAAACCTTTATCGCTAAAATTGCCGGTATTAGTGCCGAGGTTAATACCATTAGTCGCACGGTTCAGTTGCGTATTCATTTGCCCGACTCAGCCAGAGTGATCAATGGCGAAATAGCTTATTTGGCGTATCAACAAGACGTGCAAGCACCTGGTTATTGGGTGCCTATGTCGGCATTAACCGATGGCGTGCGCGGATTATGGAACGTGTTTGCCTTAGTTGAGGCTGAGCAAGGTTTTTATACCATTGAGCGCCGCGATGTAGAGATTATCTATACCAATGAACAACAAGCGTATATTCAAGGTGCCATAAAACCAACCGATTTAATTGTATCGCAAGGATTACATAAATTGGTCGTTAACCAGAAAGTCACTCTCGCTCAAACTAAGAAAGCGGGGGCATTATGATTAAAGCATTTTTAGAAAATGGCCGCCTAACCAGTTTATTTATCGCATTATTAATTGTTGCCGGATTAGGGGCGATTTCAAGCCTACCTCGCACCGAAGATCCACATATTACTAACCGATTTTCGTCTGTTATCACTCAATACCCTGGTGCATCTGCAGAGCGGGTTGAAGCACTTGTGACTGAGGTATTAGAGAATCAATTACGCCGTTTAGAAGATTTAAAGCTAGTCCAGTCGACCTCTCGCCCCGGGATTTCGGTTATCCAGCTAGAATTAAAAGACACGGTCACAGAGACTGATCCGGTGTGGTCACGCGCTCGAGATCTTATCGCCGACAGTAAATCATTGTTGCCAGTAGAAGCACAAAATAGTGTATTAGATGATCAACTAGGTTATGCCAATACCGCCATTTTAGGACTTGTTTGGGCTGACGATAGCCCTGTAAGAACCGATATTCTAAATCGTTATGCCAAAGAATTACAAAGCCGTCTAAGACTGCTCAGTGGTACTGATTTTGTTAAACTTTATGGCGCACCACAAGAAGAGATTTTAGTTGAGCTAGATGGTAATAAAATCAGTCAATTGCATTTAACCCCCGCCAGTATTGCCGCTATTTTAAATAATGCCGACAGCAAAATTTCAGCCGGTGAAGTTAATAACAGCCAATTTAGAGCCTTAGTTGAAGTCTCTGGTGAGTTAGATTCGCAGAATCGTATCCGCCAAGTGCCGTTAAAAGTAGACGACTATGGTCAAATTATTCGCTTAGGGGATGTGGCCAATATTAGCCGCCAAGCCAAGACTCCGGCATCGAGTATCGCTTTAATCGACAGTCAGCAAGGCGTTTTGGTGTCTGCACGCATGCTCAACAATAATCGAGTCGATGTGTGGCAACAGCATGTAAGCAGCGCCATAGATGATTTTTCAGCTAATTTACCGGCCAATATTAAGGTGCAATGGTTATTCGACCAACAAAGCTATACCAGTGACCGATTAGGTGACTTGGTGATTAATCTGCTACAAGGATTTGTGATTATTTTAGTGGTTCTGATGCTAACATTAGGACTGCGCAATGCAGTGATTGTGGCGATATCATTACCATTAACCGCATTATTTACCCTCACCTGCATGAAATATACTGGACTACCGATCCACCAAATGTCAGTAACAGGTTTAGTGGTTGCGCTGGGGATTATGGTCGATAACGCGATTGTGATTGTTGATGCCATAGCTCAACGTCGTCAACAAGGTATGAGCAAACTGGAAGCGGTATCAAAAACCTTACACCATTTATGGCTACCACTAGCAGGGTCGACTATTACCACCATGCTAGCCTTTGCACCTATTGTATTAATGCCGGGCGCTGCGGGCGAGTTTGTGGGTGGCATTGCCATTTCGGTCATGTTCGCCTTACTCGGCTCATATATTATTTCTCATACCATTATTGCTGGCCTTGCGGGTCGATTCAGTCGCAGTGAAAAACCAACGGCTTGGTATCAGCAAGGGATGGCATTCCCAAGAATTAGCCAAGCATTTACCGCCAGTTTACAGTTTGCGTTATCTCGGCCAATACTGACCGCCATCGTAATTGGAATATTACCGATAGCTGGCTTTTTTGCCGCGGGCAAAATGACTGAACAATTTTTCCCTCCGTCTGATCGCGACATGTTCCAAATTGAAGTCTACCTGGCACCTCATGTCAGTATTGATAACACTCTCGAGCAGGTCAAACTGATTGATAAAAAGCTGCAACAGATTGACGATATTATCGCAGCTACATGGGTTGTTGGCGGTAATACGCCCTCTTTCTATTACAACTTAACTCAACGGCAACAAGGGGCAACCAATTACGCCCAAGCGATGATTAAAGTGACCGATTATGCCGCCGCCAATCAGTTAATTTTGCAATTACAAAAAGAGTTTGATGCCCAATTTCCACAAGCACAGATTTTAGTGCGAAAACTGGAACAAGGGCCTCCCTTTAACGCTCCGGTTGAGCTGCGAATTTATGGCCCTAATCTTGATACTCTGAAAACATTAGGTGAACAAGTACGCGGCATTTTAGTCGCCACACCAGATGTGATTCATACTCGTGCCACCCTCAGTTCTGGCGCTCCAAAAGTGTGGTTACAGGTGAATGAAGACGCCAGTTTAATGAGTGGCTTAAGTTTGAGCGATATTGCTAATCAAATTCAAATGGCGACTACTGGGATCATTGGTGGCAGTATTTTAGAGCAAACAGAATCACTGCCAATACGGGTTCGCTTAGGCGACAACAGCCGCGAACAAGCCACTCGTTTAGCCGAGATTAATCTGGTGTCACCATCGGGGTCAGGCATTCCACTATCGGCATTATCTTATAACGAGATAAATGTCAGTCGTGGTGCAATACCGCGCAGAAATGGCGAACGCGTTAATACTATCGAAGCTTATATCACCAGTGGAGTATTACCAGCACAAGTACTCAACGAGGTTAAAGATGCTATTGCTAATTTGTCCATTCCAGCGGGATATCATCTCGAAATAGGTGGTGAAAGCGCAAAACGTAATGAGGCGGTAGGTAATTTATTGTCAAACATTGTGCTCGTAGTCACTTTATTATTAGCTACAGTGGTGTTGTCGTTTAACTCGTTTAGATTAACCGCCATCATTTTACTGAGTGCTTTTCAATCGGCCGGTTTAGGCTTGTTATCCGTGTATGTATTTGGCTATCCGTTTGGGTTTACCGTCATTATCGGTTTATTGGGATTGATGGGTTTAGCCATTAATGCCGCAATTGTTATTTTGGCAGAACTTGAGGATATTCCCGAGGCGCGCGATGGCAATTTGGCCCTAATCATTAGTACGGTGAGCAGTTGTGGGCGTCATATTGGCTCAACCACTATCACCACCATAGGCGGCTTTTTACCGCTAATTATTGCCGGTGGCGGCTTTTGGCCACCCTTTGCTATCGCTATCGCTGGCGGTACATTATTAGCCACTATGTTGTCACTGATTTGGGTACCGGTAATGTATACCTTATTGATGAAGCCGAAAGCTGGAGCCAATATGGCATTAACCACCCCGGTTTAATTACATGGCTTAATGGCATAGTTTAATTACATCGATTAGCGACTAATTAACAATCAGCAGTTTAATGAAAGTGACAAAAAAACAAAAATACCCCATTAAGCTGCCGACATACGAGTAATGATGATGACAGCTTAATAAACGAACCTAATTATCTAAATTTCAGCTTATGTGGCTAAGCTAGGTAAGATAATTGGCAGCTGACCTCTAATCGAGTCGATGTCCTGCTTTACAATATCTTTGTCTATTTCCAGCGTAACAACTTTAGTGACGTTAGTGCTCATTTCTTTGCGTAAGTTACCTAGAAAATGAGGTGCGGCAACAACAATCAATTGGCTAAATTTGTGCGCATTATATTCAGCCTCAAGGTATCGACAAATCTCCCTGGCAAATTCGACAGCCTCATTCTTTTTAGGCTCTGTTTTCCCCCCGACAGAATGATGACTATTGGTTGCTCCTCCAGCCTGACGGCCTGGTAGATCTGAGGTTAGTTCCTGTTCATGCTGCTGTGCTTCGGGATGGATCATGCTCTTAATCTCAATTAATGTAGATTTTGCTGTTTCTGCGTTAAATAGACGTGCATGTGCGCTATCCGCGACTAAAATCCAACTGCTCATTATATATCTCCCGTTAAGTGCATTACTAACAAATTGCCATGTTCAAAAAACAAACAATTAGCGTTAATTAATTATAGACAATATTTCTGTTAACACTTGGGAATTGAGCAGTATTTCCTGGTATCTTTGAATAAAAATCTTACTTAGCAGTGGCGAGTGTACTACATATTTTTTGGGCTTTTTATAAGGCGGCGACTGAACATAAAATTGGCTTTGTTAACAGCCACTAAGTAACAAGCTAATGAATGCTAGTTTGAGTCATAAGTTAAAACCGGTCGATTTTAATTTTGTAAACAAGATGAGTAGCCAATAAAAAACCGCTTTATTACTAAAGCGGTTTTTTTATATCAAACGATATAACGTTTATAGTTCGTTGTTACGATCCATATTTTCAGTATTCTCAAGCCATAACGCGTTGATGATACCGAATGAACACGCTAACAATACCCCTAAAATCCACGCAAAATACCACATAGACGTTGCTCCTTAATTTAGTAAAGTGAGCTTTTGTTGTTTTCAACATACTCACGATTTAAGCGGCCGTACATCTTGTAGTAAGTCCAAATGGTGTAACTTAATACTGTGGGTACGAAGATAATAGCGGCAACTGTCATCACTTTAAGTGACATTTGACTGGCTGTAGCATCCCACATTGTTAAGCTGACATTAGGTTCTAATGATGAAGGCATAACAAATGGGAACATTGCTGCACCACAGGTCAAAATGACACTAGCAACCGCAAGCGAACTGAAAAAGAACGCAAATCCACTACGATTTAAACGACTGGCAAAAATCACCAATATTGGCATTAATAATCCTAACACCGGGAATAACATGGTAAGAGGATATTTATCATAGTTGGTTAACCAAGCACCCGCTTCAACCGCCACTGTCTTAGTAGTTGGATTTGACGGGCCAGCAAGGTCGAGGGCTGAGGTAATAACATAACCATCAATACCGTTTACAAGCCAAACCCCTGCAGCACCAAACAGAACCACTAATAGACCACCACAAATTTGCGATGCTTTAGCGCTTCTAACGCGCAGCTCTCCGTCGGTCTTCATTTGTAACCATGTAGAGCCTTGCATTATCACCATAGTGACACTCACAAGACCGGCTAATAAGCCAAACGGATTCAATAAACCCAACAGACCGCCATGATAAGTGGCGCGTAAATATTCATCAAAGTTAAATGGTACGCCTTGAAGCAAGTTACCAAATGCCACACCAATGATTAACGGTGGTACAAAACTGCCGACAAATAATGCTCTATCCCATGACTTACGCCATCTTGGATCTTCAATTTTAGAGCGATAATCAAAACCGACTGGACGTAAAAACAATGCAAATAGTACTAGCATCATTGCCACATAAAAGCCCGAAAACGATACCGCGTAGACCATAGGCCAAGCAGCAAATAATGCACCACCCGCCGTCACTAGCCATACTTGGTTACCGTCCCAATGTGGTGCGATAGTGTTAATCATAATACGGCGTTCAGTATCATCTTTACCAATAACGGGTAACAATATACCTACGCCCATATCAAAGCCATCTGTCACGGTAAAACCAATCAACAGCACGCCGATTAACGCCCACCAAATAAATCTTAATACTTCATAATCAAACATAATCAGGTCCTCAGATTAAGCATCTTGGGTTTCGAAATGGTAACGGCCGGTCTTTAAGCTGCTTGGACCAAGACGAGCAAACTTATACATCAAGTAAGCCTCTATCACCAACAGGATGGTATAGAACACCGTAATCGAAATAATACTGAACCAAAGATCCGCCGTCGTTAAACTAGACGCCGACATGAATGTTGGTAGCACTTCAGAAATGGTCCAAGGTTGGCGACCAAACTCTGACACAAACCAACCAGCTTCAATGGCTACCCATGGAAGTGGCAAACTGTAAAGAGCAGCACGAAGTACCCACTTTTTCTCGGCGATTTGATGACGAGTGCTTTGCCAGAAGGCGGCAGCAAACACCAATAGCATTATCATCCCAGAGCCAACCATTAAGCGGAAACTCCAGAACATAGGCGCCACGGTAGGAATTGAGTCATAAGACGCTGCAATAATTTGCTCTTCAGTCGCATCCACCACTTTGTCGGTATAACGCTTAAGTAAGAAACCATAACCTAGATCGATTTTAGTTGCTTCAAATTGCTCTCTAACCTCAACCGATTTATCACCAGCACGTAATTTTTCAAGTAAAGCATACGCAACCATACCGTTACGAATTCGTACTTCGTGATCTTTAATAAGATCCTTAATACCGGTTACTTCTCCATCTAAAGAACGTGTCGCAATGATACCCATCGCATATGGGATCTTAACGGCGTAATCCGTGTGCATAGTTTCTTGGTTAGGGAAACCAAATGCCGTAAAGGCTGCTGGTGCAGGTTCAGTGTGCCATTCAGCTTCAATTGCCGCTAATTTAACACGTTGGACTTCACCGACTTCATAACCCGATTCATCACCTAACACGATGACCGATAAAATAGATGCCATACCAAAGCTTGCTGCAATAGCGAATGAGCGACGAGCAAAAGGTAAATCTCGGCCTTTCAATATGTAATATGAGCTAATGGCAAGTACAAACATGGCACCGGCAACATAACCAGATGCGACGGTATGAACAAACTTAACTTGCGCAACGGGATTAAATACCACTTCGGCAAAATTGGTCATTTCCATACGCATGGTTTCGTAGTTAAACACCGAGCCCACTGGATTTTGCATCCAACCATTGGCGATCAAAATCCATAAAGCTGACATATTAGAGCCAAGAGCGACAAGCCAAGTGACGACTAAATGTTGGCGTTTGCTGAAGCGATCCCAACCAAAAAAGAACATCCCGACTAACGTAGACTCAAGGAAGAATGCCATTAAGCCTTCAATCGCCAGAGGCGCGCCAAAAATGTCACCTACGTAATGAGAATAGTAGGACCAGTTAGTACCAAACTGGAACTCCATCGCTAAACCCGTTGTTACGCCTAAGGCAAAGTTAATCCCAAACAACTTACCCCAAAATTTAGTCATGTCTTTATAAACTTGCTTATTGGTCATCACATACAGTGATTCCATAATCGCAAGAATAAAGGCTAAACCTAGGGTGAGTGGAACAAATAAAAAATGATACATGGCTGTCAGCGCAAATTGAAAACGCGATAGCTCAACGACCTCTTCGATAATCATTGGCGACTCCTTACTTCAGTACAACCAAATACGACATAGCAACACTCGGTTACCATAATGATGATGTTATACCTGAAAACGGTAATATTGAAGCAGTGGACAACTCACCAAAGAGTGAAAAATGATAAATTAATCTATTTGCCTGTGTTTTCAAGTCCAGTCCTAAACGCCCTATATCTTACGGTATAATGGCTTGGTAGATCATATTTTTTAATCAAAAATGTGATAAGCATTAGATTATTTGCATGAATAATTTTTTGACTTAAAAAATCAGTCCTTTACAGTCGATCTCACACCTATTCGATGCACATTTGATGTCAGATGGATCACAACTCAACAAGAAACTTGTGGTATTCGTTGTAATAAAAATTGTACAACCATCGACCCCCTATCTTGAGGTATTGACAAAAAATGGATAATTGCTAGGAATAAAAAGCAAGCATGTATTATTTTTGACAAAACACCCTGCTCACTCAGATTGTTAATAAAAAGTAGTTAAATACACAAAAAATTAATATTAGATAAATATTTCTATAATTAACAATACACCACGAAATTCATAAAATACTGTTTACATTATGTATAAGTAAATTTATTTTAAAAATTAAATTAAAATAATAAAATAATTCATTAAATAAACTAATGTCAAACATCATTTTTTCTCGTTTGAGCATACATTAGTTCAATTGTATAATTTGCGCACAATTAAGAAGACGAACACTAAGTAGTGCAATGAGTCGTTGTCTTAATTCCAGTGACCTAACCTAGAGAGAATGTGCTATGACTCAATTATTCGAACATATTGCCAACTTGTACAAACGTGTTTTTACTGAAATGTTTACTGCTAAAGAAGTGAAATAAGCGAGCTCACGTTTTTATCTATACCGTGTTTAGTGAATGTTTTTGTTAGCGCAGAAATAATATTAAGCGGTAATCGTTATGATCCAAGGATAACGAATCAGAAAACCCCATAGAATAAATCTATGGGGTTTTTCTTTATCACGACAACATAAAATCAGCAGCGCTAAACAAATTGAAACCAATAAAAAAGGCGACTCAAAGGAGTCGCCTTTTGCTTTATAAATTAAGTGTTTTAGCTAAATCAAGTGCTTTAGCTAAACTAAAAATTTAATTTGCGATTAGCCGATTTTCACTCGTGCATTACGGAACATGCGCATCCATGGGCTATCTTCACCCCAGTTATCTGGATGCCATGAATTAGCAACAGTTCTAAATACTCGCTCAGGATGCGGCATCATAATGGTTACGCGACCATCAGTGGTACAAATACCCGTTAAGCCATTGGCTGAACCATTTGGATTTTCTGGGTACTGGGTGGCAATTTGACCATGACCATCAACATAACGCAGTGCAATAGTGCCCGATGCTTCTGCATTTGCTAACGCTTGAGCATTGGCAAATTCCACTAAGCCTTCACCATGCGATACAGCGATAGGCATACGAGAGCCAACCATACCGTCAAAAAATACCGATGGATTTTGTTGCACTTCAACCAAACTGAATCGAGCTTCAAAACGCTCTGAGCGGTTACGCACAAAACGCGGCCAATGCTCACTTCCTGGAATAATTTCTTTCAGATTAGATAACATCTGACAACCATTACACACGCCAAGGGCAATGCTTGAATCACGTTCGAAGAAACGGCTAAACTCATCGCGAGCACGGTCATTAAACAGAATCGACTTAGCCCAACCTTCACCAGCACCTAACACGTCACCATAAGAGAATCCGCCACAAGCCACTAGGCCTTGGAATTCTTCAAGGCTAATACGGCCAGATAAAATGTCCGACATGTGCACGTCGCGGCTTTCAAAACCGGCACGGTCAAAAGCGGCTGCCATTTCAACATGAGAGTTAACGCCTTGCTCACGTAAAATAGCCATTTTAGGTGCGACACCTTTAAGAATATAAGGTGCAGCCACATCTTCACTTGGATTAAAGCCTAATTTAACCGTTAAACCTGGCGCATCAGCTTGTTGTTTAAGCTCATACTCTTCACGCGCGCATTCTGGGTTGTCACGTAGCGCTTGCATGCGATAGGTTGTTTCTGACCATAAGGTACGCAGTGCAGTACGGCTGTCAGCAAATATCACTCGCTCGCCATCGTTAATGCTAATCTTGTTTGCCGTTTGTAAGCCACCAATGTGATGACACGTGACACCTTTAGCCTCAAATTGCGCGGCAATGGCTTTGGCATCAACAGCACTGACTTGAATTACAGCACCAATTTCTTCGTTAAATAAACGCTCTAAATCAGTACCATTCAAGCTGGCTAAATCAATCATTAAGCCAGTATTACCAGCAAAGGCCATTTCCACTAAGGTGGTAAATAAACCGCCGTCGCTACGGTCGTGATAAGCCATAACCGCTTGCTCGGCGACTAACTGCTGCATCACTTCAAAAAAGCCCGCTAAGTTGGCGGTTTTATCTAATGTGGGTGCAATATCGCCTAACTCACTATAAACCTGCGCTAAACAAGAACCGCCTAAACGATTTTGGCCATTGCTTAAGTCCAGCATTAATAATGCGCTGTCACCTTTATCACTGCGAAGTTGTGGCGTTACCGTTTTACGAATGTCTTGCACCACACCAAAGGCGGTAATAACTAACGACATAGGCGATGTGACAGTTTTCTGAGTACCATTTTCTTCCCATGCGGTTTTCATCGACATGGAGTCTTTACCGACAGGAATCGTGATACCGAGTTCAGGACAAAGGTCTTCACCAATCGCTTTAACCGCCTGGTATAAACCCGCATCTTCGCCTGGATGACCCGCTGGAGACATCCAGTTAGCAGAAAGTTTAATACGCTTGAACGAGCCAATATCGGTACCGGCAATGTTCATAATCGATTCGGCAACTGCCATACGAGCAGAGGCGTCGAAATCGAGTAATGCTAACGGAGTACGCTCACCCATCGACATCGCTTCACCGCAGTAGCTGTCATAACTTGATGCGGTTACTGCACAGTCGGCAACAGGAACCTGCCATGGACCCACCATTTGGTCGCGATTAACTAAACCAGTGACAGAGCGATCACCTATGGTGATAAGGAAGGTTTTGTCAGCCACGGTTGGCAAGGTTAAAATGCGCTTAACGGCATCGTTTAGCTCAATTTTAGTCTGATCTAACGCTGGCGATACTGCTTTGGCTGTCACCACATCACGGCTCATTTTAGGCGCTTTACCTAATAAAACTTCAAGCGGTAAATCAATCGGCTTGTTATTAAAGTGACTGTCGGCAAGCGTTAAATGCATCTCTGCAGTCGCTTCACCAACCACCGCAAATGGTGCACGTTCACGGGCACAAATATCAGCAAATTGTTGTAAGTTCTCTGGTGCAACCGATAACACATAACGCTCTTGAGATTCATTACACCAAATTTCAAGCGGGCTCATGCCTGGCTCGTCAGAAGGAACATTACGTAAATTGAATACCCCACCGCGATCAGCATCATTCACTAACTCAGGGAACGCATTAGATAATCCACCAGCGCCCACATCGTGAATAAATTGAATTGGGTTGGTGTCACCTAACTGCCAGCAGCGGTCGATAACTTCCTGACAACGACGTTCCATTTCTGGGTTTTCACGTTGTACAGAGGCAAAATCTAAATCTTCGCTAGACTGACCAGACGCCATAGAAGATGCGGCGCCGCCACCTAAGCCAATGTTCATTGCCGGTCCACCAAGCACAATAAGCTTAGCGCCAACGGTAATCTCACCTTTTTGAACATGTTCTTCTCGGATATTGCCTAAGCCACCGGCAATCATAATCGGCTTATGATAACCACGCACTTCAACGCCATTGTGGCTAGAGACTAATTGCTCGTAGGTGCGGAAATAACCGGTAATGGCAGGACGACCAAATTCATTGTTAAATGCTGCGCCGCCAAGAGGGCCTTCGAGCATGATTTCTAACGGAGTGACGATACGATCTGGTTTACCGTAATCCCCTTCCCATGGTTGTACAAAACCAGGAATTTTCAAGTTAGAAACAGTAAAACCAGATAAACCTGCTTTAGGTTTAGAACCTCGGCCAGTAGCACCCTCATCGCGAATTTCACCACCAGAACCAGTAGCAGCGCCAGGATATGGGCTAATAGCGGTTGGATGATTGTGAGTTTCTACTTTCATCAATATATGCATTGGTTCAGTGTGATAGTTATAAACACCATCGGGATCAGGGAAAAAACGACCCGCTACCGGACCCGTCATCACTGCGGCATTATCTTTGTAAGCTGATAACACGTAATCGGGCGTGACTTCAAAAGTGTTTTTAATCATTTTGAACAATGATTTTGGCTGTACTTCGCCATCGATTGTCCAGTCTGCATTGAAAATTTTGTGGCGACAATGTTCCGAGTTTGCTTGAGCAAACATCATTAGTTCGATGTCGTTAGGGTTACGCTTTAAACGAACAAAATTTTCAATTAAATAGTCAATTTCATCATCGGCAAGGGCCAAGCCTAGCTTAATATTGGCCACTTCTAAGGCGCGGCGGCCTTCAGCAAGAATATTCACACTGCTAAATTTTGCTGGTTCTGTACGAGCAAATAATATTTCAGCTGCTTCAAACGCCGGCAGCATGACTTCGACCATGCGGTCATGCAATAAACCTTGCAGTAGTTTTTGCTGCTCGGCTGTTAATACTGACGCTTCTACATAATAAGCAATACCACGCTCAAGACGGTTAACTTTGCCTAAGCCACAGTTGTGGGCAATATCAGTTGCTTTAGAAGACCAAGGAGAAATAGTGCCAGGACGAGGAGTAACAAACAGTAAAGTGCCTTGTGGGGCATGAGACTCAATAGCTGGGCCATAAGTAAGAATAGTTTCTAACTGTAGACGTTCATTATCATCTAGTGGTTCACTCAAATTGGCTAAATGTACATATTCAGCATAAATTTGCGATACAGGAAGCGCTGCGTTTTCGCAAGCCTCCATGAGTTTTTGAACTCTAAATGCAGATAGTGCTGGGGCTCCGCGAATGATTTCCATCACGTCTATTCACCTTTATAATATAGGAGGATCAGAATTGGCGCTATTATAGGGAATTGCACACTACAAATCACCTTCAAGCGCAGGTGAAAACAGTGTTTCCTGATAGGGAAAATATCCCATTCAAGTAATGCTAAAATGAATAACATAAACACTTTACCTTTTAACAAAAAACAACCACTAAATGCTGCTTATTTACTCAACTATAGGCGTTTAGGAAAACTACTGATAAAGTAAGCAAAAAATAAGCTAACTCCCCTACATATTTAAAGGCTATTCAACCGGTATTTCATTCGTTTTTACACATCACTCTGGTGACATTAACGAAACAACTTAAGATAACCAATTAATAAATATGATCAAAACCTTATTCATAATCTTACTTTGCGGGATGTTATCCGCCTGTCAACCTGTTGATATTCAAAATGTTGATATTGCTGCCCCCGCACCTAAGCGTACCGTATTAAAGGTAGGGACATTATATGGCCCGCAGATTTATCTTAATTCAGAACAGGGTGAAAGCGGATTCGACTTCGAAATGGCGCAGCGCTTTGCTGACTATTTAGCCGTTCCTTTAGAAATGATCCCGTACACCAATCGCAAGCAATTATTCGCGGCATTAAAAGAAAACAAGATTGATATTATTGCGGCTGGCATCGCTAAAACCCCTAACCGTAGTCAACAATTTAAGCTCGGACCCACCTTATATAAAGTCAACCAAGTGTTGGTCTATAAGGAGGGTACTCCGGAACCCAAAGATATTAGTACTCTGTCAGGTGAAATTACTGTCATGGCTAACTCATCTTCAGTCAATACCTTAACCAAATTACAAAAAGACTATCCTGAGTTGATGTGGAATCAAGTCAACGACAAAGACAATGAAGAACTGTTTGCATTAATTGCCAACGGTGAATTGAACTACACCATTTCAGATTCAAATAGTTTATTGATCAATCAGCGTTTTTTACCTGAACTACGCGCGGGGATGATTTTAGAAGAAAAGGTCGAAGTGGTGTGGCTATTACCGCCGAATAACAGCGACCGTTTAATGAGTAAACTATTGGCTTTTTGGCATAAAGAAAGACGTGCGGGTACGCTGGAACATTTAAACGAGAAGTATTTTGGCCATGTTAAGCGTTTTGATTACGTTGATACTCGTGCCTTTATCCGCGCAATTGATAACATTCTGCCCGAATACCGTAGTTTTTTCGAGCAGTATTCTGGAGAGTTAGATTGGCGTAAATTAGCGGCTGCTAGTTATCAAGAATCACACTGGAACCCGAGTGCTCGCTCACCTACAGGGGTGAGAGGTATGATGATGCTAACCCAACCTACAGCGGCTTATGTTGGTGTAGATGATCGCTTAGATGCAGAACAAAGCATACGTGGTGGGGCATTTTATTTAAAAGACATGATGGAGAGATTGCCTGACACCATCTCTGAAGCTCAACGGATCTGGTTCGCACTGGCTTCCTATAATATCGGTTTAGGTCATGTTGAAGATGCACGACGATTAACTGAATCAATGGGAATGGATCCTAGCGCATGGCGTGATGTCAAAAAAGTATTACCTTTGCTGCAACAATCTAAATATTATAAACAAACTCGATATGGTTATGCCCGTGGTAGCGAAGCTGTTCATTATGTTGACAGTATTCGTCGTTATTACGACACCTTAGTGTGGATCGATAATCAAACCCAAAAGTTGGAGATTATTGAAGAACCTCAACAAATTGAAATCATTGCTGAAGACGCTTCAAAAAATATCCATGAAGCAGCACACTAATTTTTGTGCTGACACGATTATCGTCATAAACCTGACCGATAATTGTCACGAATATAAGGTACTATGGTGCTGAATTTATCGTAAGAAAGCATTCTGCTAAAGTATGCGGTTTATCAGTAACCTCGATGAGGTTAGCCAATATTAAGGGATCACGGTATGAGAAGAAGAGCTATAAGCAACACCATGTCACGTCGTCGCGTCATGCTTAAAGTACATAAAAGCCGCATTCAAAATCGTCAACGAGCTCATTTTTTATTGGTACAAACTGAAAATTAATCTTCCGTTAACCACATAAAAACCAGTCACTCAATCAGTCTATTTTATAGCTAACTGTTTGAGTGCTTTTTTTTCTGCTCTACGTCGTTGAAAAAATGCACTTAGCTGCGCACCACACTCTGCTGCCAACACACCTGAACTGACTTCAAGCTGATGATTAAAAACTGGATGTTGTAATAAATTAATCACGCTACCTGCCGCGCCAGTTTTTAAATCATCTGCACCATAAACAACCCGCGCAATACGGCTGTGCACCATGGCACCTGCGCACATAGTGCAGGGTTCTAACGTGACATATAAAGTCGTGTCGAGCATACGATAATTCTCTAACACCTTGCCGGCTTGACGAATACATTCCATCTCGGCATGAGCGGTTGGATCGTGATTCACAATACTTAAATTACAACCACTGGCAATCAATACATCGTCTTTAACCAATACGGCACCCACTGGCACTTCGCCTTTTAGCTCGGCTTGCTCGGCAAGTTGCATCGCTAAACGCATCCACTTTTCATCAATGGCGCGCTGAAGCTGATTCGATTTCTCATTGTGCGCATTAGAAAGTGGGCAAGTATTGCTGGAAACGTGTTTTTTTGGGGTATCTGTCACTCTATAAAACCTAGGTAATTGTCATACGCGGCTATTCTAGCAAATAAAAAAGACGCCGCAGCGTCTTTTTTATTTAAAGTAAGGAGTCACGCTACAGCGTTATTCCCATTCAATTGTTGCAGGTGGCTTACCTGAAATATCATAAACCACACGAGAAATCCCATCAACTTCATTGATAATACGATTCGACACGCGACCCAAGAAATCATACGGTAAATGTGCCCAATGCGCAGTCATAAAGTCGATAGTTTCTACCGCGCGTAACGATACAACCCAATCATACTTACGACCATCACCCATTACACCTACCGAACGAACGGGTAAGAAAACGGTAAAGGCTTGGCTGACTTTATTATACAAATCAGCTTTGTGTAGCTCTTCAATAAAGATAGCGTCTGCACTTCGCAGTAAATCACAATATTCTTTTTTGACTTCGCCAAGTACACGAACACCTAAACCTGGTCCTGGGAACGGATGACGATAAAGCATGTTGTAAGGCAAGCCTAACTCTAAACCGATTTTACGCACTTCATCTTTAAATAATTCACGTAATGGCTCAACTAAACCCATCTTCATATTGGCAGGTAAACCGCCAACATTGTGGTGCGACTTAATCACATGCGCTTTACCCGTTGCACTGCCCGCTGATTCAATAACATCAGGATAGATAGTACCTTGGGCTAGCCATTTGGCATTAGCGCATTTCTTTGATTCTTCGTCGAAAATCTCAACAAACACACGGCCAATGATTTTACGTTTGGCTTCTGGTTCTGCTTCGCCAGCCATCGCATCTAAGAAACGGTTTTCAGCATCGACGTGAACAATTTTGAGTCCAAAATGATCGCCAAACATTTCTAATACTTGATCCGCTTCATTCAAACGCAGCAAACCGTTATCAACAAACACACACGTTAGTTTATCGCCAATCGCACGATGTAATAGCATCGCCACAACCGATGAATCTACCCCGCCAGATAAACCCAGAATAACTTCGTCATCACCAATTTGCTTTTTTAAACGCTCAATAGCATCTTCAATAATTGATGATGGCTTCCAATTGGCTTTACAGCCACAAATGTCTAGCGCAAAATGCTCTAGCATACGCTGACCTTGGCGAGTATGCGTCACTTCTGGGTGAAACTGTACGCCGTAAAAACCTTTTTCTTCATTGGCCATAGCGGCAAACGGACAAGTTGCCGTTTTCGCTACGGTCACAAAACCTTCAGGGATAGCAGACACTTTATCGCCGTGGCTCATCCACACATCAAGCAAAGGTTTGCCTTCTTCGCTAACGGCATCTTCAATGCTTTTAAACAAAGCTGATGTGGTTTGCAATTCAATTTGTGCGTAACCAAACTCACCTTCGCCAACGCCTTGAATCACTTTGCCACCCAGCTGCTCTGACATGGTTTGCATGCCGTAACAAATACCCAATACCGGTACACCAGCAGTAAACACATATTCAGGGGCACGCGGTGAATTGTCTGCTGTGACACTTTCAGGGCCACCGGCTAAAATAATACCATTTGGGGCAAACTCACGAATTTGCGCTTCGCTCACATCCCACGCCCATAACTCACAATACACACCAATTTCACGGATACGACGCGCAATAAGTTGAGTGTACTGAGAACCAAAATCGAGGATTAGAATCTTATGATCGTGAATATTACTCATGAATAACCTTTACATATTAATTAAGTGTAATAACTCGCATCCAATTGATGCGGGCAAATTAACGCTAATAAAACGAGGGCGACATAACGTCGCCCTTATCGTAATTATGAACGATAGTTTGGTGCTTCTTTGGTAATGGTCACGTCATGAACGTGTGACTCACCCATACCTGCTGAAGTCACTCTTACAAACTGTGCTTTTTCATTTAACTCTTTAATTGTGGCACAACCGGTTAAGCCCATGCATGAACGCAAGCCGCCCATGTGTTGGTGAATGATCTCTTTCAACTTACCTTTGTACGGCACGCGACCTTCAACACCTTCAGGTACTAGCTTGTCAGCAGCGTTATCGCTTTGGAAGTAACGGTCAGATGAACCTTGGGTTTGGCCCATAGCGCCCAGAGATCCCATACCACGGTAAGATTTATAAGCACGACCTTGGTAAAGTTCAGTTTCACCCGGCGCTTCTTCAGTACCAGCAAACATAGAACCCGCCATGATGCATGATGCACCTGCAGCTAATGCTTTAGCTAAGTCGCCAGAAAAACGAATACCGCCATCAGCAATAACAGGAATGCCTAGGGCGAGTACTGCTTCAGCAGCATCAGATACCGCAGTGATTTGTGGTACACCGACACCCGTTACAATACGAGTGGTACAAATTGAACCAGGGCCAATACCGACTTTAACGGCGTTAACGCCCGCTTCAACTAGCGCAATTGCACCAGATGCGGTGGCAACGTTGCCGCCAACAATTTGTAAATCAGGGTATTTGGCTCTAGTGTCACGAATACGCTGCAATACGCCTTCTGAGTGACCATGTGATGAGTCAATCAATAACACGTCAACACCGGCTTTTACAAGCGCGTCAACACGCTCTTCATTGCCAGGACCCGCGCCAACTGCAGCGCCCACACGTAAACGACCTAATTCGTCTTTACATGCGTTTGGTTTGCGTTCAGCTTTTTCGAAATCTTTAACGGTGACTAAGCCTTTAAGTTTAAAGTTTTTATCAACCACTAAGACTTTCTCAATACGATGAGAATGCATTAGTTTTTGTACTTCATCTAACTTAGTACCTTCAGTTACTGTGACTAGACGATCTTTTGGGGTCATCATGTCGGCAACGGTTTTGCTCCAATCAGTCACAAAACGCACGTCACGGCCTGTAATAATACCCACAAGTTCGTGTGCATCATTCACTACAGGGTAACCAGCAAAACCATTATGTTCAGTTAATAAACGTAAATCAGTTAAGCTTGTGGTAGGCGTAACAGTAACGGGGTCTTGAACAATACCGGCTTCATAACTTTTAACTTTACGGACTTCTTCGGCTTGTTGCTCAATACTCATATTTTTATGAATAAATCCTAAACCACCTTCTTGCGCCATAGCGATCGCAAGACGAGACTCAGTCACAGTGTCCATAGCAGCAGACACAAGTGGAATATTTAATTCGATTTTATTGGTTAAACGAGTTTTAAGAACTGCGGTATTAGGGAGTACGGTCGAGTGGGCAGGAACCAACAACACATCATCAAAGGTTAGTGCATCTTTCAGTAAACGTAGCATGGCAACATCTCCCTAGTAAGTAGGATTTTGGGTGAAATATTGCGGCGAGATTATACCTTGCATATTGCAGTTGGTAAATGGAAAATAGATTTTTATTAACGTTAGAATGAGAACTCTCATGAGTGCCACAAAAAACAATGTTTATAGTGTTTCGCAATTAAATAGCGAAGTGAGGCATATTCTTGAAGGTCAAATTGGCAAAATTTGGCTAAATGGTGAAATATCAAACTTTTCGGCCCCAAGTTCAGGGCATTGGTATCTCACCTTAAAAGACGCTCATTCGCAAGTTCGCTGCGCCATGTTTAAGGGCCGTAATCAATCTGTGCGCTTTAAACCCGTTAATGGTCAACAAGTACTAATTAAAGGCGCCATCAGTGTTTACGAGCCTCGTGGCGATTATCAGCTACTACTTGAGTCAATGTTGCCTGCAGGTGACGGACTACTCGCACAGGAATTTGAAGCCTTAAAGCTAAAATTGGCCGCTGAAGGCTTATTTGCCCTAGAAACCAAACGCCCTATTCCAACTAATATCCAACGAATTGGTGTTATCACATCAGCAACAGGCGCAGCTTTGCGAGATATATTACATGTATTAGCACGCCGAGATCCCTCAATCGAAGTGATTGTGTACCCAACTCAAGTTCAAGGTGCTACAGCCAGCCAATTAATCTGCCAAGCAATTGTCACTGCCAATCAACGCATGGAAGTTGATGTGCTGTTGCTTACCCGTGGTGGTGGTTCGTTAGAAGATTTATGGTGTTTCAACAGCGAACATTTAGCCAATGAGATTTACAACAGTGCATTGCCTGTTGTTAGTGCTGTAGGCCATGAAATTGATACCACTATCTGTGATTATGTAGCGGACGTTCGCGCCCCAACGCCATCAGCCGGCGCAGAGTTACTGTCAAAAGACAAAGGCAATAAAGCAGAAAAGCTGCTGCTCTTGTTATCGCGTTTGCAGCAGGGCATGAAACACTATCAATTGCAGCAGTATGGACGATTAACTCAGTTATCTCACCAACTTCAACGCCATGAGCCGCAACGTAAACTGCAACAATTTGAACAACGGTTTGACGAAATGCAAATGCGCTTAGAAAATGCCTTACAGCATAAACTCAGTCGCCTAACCTTACGCCACCAGCAATTACATAATCGCTTGCAACAACGTTCACCTATTAATACCTTAACCATAGAAAAACAGCGGCTTGGGTATTTAGTTGAACGCTTTAACGACGCCAGTAAAGACTATTTTAAACAGGCTGAATCACGAGTTTCACAGGCCGCCCATAAACTTGATACCGTCAGCCCGCTGGCAACCTTGAGCCGAGGTTACTCAATCACAAGTACCAATGAGCATGTTATCGAAAATGCCAATCAATTAAGCAATGGTGATGTAATTCATACTCGGTTAAAGCAAGGAAGTGTCACCTCCACCGTGACAGATGTTTCAACTAAATAACAAGCATGATTTCGATGATAGAAATGTGGCAAAAGGACGTAACGTGAAACGGATAGATTATCGATTATATATGCTTGTTATTTAGATCACTTACCATCCATATATACCAAATTATCTGTGCCAAATACATGTAGTCATCTAGATTATTGTTCACTAACTCCGTTATCGGTTAAGCAAAAAAAGCCATCTTTCGATGGCTTTTTTATTTAAAGGTCAACAAGCATCGCTTGTTAACCACACTCACGGCTAAAACTACTTACCCATTGGTGTTAATACAATTTCTACATGACGGTTTTGCGAACGACCTTGTTCGGTAGAGTTGCTGGCAATTGGGCTTGACTCGCCCATACCAGTAGAAGACACCCGTGAACCGCTGACTTTCTGGCTCGTCATATATTGCGCAACTTCACTCGCTCGTACTTGTGACAAACGCAAGTTATAAGAATCTGAACCCGAACTGTCGGTATAACCAATCACATTTAAGCGAGTGTCATCATATTCTTTAGCCACTAATACAACACTGTTTAACACTGATTTAGCGCGTGAACTTAAGACAGTTTGATCAACCGCAAAAGTCACTTCATTAGGCATGTTCAGTACAATATTGTCACCGTTGCGCGTCACACTCACGCCAGTTGATTTTAACTGTTTACGCAATTCTGCTTCTTGCACATCCATGTAATAACCAATACCACCACCAAGAGCCGCACCAGATGCTGCACCAATTAATGCACCTTTACCGCGGTCGCTTTTGCTTGATGAAAGTACACCAATGGCTGCGCCTGAAAGACCACCGATAATAGCGCCATTTGTGGCTTTAGCATTTTCTGATTCGCCCGTATAAGGATTAGGTAATTGGCAACCAGACAACAACAGCGCCGAACCGATTAATGAACTGCATAACAATGATGCATTTAACTTTACTGACATACACACTCCTAACTACTTATCCCATATGGATAAGTAAAAACTGACAAAATCAAAAATCGTCATTCTAACGTAGATCTAAGGTACATAAGCATAAATTTTACGTTATATTTTATTAATCAAACGTCGACGAAACCCAATCACTCCGGCGAGTAAGCCAATACTTAACCAAGATAACGCCCCGCCTGAATGTTCAGTTTCGATATACACCTCTTCCACATAGACCGCATCACGGTCGCTACTTTCAAGTGGCAACGCGTACAAGGCATTGGACTCATCACTACTTATTGTCGCAACCGGATCGGCATAACCTAGCTCATATAAATCGATCAACACATCATAGTGATCGGCTTGATAACCACTGGCTAACGTAGTGAGCACTTCGTAATCATCATTGCTAGAGTCTGCGTGGAGGGTGAATACGTCAGTTGAGTAATAATGGATCCACGGCCCACCATCTTGGCTTAAATATAACTCGGCAAATACATCAGCCTGAATGTCGCCCGCACTGCTGGTTATATCAGCATCAAAGGTCACACTAAAGGTTTGATAAAAACCATCATAATCATAGTCATCAAATAAACTTGAATCTGCACCGTAGAAAGAAAAGTCGTAATAAACAACTTGATTTTGCTGCGCCAACGCTCGTTGTTGCTGGTTGGCCGTTGTCGCGGCAGCTTTTTGATTTTTAGCCATCACTTGTTCACGGGTGACTTTTTTATTCAGGGTTGCAACGGTACCTTGCAACTTAGCTTGCTCATGTAAAGCGCTCACCCTAGCCTGCTTGTCCGCTTCAGTTTCTGGCGTTTGCGGATTAATGACTCTTGCTTGACTGTATGTACCAAAAGCTTGTTCAGAGATCCGCTCGGCGCCTTGTACTGTTGGCGAACTTAACCAGAGTGCACTAGCAACACATAAACTTACGCCCCATTTTAGCTGGGTATTAATTGTCGATAGATTGGCTGTCTTGGCAGTATTATGTTTCATGTTAGTTCCTCACAGTCTTGATATTGAGGCCATTTAACCCTAATCAAAATGAACGTAAGCTGAACATAGTAATAAGGTAGACTTCCGATATCGCTAACCTTTAGTGCCACTGTTATAAATCAATACCGCGAAAACATCCCATAGAGGTAAACCATTCAGTTAATGTTCATCTGCTACCCCTTATACTGCCAAGTCAAATCATCGATACATTGGCATTTACTGATATCTTACGGGCGTTTATGTTTCGCTTACGGCTATTTACTCAATAAGATTAAGTAGATGTTTCTATATAGAAAGGGATCTTTTACACTGGCAATAATGAGGTTATTAGGGAACACAATATGCAGCGTATGCTCAACGTAAATGCCACCATGTTAGGCCTGATGTTAGCGGTACTTTCACTAGCGTGCTCAGTGCCGTCCTATGCTGCTGCATTACATTCATCAGCAGGTGCTCAGTTCTCCCCAGGCCCCAATAATAATCGTCAAAACAATAACCAGCAGAACAGTAATCTGGTGGTTAATAGCGCTCAACAAGCTGTACAAATGGCTCAACGAAGTTATTCAGGTAAAGTATTAAAAGTGCAATCAGCTAACGTCAATGGACATCCTGGTTATCGAATTAAATTACTCACCAATGATGGAGTCATTTTTTATGTGTTAGTCGATGCCACTAATGGCTCGGTTACAAGGAACTAGCTCATGAGATTATTACTGGTCGAAGACGATTTAGCCCTACAAGCAAACATCAAACAGCACCTTATCGACGCGCAATATACTGTTGATGTCGCCAGCGATGGTGAAGAAGGCTTATTTCAGGCTCAAGAATATCAATACGATGTCGCCATTATCGACGTCGGTTTGCCTAAGCTTGATGGCTTATCATTAATCAGTAAGTTACGTGAGCAAGACATTAGCTACCCGATCATTATTTTAACCGCTCGAGACAGTTGGCAAGATAAAGTGGTCGGTTTAGATGCCGGCGCAGACGATTACTTGAGTAAGCCGTTTCAGCTAGAAGAACTTGTCGCACGAATTAATGCATTAATTCGCCGCTCCGCAGGTAAAGCCAGTCCAGTGATTCAAAATGGTCCCTTTAGCATTAATACCCGCAGTTTAGAAATTAAAAAGAGCCTGCAAATAATTAACCTTAGTGGTTCTGAGTACAAACTATTTGAATACCTGATGCTGCACCCAGGGTCAGTACATTCCAAAAGCAGTTTAATTGAACACATTTATGATCAGGATTTTGATTTAGACTCCAACGTGATTGAAGTGTTTATCCGTCGTTTACGTAAAAAACTCGACCCCGACAATCAATATCAATTAATTGAAACACTGCGTGGTCAGGGCTATCGACTGCGTCAATTAGACCCTGATGCGTAAACTACTCAGCTCGCTTAAAGTCCGCATTGTGATCAGTGCGTTATTACTGATTTTGGTATTATTGCCCATTATCGGCATAACCGTTAATAACGCCTTTGAAACCCAAATTAATGTCGCGGCAAAAAACCAGTTAAAAGCCTATGTTTACTCTGTTTTAGCCATGGCAGAAGTGGAAGATAACCAATTACAAATGCCGTCTCATTTACTTGAAAACCAATTCAATGTGATTGGTTCAGGTCTTTATGCGTTAATCACCACCAAAGATAATCAGCTACTGTGGACCTCAAACTCATTTCTCGGCCTCAACACCCCGATTAACTTACCCAAGCCCGTAACCGGTAGAAGTACCTTCGACTCGATATTGATTAATGATAAACCGCAGTTGATATACAGCTTTAGCGTGAGTTTTGCCACCAGCGAACAACCTTTTACCATGACGCTGCACATTATAAAAAACCAACAAGAATACCTACAACAAATCCAAAATTTTTCTAACACCTTATGGACTTGGTTGCTAGTGTTAACCGCCTTATTGGTTATTGTACAGCTCAGCTGGTTGCTATGGACCCTAAAACCTTTAGGCCAATTTAGCCAAGAACTCAGTGCGGTAGAACAAGGCACATCAATGCAACTCAGTACCCGCTACCCTGTGGAATTGCAAAAAGTAGCGCAACAGTTAAACACCTTATTACAAACCGAACAAAATCAGCGTAAACGCTACCGTAATGCGTTAGCCGATTTAGCTCACAGTTTAAAAACACCTTTAGCGGTAATCCAAACTCAAGCTGATTTAAGCGACGCCTCGATGGAACAAATTAACCGTATAAACCAAATTATTGCTTACCAACTAAAGCGGGCACAAAGCGCGGCTGGCAGTGCTTGGCACTTAGGGGTTAATGTTGACAGTATTGCCGTTAAATTAGTCAGAACCTTAAGTAAGATATACCAACATCAAAACCTGACCATTGAGTATCACCCCAACGAACAAGCCCGCTTTAAAGGCGATGAAGCAGACTTAACAGAAATGCTTGGTAATGTGCTCGACAATGCCTGCAAAGCCGCGAAAACAAAAGTGACATTAACCCTTACACAGCAAGATAGTCAGCTGTGCATGACAATTGAAGATGATGGTGAAGGTATTCCGAAAGATAAACAGCAACATATTTTTGAACGGGGGATCCGTGCAGACACTTACACTCAAGGCCACGGGATCGGGCTGGCAATCGTTAGAGACCTTGTCGACAGTTATCACGGCAAACTTACTGTTGGCCAATCGGCATCATTGGGTGGCGCTCAATTTGAGTTTACTTTCCAACAATAAACACCTGCTTTAGATTGCCGCTATATACTATTTGTTTAGTTTATCTATCTAGCTTATTGCTCTTGCTTACTCCTCTCGCATAGTTCTAGGGTATTAACTTCCGTTATGAGCTTTCAGCTTATGTTCATCTTCGGCCCGTTATGATGAACCTAACAGTCATCAATGACGCTGGAGATAACATGAAAAAAGCCATTCACGTACCCGCTCAGGCATTGCTCGCCTTAGCCTTGGTCTGTATGCCATTAACCAATGTGCACGCGGCGCAACCAACTAATTCATACACTTATACAGCAGAAGATGATGTGGTGAGTGATGCTGAGTTGGCACAAATGCTCGCGCCAATAGCGCTATATCCAGACAGTTTATTAACCCACATATTAATTGCGTCAACGTACCCATTAGAAATTGTCCAAGCCAAACGCTGGTTATCAAACCAAGGTAACCGCGACACCAACCAAATTATGACCGAGGTAGAGTCGCAAGACTGGGACCCAAGTGTCAAAGCCTTGGTAGCATTTCCCAATGTATTGCAGCGTTTAAATGATGATTTAGCGTGGACTCAAAGCGTAGGCGATGCCTTTTTGCAAGATGAAGGCCGCATGCTAGACACCATTCAATCATTAAGACAACAAGCTGATGAAGCAAACAACTTAGCCGACCTTGAGCAAGTAAAAGTGTCGCGGGTTGAGCGCCGGATTATTATTGAATCAGTTCGCCCAGAAATTGTTTACGTGCCTTATTACGACAGCCGTATCGTTTATGGCAACTGGCGCTGGAATCGTTATCCACCGGTTTATTGGAATGCACCTGCTTATGTACATTATCGCCCTAACCACAGTGCTATTTACTGGGATAGCGGAGTACGTATTAGCTTTAACTTCTTTTTTAGTGGTTTTCATTGGCATGATCGCCGTGTAATTGCGGTACCAGTACGTCAAAACTACCGTTACTACACACCACGAAAAATAAGCTACAGCCATGGTGCCCAACATTGGCAACATAAACCTAAGCATCGCAAAGGTGTGGCTTACCACAGCCAAGTGATCAGCAAACGTTATAATGGCCATTATGAGAAACGTAACAAGCAGGTAAGTTATTCACGCGAAGCCAAACGCCAGCAAGCCAATGAACCTCGTCATTATTCCACCAAGGTGAATGATCAGCATAAAGACATAAACCATAGCAGCAAGCAGGATAAGCGTAGTGACAAATCAACGTTAAGAAGTGTAGGCCGCAATGAGCCGATTGAGCACAAAAGTAGCCAGCTAAAACGCGAGTTAAGCCAGCAACGTCAACCAGCAGCACAAGTGAAATCATTTGAGCGCAAAGGTGAGCCGATGAAGTCAAACTACAGTCGTCAACGCGATGTGGCCCAAACTAAGTATGAGACAAAACCAGTGGCGAACATAACAAGCAAGCCGCGCACTCAAGAATTACAACAAGCTCAACGTAACACTCGAGTTGAAACATCGCGCCAGCCGCAAGTTAACGCGATGCGCAATCCACAACAGCAAGTGAAACAAATACGCAGGAGTGAACCACAAAAGCAGCAAGTTCGCGAAACAACTCGATCCACGCCTCAGCAAGCTTCGCGATCAATGAGTCAGCAACGTGATAATGCATCATCACGCCGTGCAAGCCAATCGAGAGACACCGGACCTTCAAGAGAAAAACCGTCTAGAGAAAGACAGTAAACAGTAAAAAAAGCCGCGAACTACAACAAAAAACAACATGAGTAGGTCTTGTCTCTCATGTTGTTTTTTGTCTATATAAAATCAATAAAATTGCCAGTATTCACGCTAAACCTGAGCATGGGGTAATACAATACAGACATTTAAGCCATGAGGTTCTACTCGGTTAAAAGTCAATTCACCATGATGTAAACTGATAATATGCTGACAAATTGATAAGCCTAAACCCGCACCATGTGAAGCGTTTTCATCAACACGATAAAAGCGGTTTTTGGCTAAGCTGATTTCCTCATCTGACATGCCCCGGCCTTGATCAAGCACATAAATTTTTGTCTGTTGCTCGTCCTGAGTAACCTTAATGGTTATTAAGGATTCTTTAGGACTGTATTTACAGGCATTTTCGATAATATTTTTCAGTACTAATTCGATGTAAAACGGATCGGCATTAATGTTCATATCTTTAGGAACAACGATATACCACTCGTAATCGGCAATGACGTGTACTAGCTGATTTATCACATTCTCAATAATATCTTGTAGCTTACAATCGGTTTTATTTAACGCCTCTATCGCATCCACTCGTGATAACAACAACAGCTGCTCCACTGTATGGCTAATGCGGTTTACACCCTCGCCTATGGCTTCTATATATGGCAACGTTGCCTGCTGAATTGGTGGCATTTGGCCAGACAATACATCGCTTAAGCCATCGCTGTGTAACTTAATAATCGCTAATGGCGTTTTAAGTTCATGGGCGGCATCGGCACTAAAACGACGTTCACGGATCATCGTCTCGCTAATGCGCAGCAAGAAGCCGTTAAGGGCTTTTTGCGTTGACGCTAACTCCTTCGGTAAAGTGAAATTGATAGGGGTTAGGTCTTGGGCTGAGCGGTTATCTAAATGACGTTCTAATAACTTAACCGGTTTAAATAAGTAATAAGTTAACAACAACATGAAAAACATCATAATGGGAGTAATGATTAACGGCGAGCGCCAAGTGTTGCTGATAATTAATGACACGATCTCTCGTCGAACATCATCACGCTGTGCGGTTATAATCCATACCTGATGCGACGATGAGAAAAAGCTGTACACATGCCATAACTCATTCTCGATGCTACGAGTGTCATAGCCTTGGATGAAATTGGTTAGTTGTTGCTCGCCAGAACTATCAGAATACGCGAGTAACTGCCCCGAGCTGGACAGTAATTGAAATGATAATTTATGCTCATAAGACAAGGTGACAGGATTAGATTGATCAGCAAAGGTTTCTATTTTTGAATCCGCAACATGGAACAAACTTGGCTGCTGGAGCAATTGTGCCAGTTGAGCTTCTGTTAAATGTTCGACATAAAACTGTTCCAACATTTTGGCGGTTTGCACCATCTGCGCATCAAACAATTCTTCGACTTCATGCATAGCATCACGCGTACTGAGTATGCTCGAAAAAGTTACCGTAAGAACAATCCCCACCAGCATAATCAAA
The DNA here is from genome assembly GCF_040310065.1 of Shewanella sp. TB7-MNA-CIBAN-0143. Classification (NCBI taxonomy): domain Bacteria; kingdom Pseudomonadati; phylum Pseudomonadota; class Gammaproteobacteria; order Alteromonadales; family Shewanellaceae; genus Shewanella; species Shewanella sp. TB7-MNA-CIBAN-0143. Next base: position 65,377 of record NZ_JBEOPL010000019.1, read on the forward strand.
CTTAATAATAATCGTAATGAAAACATAATATCCTTATTGTATTAAGTGTAATTAAGTCGCTGTTTGGCTGCCCAGCATTTACTTCATCTACCCTATCTAACTCATAATAAAGCTATACCGTTTCAGTTAAAATATAGCCTATACCGCGCACGGTTTTGATCAGCTCAGTGGCCGTTTTTTTACGTAGATGATGAATATGCACTTCAATCGAGTTGCTGCCCACTTCATCCCAGCCATAAGTTAGCTGTTCAAGTTGATTACGGGTTAATACGCGACCTGCTGATTGAGCAAATTCGAGTAACAATTGATATTCACGGCGTGAAAGCGACACTAACACATCGCGAAAATGCACTTCACAACGGGCAAAGTCGATGTTGAGAGCACCATAGCTAAATTGGTTATTATCTAGGCCATGTTGACGTCGAATAATCGCCTTAAGCCTAGCAATTAATTCCCTCACATCAAAAGGCTTACTTAAATAATCATCAGCACCAATATCTAAACACATTAAGCGGGTGTCAAAATCTGTATTTGCGGTCAACACAATAATAGGTAATGAGATACCATTTTTACGCCACTGTTTTAATAAGTCTGCACCATTGCCGTCGGGTAAACTTAAATCGAGAATAATGGCGCTAAAATCTTCATTTTCTAAGGCGATTTGGGCTTGATTATATGATGCTAAATGATCGACCTGAATACCTGATTTAGCTAAGCTCATTACGATGCCTTGTGCTAACAACTTATTATCTTCTACTAATAACACCCGCATTCAGTACCCTTATTCATTAACGAAACACCTTAAAATCGACACCTTGTTGCTGTAAAAAACCTTCAGCATCCGGTCCTTTTAGCATCGACATTGTGGCCAACATTCCTGCCATAACACAATTGGGCGCCAGCACAGTGACCGATAATGGCGCTTGCTCTACAGGGTAACCCTTTTTAGGATTAATAATATGCCCATAACGTTTACCGTCCACCTCTATATAGCGCCGAGTAGTACCACTAGTGGCTAACGCCCCCTGGCGAATGGTTAACAGTGCCGCAGCGTTATCAAGCTTATGAGGGTTTTCAATCCCCACCTGCCAGCCATCGCTTTTGGTGATAGGGCAAGCAATATCACCACCAAAGTTGACTAATACCGATTGCTTTGGCCAACGACTCGCTAATATTTGTGCGGTGCGATCCACCGCATATTCCTTACCGATACCGCCAAAGTCGACACTCATGTCTGCAGGCATGCAGACGGTCTTATCCGTCAATGCAATGCGATCAAAACCCACCTTAAGCAAAGCGGCATCAATATCCGTTTGTAACGGCACACGATGGTTACCATCAAAACGCCATAACGCCATTAATGGACAAGCACTGATATCAAATGCTGATTCACTTAATTGAAAACATTGTTGAGCAAATTGCAATAAATGCACTGTCTCGGCATCAATCGGGGTCGTTTCACCTTGGGCATGATTTAACTGCCACACCACGTTAGCTTCAATAAAACGGCTGAATTTATGTTCTATACGCTTTGCTTCGTCATAAGCAATAGTCAGCATTTGCCTCGCAATGTACTCGTCATCAACTGCCATTAATAATTCACATGGGCTAGCCATAGCATTAAATGAACCTAAAAAGCCCCAAGGACGAGGCTGTAAGCTCATCACTTTTGGGGCTTTTGACATTGTTGTTAGTGGTTCAAGCAAGTTAAACTACTCTGTTTATTGATGATACATTCATCTTAAAACGAATAACTCACTTGAGCTACTATCGCTTTCACCGCTGGGAATAAATCGTAGTTTTGTAGCTGACCAGGTATCTCAGTACCATTATTTTCAGGATTTTGCTGATAATACTCAATACGATAACTTAATTCATGGCCACCCGATAAACGCTGGCCAAATTTAAGTCCTATGGTGTAAGCCGTCATATCACCAATGCGATAATCGGCGCTGGCATACTCTGGTATTGCATCGCCACTCATCAAGAATGGTTGATAAAACTCAGCTGCTTGCTGCTGGTAATAACGTAAGTGTAATTGTCCGTACATACTTGGACTGAAATTATATCGGTAATGCGTTTCTAAAGTATGCGATTGAATATCCCAATCATCAGTACTATAGCGATATGAAAAATCGACTACGCCAGAATCCAGTGCACCTTTGGTGAGTAAAAACACGCTGTGCTTAAGGCGTGAGTCTGGACGATTTTCGTAACGGTAAGCTTGTGTTTGACCGTTAACATCGACTTCACTAAGGATCTTATACGGGTCGGTCATGTAGCCTGACACGCTTGATAAACCATAGTTAGCTTGCATCAACCAATTACGATTAATAATCTGAGTCACGCCAAACATGATATCACTGGTTTGTTTAGTATCATCACCCGCTAAACGCGTTTGATCAAAGGCTGCTTGATAATCGACATCACTGGCATAATCGCCACGAAACACCATTTCTGACATTGCCACAGGACGACCGCCAACAGGGTCAACCACATCATTGGTAAATGCCCCCGATAACGACAACGTAGTGTTATTTTTATTAAAACTACGTTCAAGACCCGCGTTAATGCCCATCGAAAGATAATCAAACTCTTTTGAACCGTACACACCTACGTTACCGGTCCAATCTTGATTAAGCACTTCTTGCCAGTTAGCACTAAGCTGAACCCGAGTATCATGAAAGGTATCATCCAGCGGTGTTTCGCCAGCACTGACAGTATATTGGCCATCACCTGACGGACGCGTGAAAGTTTGACTGTCACTTTGTGCAACGGCACCAGAAGCTGATGCACCGGTTAAACTGTCGACCACAATTTTAAGGTCCAATAACGAACTGTCACCAAAGGCTTTTTGTACATTACCAATCGCTTCTGCAGCTTGAACACGGTCTTGCTCGCCATAATACATAATGGCAGCATCGACCTTCCAATCATCATTGGCAGGAATCGGTTCTGCAGCACTGGCCTGTTGGCTTAATAAACTACAGCTTGCTAATGCCAACGCACTGGCAATACTTTGCTTAGATGTTAGTTGCATCCACAACCTCCGCCCGCTAATGAGCGACCACCACTAGTACCTTCTTTACTAAAATAAATATGGTCATCTAACGCGAGATCAAGTTTTTCGCTGTTCAACGCCATATCAGCACGGGCTAATTGATCTTTTTCCCAAGGTTGTACACCTAAGTTCGAACAGCCAACCAAACTACTGACAATGGCTAATGCCACCACAGCTTTGGCAAAGGGTTGATAAAATGCTTTTGTCATCAATTTACTCCTGTAACAACATTTGGATTTCTTGTTCATAGGCGGGAATGTTTTCGGTAAAAAAACCCATGTGAGTTTGCACTAATTCACCTTTACGATTGAACAAAAAGCTACTTGGCATACCTTGTAACTCAAAGGCTTGGGCAATATCACCTTCAGGGTCAAAACGAAGATTAAATTTTGCCGGCAGTTTGCTCAAAAACTCACGGGCTAATGTGGTATCAACATCAAGGTTAATTGCGACTACCTCTAAACCTTGTTGTTGATATTTAGCCTGGATGGCATTCATCCACGGAAATGATTTACGGCATGGAGCACACCAAGACGCCCAAAAATCGACATAAACCACTTTGCCAGCAAATTGTTGCAGACTGACACTTGCACCTTGTTGATCTAACACATCATGTTCTAATGACGGAGCAGCTTGAGCTTGGGCATTAACACCTAACCCTATCGCTAAACTTAACGCTATAAACTTAATGTTACGAAAATGACCAAATAACCCAATTGACATCATATTTTCACCTAATAAACATATTGCAAACAACATAGTCCACCAATCTTAAGATTCACTTAAGCATTGTAAAGATATCGTAAAGACAATTTATGCCATTAAAAAAAGAAAATAACATTAGCCTCCAATCATTTTCGACACGATGCCTTTATCGTTACCAGACTCGGCCACTAAAATCCCTGCTAAATGTAAACTTATAAAAGGGATGAAATACCACAGTGCCAACTTATGAATTGTTTCAGCCTGTTCTTCTATTGCCTCTGGACCAAACTTGAGTAACAAACCTGTTATTACAGAGAACGCTATGCCAGCATAAAATACCCAATACACCCATGCCTGAAACTTTTGCTTTGTCGTAGCTTGGCGCGAAAAAGGCGACGGATAATGCAGACCAAATTTAGCCATATAAACAAACCGAGCAAAAACAAATACGCCCACGGCATAGCCAAAATAAATATGCCACTGGAACATAACGCCACGAATACTTTTAGCAATGCTCACCGCTTGTTTATCGGTAATAATGACATCTAATTTCGCTAAGCCTTGATGAATTATGGCGGCCATATGGTTTTTTTCCATCCACCCAAGCCTTAGTAATACGGTTAATAACATCACCATCATGGTCAAGGCCAACCCCCAATGAATAAGACGATGGAATAATGGATAAGTTGTCTGTGTTTGCATATAAACCTCGGTAGGATTGCGATGATGGGGCCATTATCACGCCGGAATCTTAACAATCACTTATGGATAACAATAATCGAAAAAGAATCTAAAACATGACACTATGGCGATAAAATAACTTTGAACGAACTCACACATGACTCATTTTCTGCACAATACCCGACAAATGGCGTTATTCCTTGCAGGTTTAGGAACTTCATTGGGCGGACTTTATACTTTATTCCCGCAGTGGGCTGTCGAAAACCTTAACCAGTTAACCTATCACTCCAGTGACACAATATTTATTCAGCATTGGGGATTTATGGTATTAATGGTTGGATGCAGTTTTTTTATTGCGATGGTCCGTTCAACTTGGATAAAACCACTGTTTTGCATTGCGCTAATTGAAAAGCTATTTTTTATTAGCCTAGTATTGAGCAATGCCAATCAATCTTTTGTCGATGGCTTTTGGCTATCAATGATAATGGACAGTATTATATGTGCTTACATCGCCGCTTATTTATGGTTTTGTCGAACCACTTCGGATTTAACGTCTTGAGCTAAGCAAACTTAATTTAGCCAAGACTATCGGGCGGTGCCGCGACATCGCATTTTTTACAAATAAGGATCATTCCTAATTGCTGTTGCCGACCTTCTACTGTTATTACCCAAGGGCGAACAGTCCAAGGTGGATTATGCCGAACATGTTGAAAATGGCCGCAACCTAATTCTGCCACCCAATGATGTTCTTCATCCAAATGATAACCGGTAATTTTTTGCTGCATCCTAGTTCACCTAATCTTTAATACCAATTCTAATAGACGGTAAACACCTACAAAAAAGCCTGAACAAGTCAGGCTTTTTGAGTAATAAGTAACTTAAATAACAACGAGGTTACTTAGTACGATCGCGAATGTGGCTCATTGCTCGCTTACGACGACGCTCTTGACCCACGGTCAACTTCTCAGTTCTACCTTCAAACGGGTTAGAACCTTCATGGAAACGTAACTGAATTGGCGTACCGACTACTTTTAATGAACGACGGAAATAGTTCATCATATAGCGCTTATACGAATCAGGTAGTTTCTTAACTTGGTTACCATGAATAACCACGATTGGTGGATTATAACCGCCAGCATGAGCATATTTAAGCTTCACACGACGACCATTCACCAATGGTGGTTGGTGATCATCTTGCGACATTTGCATAACGCGCGTTAGCATTGATGTACTTACGCGACGTGTCGCACTGTCGTAGGCTTCTTCAATTGACTCATATAAATGACCAACGCCAGTGCCATGTAATGCCGAAATAAAGTGAATACGAGCAAAATCGATAAAGCCTAAACGGCGATCAAGTTCGCTTTTAACACGGTCTTTGACTTTTTGATCAATACCGTCCCACTTGTTTATCGCAATCACCAATGCACGGCCTGCGTTTAAGGTAAAACCTAATAAACCAAGATCTTGCTCTGCAATACCTTCGCGCGCATCGATAACTAATAATACTACGTTAGCATCTTCAACCGCTTTCAAGGTTTTAATTACCGAGAATTTCTCGATAACTTCATTTACTTTACTGCGACGTCGAACACCAGCAGTATCAATTAACACGTACTCTCTACCTTCGCGTGACATTGGAATGTAAATACTGTCACGAGTGGTACCTGGCTCGTCATAAACGACGACACGTTCTTCGCCGAGGATGCGGTTAATCAGTGTTGATTTACCCACGTTAGGCTTACCAATAATGGCGAGCTTAATCGGTAAGTTTTGTAGGCGTTCTTGTTCTGCTTCCGCTTCTTCTTCAGTATATTCACGTTCAACTTGCTCGCCTTCTTCGTCGAGTTCGCGAACAATACCCATAGCTTCGGCATAAGGCGTTAGTGCGTAGTCAATCATGTTGGTTACACCACGACCTTGCGCGGCAGCCATTTGATAGACTTCACCTAAACCTAGAGACCAAAATTCACCACAAGCTGAATCGGCATCAATACCATCAACTTTGTTGGCAACCACAAAAGTGACTTTATCACGGCTACGTAAATGCTGAGCAATCGCTAAATCGGCAGCGGTCATACCAGCACGAGCATCGGTCATAAATAATACGACGTCAGCTTCTTCAATCGCGGCCAATGACTGTTCAGCCATTTTGGTTTCGATCCCTTCTTCGCTGCCATCAATACCGCCAGTATCAACAACGATAAACTCGTAGCCAGCTAAAAATGCACGGCCGTACTTACGGTCACGTGTTAAACCTGGGAAATCAGCGACTAACGCATCACGAGTACGAGTAAGACGGTTAAATAATGTCGATTTGCCGACATTCGGTCGCCCTACAAGGGCCACAACAGGGATCATGATTTTGCCTCTAAAAAACTTTTCAATAAAAAGCCCCCGGAACGCTTCCAGGGGCTCTAGTAAGGACATTATACCTTAATTAACGCAAAAGTAGTGCTATGACTTATTCCGCATCAGTTTCAGTATCTTCCTCAACATTCATTTGCTCTTCTTTGTTCAACGTAACAATCGCGACTTTGCCGCTACGGCCTTGAACATAGATTTTGTCACCCACCACTAAAGGTTGGGCATATAATCCATCACTATCAACTTGAACTCGGCCAACTATATCGCCGCTATTACGGTCAATAAAATGCAAGTAACCTTCAAAGTCACCGACAACAATATAATTATCAATTACTGCAGGGGCTGTTAACTCACGGTTTTTAAGGACTGAAGTGCTCCATAACTCTAAACCATTACGGCGATCGACAGAGTAAATACGGCTATGATCATCGACCAAATACAGGCTAATACCTGCAGCGGCTAAATCATTAAAGCTTGAATATTTACGCGACCAAACTACGCGACCGCTACGAAGCTCCATAGAGACTAAGTTACCATTGTAACTAGCAACATACAGATTTTCGCCCAGTATTAATGGCGTCATATCAATATCAGCCATCCGGGTAAACTCATTTGCACCGGTTGGACTAAAAACGGCTTGTTCCCAAGCAGCTTGGCCATTACTTTTAACGACAACTGCGACTTTACCGTCAGCTGTTCCCAAAAAGAACCCGCCCGCTTCATACGCAGCAGAACCTGTACCTCTTAAGGTAAGATTTGGCAGTTGCATTTCATAGGTCCATAACTTTTTACCATTATCGATATCAAATGCTTCAAATGCGCCTTTACTGGTATTTACCGCGACAACATCTTCTGCCACTGTTGGTGCCGATAATAACTCGCCATTTGCTTGCGCAGACCACACAACGTCACCCGTTGCTTCGTCAAGCGCAACCAATAAACCGGTTTCGCCGCCAACAAACACTTTATTACGTGCAGCGGTAACACCTGCAGCTAAAAGAATACCCTTGGTTTTGGTTTCAAGCTTATCTTCAAAGACATCATTGAAGTCTTTTTTCCAAAGCTCATCACCGGTTGTTTCATCAAAGGCAACCACAATACCGCTACGATCGGCGACAAACACCTTGCCGTAACGAACGGTAGGACGAAGTTGAGAGTAATAATCCCCTACACCGTCGCCGACACTGGTATCCCAAGTAATCTCAGGAAACACGGTTGCTTGTATATCAACTAATTCACTCACTGGCTCTTCTTCAACATCACTTGAAGAACAAGCAGACATAAGAGCAACACTTAACCCAACGGCAAGTAGATTTTTACACCACGACTTCATCGGCTAAATTCCTTATGCCTTGTTTAGATTGTCTAATTTCATGGTCAGCGCTGGACTGGCTAACGCGCCACCATTATCCACTGCTGCTTGATAAGCTGATTTGGCTTTATCCAAATCACCTTGACGCACTAAAAAGTCGCCTTTCAATTCTTCACGTTGTGAAGCAAATGCTTTATCAGTCACTTGATCTAACGTCGCTAACGCCATGCCTATATTGTTTTGTTCTGCTTGAATACGTGCTAAACGGATCATCGCTACCATACCCAAACCAGAACCTGGTTGGGCAGCAATTATCTTAGTAAATGAGGCTTCAGCTTTAGCTAAATCACCCGCTTCAACCGCTGACTTTGCTACCATCAATTCAAGCAATGCTTGATAACCTTGCTGATCATGTTCTGATGCAAAGCTTTCTGCCTGAACCAATAACGCAGCAGGGTTAGCCGACTGTGTCACGATAGACTGAAACGACTCTGAAGCTTCTTCAGCCGCCGTCACTTTCATGTCTGAATATTCGTTCCAACCATATAGACCGCCAAGGCCTACTACGGCACCCACAATAATTGAGGTACCATAATCTTTCCAGAACTGCTTGATAGCATCTACTTGTTGTTCTTCTGTGCTATAAATTTCCACTTGCACTTCCCCTTTAAAATCTGTTCTTAAATCAGTTCTGCAATTTTAGCTACGAGTTCACTACGCGTAACCAATTGTTGTTCATCGTTTGTTCTTAGCGGTTTAATAGCGACTTGGCTATTAGCCATTTCGTTTTCACCAATAATTAACGCAAACTGAGCACCACTTTTATCGGCACGTTTCATTTGCTTTTTAAAGTTGCCACCACCGCAATGGCTCATGACTTTAAGTGTTGGTAACTGTTGACGCAACTCTTGAGCCACTTTAATGGCTTCAACGACGCAATTTTCACCCATTGCAGTGACATAAACGTCAACTTCTGGGGCAATATCACTGGTTAACTCAAGTGTTTCAAGCAATAGTACAATACGCTCAAGGCCCATTGCAAAACCAACAGCTGGGGTATCTTTACCACCAAGTTGGCCGACTAAGCCGTCATAGCGCCCACCCGCCAATACTGTACCTTGAGAGCCCAGGCTAGTGGTAACCCATTCAAATACAGTGCGGTTATAATAATCTAAACCACGGACTAAACGCGGATTAATGGTGTATTGGATACCAACAGCGTCTAAGAGTTCACATAAAGTTGAAAAATGTGTCTTGGTCTCTTCACCAAGATAATCCATCAATGCGGGAGCATCAGCTAAAAGAGTCTGCACTTGCTGATCTTTACTGTCTAGCACTCGCAATGGATTGGAATACATGCGACGTTGACTATCTTCATCTAACTTGTCTTTGTGCTGCTCTAAAAATGCAATTAAGGCATCACGGTAAGCGGCACGTTCAGCCGGATCGCCTAAAGTATTAAGCTCAAGTGCCACGTGTTCTTTAATGCCTAACAAGTCCCATAAACGGGCAGATAACATTAATACTTCAGCATCAATATCGGCGCTACCAATGCCGTAAACTTCAACGCCAAACTGGTGGAATTGACGGTAACGACCTTTTTGCGGGCGCTCATGACGAAACATGGGTCCCATATACCATAAACGTTGTTCTTGATTGTAAAGCAGACCATGTTCGTTACCCGCACGCACTGTTGAGGCTGTGCCTTCAGGGCGTAAGGTTAAGCTGTCACTGTTACGATCTTCAAAGGTGTACATTTCCTTTTCAACAATATCGGTCACTTCACCAATAGAGCGTTTAAAAAGATCGGTACTTTCTACAATAGGAGTACGAATTTCACTGTAACCAAATGCACTAACTGATGAGCGCAATACAGCTTCGACTTTTTGCCATAAAGGACTTTGAGTAGGCAGAATATCATTCATTCCACGAATAGCTTGGATTTGCTTTGCCACTGTTAACGTGTCCACTTCTTGATTAGCTTGCGCTAATAAAATGTAAATATACCCTCAACATCGACAACTCTTGGTTGCCATGCACAGGATTAAGATTATTCAGTTTTATCGATTATCGCGATGCGATTAGCCATCATGCTGGCTTTAGCGCGGATTTTTGCTTCTAAACCATCGACAATATTTTTATTGTCAAAGCGCTCTTTTTGACGCACTCCGTCATCATAATAACCGCTCTTAGCATGGCCGCCAGTTAAGCCGATATCAGCCACTAACGCTTCACCTGGACCGTTGACTACGCAACCAATAATAGACACATCCATTGCAGTGGTAATGTCCTCAAGACGACGTTCGAGTTCATTGACGGTACTAATCACATCAAACTCTTGGCGCGAACAAGAAGGACAAGCAATAAAGTTAATGCCACGGCTACGAATACGTAATGACTTTAAAATATCAAAACCAACTTTAATTTCTTCAACCGGATCGGCCGCTAACGAAATACGTAAAGTATCACCAATGCCTTCAGCTAATAACATGCCTAAACCGACAGCTGATTTAACTGAACCCGCACGCATCCCACCGGCTTCGGTAATACCTAAATGTAACGGTTGACGAATTTGTTTAGCCAGCAGACGGTATGATGCGACAGCCAGGAATACATCTGACGCTTTAACGCTGACTTTAAATTGATCGAAATTCAAACGGTCCAAAATATCCACATGACGCATCGCTGACTCAAATAATGCTTCAGGTGTTGGTTCACGATATTTGTCCATTAAGTCTTTTTCAAGCGAGCCACCATTCACTCCGATACGGATGGGAATGTTTTTATCGCGGGCGCACTCAACTACACTGCGAATGCGTTCTTCATTACCAATATTACCTGGGTTAATACGCAGGCAATCTGCACCGTATTCGGCCACTTTAAGCGCGATACGATAATCGAAATGAATATCGGCCACTAATGGCACATTGACAGACTGTTTGATAATTTTAAAGGCTTCAGCATCATCCATTGTCGGTACTGAAATACGTACAATATCAGCGCCCACTTTTTCTAATGCTAGAATTTGCGCCACGGTGGCCGCAACATCGGTAGTTTTAGTATTCGTCATCGATTGAACAGCAATCGGTGCACCATCACCAATAGGGACATTGCCCACATAGATACGTGTTGATGGTCTGCGAATAATTGGGGATTCGTTATACATGCAAATATGCTCTACTGCTGTTGCTAAAACATTATGACGCTTTAGGCAGGGTTAATCTTGCAACTCGACCGTTGGCAAACTCAGCTAAACTGACATTATTGCCATCGAGGCTGATGCTGGCTACTTGAGGAGCACCCAGAATCACTTTAAAAGGTTTTATTCCACGAACTTCAATTCGTTGTGCCGAATTCTTCACGCCATCAACCATCACTTTGCCATTAGCATCAGTCACGTTAACCCAACAGTCACCGGTAAGCTCAATGGTTAATACACTTTCGCCACTGGTTAAACTGGTGTCTGTTGTTGATGAAGATTCAGTACTAGCAGTTGTAACACTGCTGCTAGCCGCTAATTGTTGTGCAGTACTGGCTGCATCTTGTGCCGTTTGAATCAGCTTATCTTCGGCTTCTATTGCTGCCTTGTTAGCCGAATCTGTTGCACTATCATTGCCTTCGTTACCTAAATCATTAGCAGTAGATTGCACTGAGCCACTTCGAATGATCTGTTGCGGTTCAGGCATGTTACTTTCAGCAGCAATCTCTTCAACGGTAGGCTGCGATAAATCAACATTGGTTAGTAACGATGATTTCTGTACCCACCACAACACTAACATGGCAATCAATACGGCAACGATAAGATAAGTCACTAAATTAAGACGACTATTACGAGCTTGATGAGTCGTTTTACGTGAAAAACTTTGCATCGCAGGCGCAACAATTTCAGGCAACTGATGGCTTAAGCATTGTTGAATTTGGTTAATGTCAGCACTCACAACACGGGCATAATTTTTAATATAACCTCTAACATATGTGGTGGAGGCAATATTAACAAAAATGTCATTTTCAAGATCATTGATAATCTTGGGACGTAAATGCAATTGGGTTGCTACGGTCTCAATTGAGAGTCCCTTTGCTTCGCGAGCCGCTTTTAAAATGGCGCCAGCAGTAACAACATCCTTTAACAATGACGTTTCTTCTACGTCTTGTTCTACTTCGAATTCTTTAGTCATTAATTCAAGTTAGCTCTATAATTTTTGGCTTGTGGAGATGCAGGAAACTTAGCAATAAGTAAAATGCCAAATCGTTTTACGGCTTCTATATCATTCGCCGCCCGCTCAATCTTAATCCCTAAGGCTAAACTTTCTGCTGATTCGCTAGCAACTCGATGGTATCTTGCGAGTTGTTCGCGCGCATTGCCGTAGTCAGCATCTTCCATGGCTAACTCGGTTAATTCTAATAACGTTACTTTACGTCTTTGATCATACTTTAACGCCATATTAAAATACTGTCGCGCTTTTTCTTTATCACCGGCTTTACGGCTGCATACGCCTAAGTTTTCATAACTCGATGCGGTACGGGTATATTTAGGTGTTTCAATCGCCGCAAGAAACATTTTCTCAGACTCAACAAAATTATTTTGCTGACACAAAAACACCCCAAAGTTATTCCGTGCATCACCAGTAACATCACTCAAGCTAATGGCTTTTTTATATGACTCTTCTGTTCGCTCTATATCACCAACTGTTTGATAATAATAAGCCATTGCCATATGAACTTCACTGATATTCGGTGCATATTCAACAGCTTTATTTAAATTGTACTTGGCTTGTTCACTATTTCCACGATTTAGATAAGTTAACCCAAGTTGCATTCGTTCTCTAGCGGCCCCCTGCTTATCAAACCGACGCTCTGCTACAGGGGTATCAGTACCACTGTAAGTACGCTCAGTAACACAAGCAGTGACGGACAAAGCCACTAAAGTAATCAGAACAACCTTTTGCATTCCGTGCTTCATTTATAAGCCTATTATCTATGCAAACAACGAGTTATTCCATTGTGACTGAAATCTGATTCTGTTGCATTTGTTTTTTTGCTAAACGCTTTGTTCTATCACGAATATCGCCAGCTAGTTGGCCACAAGCAGCATCAATATCATCACCACGAGTTTTACGAACAATCACAGTTAGGCCGTGTTCCATCAACACTTTAGAAAAACGATCTATGCGTGAGTTAGAAGAACGACCGTAAGGAGAACCAGGGTAAGGGTTAAACGGAATTAAGTTAATCTTACATGGAGTATCTTTCATTAGAATTGCAAGTTCATGCGCTTGATCTGTGCTGTCATTAATATGATCAAGCATGACATATTCAACCGTCACGCGGCCGCGATTTGCATTAGACTTTTCTAAATAACGACGAATACCCGCTAAAAATTCTTGTAATGGATATTTTTTATTAACTGGAACCAACACATCGCGCAGTTCATCATTTGGTGCGTGAATACTTACCGCTAATGCGACATCAATGGCGTCACCTAATTTATCAAGTGCAGGTACTACACCAGAGGTTGATAACGTCACTCGACGTTTAGATAAACTAAAGCCAAAATCATCCAGCATAATATCCATCGCAGGGATCACGTTAGCAAGGTTCAGCAAAGGCTCACCCATCCCCATCATCACTACGTTAGAAATTGGTCGATCGCCAGTGTCTTTATGGAAACCTAAAAATTGCGATACACGCCAAACTTGGCCAATAATTTCAGATACCGTTAAATTACGGTTAAAACCTTGTTGGCCCGTTGAGCAGAAGGTACATTCTAAAGCGCAGCCGACTTGTGACGATACACACAAGGTCGCGCGGTCTTCTTCAGGAATATATACGGTTTCAACTTCTTGGCCTTGGCCAACATTGATAGCAAATTTAATAGTGCCATCATTCGACTTTTGAAAACTCGCAATTTCAGGCGCAACAATTTCACACTTCGCTGCAAGTTTGGTACGCAACACTTTGTTTATGTTGTTCATTTCTTCAAAGTCAGTAACACCAAAGTGATAAACCCACTTCATTAACTGATCGGCACGAAACGGTTTTTCGCCCATCTCACTGAACAACGCCCGTAGTCCTTTACGATCAAGATCTAATAAATTGATTTTCTTTACACTCATTCGCCTAACCTCAAAACACCAAAACCTGTAACAGGGCGGCGAATTATACAGTTAGCATCACGTTTTAGCCAGTATATCTGCATCTAGTGATATGTTAGTATTACTGCAGGCTATATGGCCTTCTACGAGGAAGTTTTTACTCACACTATGTTAACCCTTTTATTGATTGTTTCTTTTGCTATTTTGATTTCCTTTTTGTGTAGTATTTTTGAAGCAGTTCTCTTATCTGTCACTCCAAGTTATATCGCAACCCTAAAAGAAACTAACCCCTTTATTGCTGCGCAGCTCGATAAGCAAAAGCAAAATATTGACTCTCCTTTAGTGTCTATCCTAACGCTAAATACCATCTCACATACCATGGGTGCTTCTATTGCTGGCGCACAGGCGGCTATTGTGTTTGGTAGTCAAATGCTTGGGGTATTCTCTGCTGTTCTAACTTTTTTAATTTTGTTCCTCTCAGAAATCATCCCTAAAACACTAGGGGCTAATCATTGGCGTAAATTGGCGCCATCGGTATCGGTATGCCTATTCTGGATGGAAAAAATGACCATGCCTTTAATTTGGATGTCTCAAAAAGTCACCAATCTGTTAGGCAAAGGTAATAACGGTCAATACATTCGTCAAGAGCTCGGCGCGATGAGTAAAATGGGTAAAGACAGTGGTGAGTTAAGTGAACAAGAATCACAAATTTTAACCCAAATGTTATCGATGAAAGACATGCACGTCAGCGACATCATGACCCCCAGAACGGTAATATTTAAATTATCGACTCACATCACTCATGCGCAATTTATCGACCAATATTTGTCGAGCCCGTTTACTCGTTTTCCGATTTACCAAGGTGACCGAGATAATGTGATTGGTTATGTCAATCGTAATGACATTATCCTTCAGTCTCGACAAGCACCAGATACCGAAATTGGTACTCATTTAAAAACGTTACTTGTAGTCCCCTCTTCCGTAAGAGTATTGCCACTGTTTCAATTAATGATAAAACGTAATGCTAAAATGGCATTAGTGGTTGATGAATATGGCTCAAGTGAAGGGATAGTGACAATTGAAGATATCATCGAAACCTTAATTGGTTTAGAAATCGTTGATTCAAAGGATTTAGCTCCCAACATGCAAGCTCTGGCGCGTAAGCTGTGGCAACGACGAATCAAGAATAAAGGTTTAGTTATATACGATGATAATTAACTTGGTTAATTAAGCCACTTGCGCACGGATACATAATCAAAAAATCAATTATTAACATTCTGTTGGTCGCATTTTTTAATACAAACTGTATTGGCTATATCCAGCCAGCTAGTACCATCATTGCCGTTGTTTGAGCTGCAATATAAAGATCACAACAACGCGCAGTGATGACATGTTTAGCTAAATTAGTATAAGATGGTGACATTATATTGAGGAAAAAAATGTCACATATTTATCGTTTATCTATAGCTCATATTAATGACACTCATTCTAACTTCGAACCTAGTCCAGTCCAGTTTAGCCTGACAGCCCAGCAACGCACTTATACACTTGAAGGCCATTCAGGTGGCTATGCGCGTTTAGGTTACCAAATTGAACAAACAAGGCAGCAAGCCGCAGCCGAGCAAACTCCATTTCTATTTTTACATGGCGGCGATAGCTTTCAGGGCACTTTATATTTTAGAGAGTTTCAAGGTGCCGCCAATGCACACCTTCTTAACTTACTCAAACCTGATGCCATGGTGTTGGGTAATCACGAAATCGATGCAGGTAATAGCCCTGTGCAGGCCTTTTTAAACCGTATCGACTTTCCGGTATTAGCCGGAAATATGGATTTAAGCGCAGAAGATAGGCAGAAAACAGGTCGATTATACGGCCACCCGATGTTGTACGACTTTGATGACAGTACCGGGACAGCAAAAGTATTGATAAAGCCATTTCACGATATTCAAATGGCTATTATTGGTATTACCTTAGATCAAATGCATTTAATTGCTAGGCCGGATCCCGATACCCACTTTGTTAATGCTATCGACACTACCCGTAAAACAGTTCAAAAACTGAAACAGCAAGGCATTAATCATATTATTGTACTAAGCCACCTAGGTTTAGACCAAGACCAAGAACTTGCTGCCTGTGTCGACGGCATAAGTCTAATTGTCGGCGGACATTCTCATACTCTCCAAGGTAATATGAGCAACATTGGCTTAAGCGATATTCCTTACGCAGAAACCATAAACTCAACGCCTATTTTGCATGCCGGAAAATATGCAGAAACGCTGGGTATTGCTCAAATCAATTTTGATTCAAATGGCAAAGTAACCGAACTTATCGGTAATAACTATTTTATGCTTGATGACAATATTCATGTCAGCACTAAAGACGGACAGCCTGCCGATAGTGCTATTGCCGCAGATTTAATCGAGCAGTTGTTCAATCACCCAAGCATAAAAGACGCTAAGCATGATGATGCTATTCATCAGGTGATTCACAGCCAATACCGCCCATCATTAGATGCGCTAGAAAACCAAATACTGGCTCATATACCTCGAAACTTTGTCCACACTAGGTTGCCCAGCAAACAGCTGCCTCATGGCAGTGAAATAGCCCCTTGGGTGAGTCGTAGCATGTATAAAGCGGCTAAATACATTGAGCCAAATATCGATTTTGCACTCCATAATGCGGGAGGTGTAAGGCAATCACTCAATAAAGGGCAATTATCACTTGCCGATGTTATTGGCCGCATTTTGCCATTCGAATTACCCCTAACCTTGTATCAAATTATGGGTAAACATATTATTGAAGCTTTAGAATCGTCCATCAATAGCGCTACCAATAATGGTATTGTCGGCACAGGTGCGGGCAGTTTCCCCTACCCCTATGGATTACGCTACTTCTATGATGGTAAGCGAGTTAAAGGCCAGCGGATCACTCAAATTGATATCTACAAGCAGGATCAATGGCAAACTCTTGAATCTAATAAGTTGTATATTGGCGTATCAAGTTCTTATACCGCAGCGGGTAAGGAAGGTTATGATGCGTTATTGCATGCCCACTGGCAGCAACCGATGAGCAATCAAACGCTGCCAGAAGCCTTTATCGATTTTGTTAGTCAACATGGCCATCTCATTACGGGACAACTGTTTACAAATGTACATTACATTAGCCATCGCGATTAAACGGCAATTTCATATATTTAGAAGACAATACTTAAAAGAAACCACCTAACAGCAGATAGAAGACAATAATTCGCGGTAGATCACAGACCATAATGAGCAGAGATGGTTAAATAGTTCAAAGGTTGAATTAATATCCTCATTAATTATCATTTTTGGCAAAATAGGAATACATACATGAAAGCTAAATTAATTGCATTTGCTGCCGCTGCCACTTTGGCTATGGGTGTTTCTTCTGTATGGGCACAAGGTGCTTTGCATCAAGGCGAAGTACTCGACACCATGAATGGTGGCGGTTATACCTACGTTCAACTAAAAGAAGCTGACAAAACATATTGGGCTGCGGGTCCGCAAACTGAAGTGGCTAAAGGCGATAAGGTAGAAGTGTCGGAACAAATGTGGATGAGCGACTTTAAAAGCTCAAGCCTAAACAGAACCTTTGATAAAATCATGTTTGTTGGCAATATTAATAAAAAATAGTACGTTTTATCGTAAAAAACTTACATAATTGGCCAATCTTATCGATTGGTCTTTTTTATGAAAAACTCAATAAATCAACCTCATCAAATCGTTGATTTTTCTGCATCCTATGCAACTCAAATAAGTGAATTATACCATACGGCTGTACAAGGCATTATTCATCCAAGATACCCGACCTTAAAACTCAATGCGTGGTCATCAGCGCCCCGTTCGGCTAAATTTTGGCAACTACGATACAAACGAAATAAAGCCTGGTTAGCACTTGATAACCAAAAGGTCATTGGTTTTATTAGTCTAGAAACTCATTTTAAGCACCAAGGTTATATTGACTGCTTATACGTTCACCCCGACTATCAGCAGCAAGGCATCGCCCGCGCACTCTATAAACACTTACAACATTGGGCTCTTCAGCAACAATATCCTTATCTCAGTGTTGATGCATCATACTTTTCTAAACCGTTGTTTGAAGCTATGGGATTTGTTTTGCAACAAACAAGCTATCAACAAAAGTGTGGCCAAACGTTTACCGGCTTTTACATGAAAAAACGGTTAATAGACTAGCTACTAGGGCGGGCTTAGTCCTGCGAGAATGCTATAAAAGCGATAAAAAGCGATAACGAGCGACCGCTTTGACCGCTTTATTTAGCAGCGTAGCGATCTAGCCTCTAGGCTGTTACGTTCGTTATCGCTTGTTACCAGCTTCATCGCTTACTACCTAGCTTCACCGCTTTAACAGAGGTTGTAGCATTTCTTCCAATCCGTTGAGCTTCACTTCATACATTAATGCTAGTTGCTCACCAAGTTTGCCTTCAGGAAAACCTTTAGAGTGAAACCAAACCAAATAAGGTTCTGGTAACTGCAGTAATTTACGACCAGCATATTTACCAAATGGCATGGTTTGATTAATCGCTTCTAACAATTGCTGCTCATTCATCACTTATGGCTCCACGCCTTTGTTTATCGATTAGGTTAATGTAATACCGATTACATTAACTATTTTATCAGTTCAAAGCCTTTATCAAAACTGCTTTAAGTTAAGCAAAGTGAACTGACAATGCACGCGATTGACATTACGGGCCATCAAAAAAGTACAACGAGTGAAATGCACAATGATTGATACTGGGTTAATTAATGAGAGGTTAGCGGCTCATTAATCAACCAACCCTGAGTAAACTCATGCTGAATGAATCGTCGCCTCTATTCAAACTCACCCCAGGCTCAGTTCAAAAGCGATTGTAACTGACTATATCGGACAATAATAAGACCACTGGTTAGCGTAAAATAACCGATT
Organism: Shewanella sp. TB7-MNA-CIBAN-0143; assembly: GCF_040310065.1. Lineage (NCBI taxonomy): Bacteria > Pseudomonadati > Pseudomonadota > Gammaproteobacteria > Alteromonadales > Shewanellaceae > Shewanella > Shewanella sp. TB7-MNA-CIBAN-0143. The sequence goes on from NZ_JBEOPL010000019.1 coordinate 84,539, forward strand.
GAATCAAATATAAGCTTAACATAACTCGTTTTGCTGCATCCCTAAAATATATCAATTAGCTATATCAAAATAGATTTATAGTCATTTAATGCATATAAAACACGTATTCATATTTTATATGCATTGAAAACACCTCATAAAACAACGATGTTATTTGCACATAACAGCTGCAAGTCATTATTAAATTTAACCTTTCACTAACATTGGCGGATGCAAACCTTTGCTGTCAATTTTCTGCCTTTATGGTCAAAATAGTCAAATTACCGCCTCAAAGACATTAATAAAAAACCGTCAAAAATCAGCTAATTGACTAAATCTATAACCATTATTACAGTGTAGTATCAATTACATTTAACGGTGTAAGTTAGTCATATTGAGAGGGCAACATCCATGATCATATTAGTTGGTGGTGAAAAAGGGGGTAGTGGTAAAAGCTGCCTTGCGCAAAATATTGCAGTCTTCCTAACCAATGAAGTTCAAGCCAGCGTGATTATGGTCGACTGCGATCCACAACGAACCACATCAGACTGGATCCAAGCTCGGAACAACAACCCAAAATTGCCGGCCATTAACTGCGTGCAGCTGTATGGCAAAATTCGTAATGACTTGCTCAGCTTAGAGCAACATTATGACTATGTTATTGTCGATTGTGGTGGCCAAGATAATCTAGCGCTTAGAGCAACCATGTCAGTTGCATCCTATGTATTAATGCCATTGCGCCCAAAACGACGAGATTTAAAAACCGTCAGCCATATGGACGATATCGTCTCAACTTGTTTGATGATAAACCCAAAAATGAAAGCATCATTTGTGATCACTCAATGCCCAAGTTTACCGAACCAGGCAAGCAGAATTACTGAAGCAAAAGATGTCTGTCGTACTTATGACATTAATGTATTAGATGCCGTTAACTACAGTCGCAATATTTACGACGACAGTGAAGAATCTGGCTTATCAGTATTTGAGTTAGAACCCCAAGGTAAAGCTGCAGAAGAAATGCGCAATATTGCCTGTGAATTACTCGACATTACTGATGCAAAGCAACTCATTGAACAGCGCAATACTGCATCGAACGTGACCACGATGAGAGGAAATTATGGGACTAGCCGATCTCAAGAAAAACGCTTCGTTATGTAAAAGCACCAATAACATTGCAGTATCAATTGATGACTTTATTGCAGCAGCCGATTTATATGCTGCTGGTCAAGACCGTCCTCAACATGAGGAAAAGCAAACGCTAATGACAAGCGATGCAGGTAAGCAAAACAATATAATCGATTTTTTACAACGAAAATATCCACAGCATGTAGAGCCAATAAAATCGGTCAATAAAAGTAAACAGCAACCTTTTAGACGTTGTACCTATACCTTAAGTGAAACGGCAATAAGCCAGCTCGCATTACTCAGTCAGCAGGGAGGAGTTGCAAAATCAAAACTTATCAGGCAGTTGATTTCACAATATTTTAGTCTATATCCACAACAACAAAAACGGTTAGATGTTAGCTTTACAGACCAATAGTTAATTTTGCAGACAAATAGTTAATTGAACATAAATTTAACCAAACACAACGACGACCACTTTATCCCCGCCCTTTCACTGGCAGTAAATATGAGACTAATATTTGCTAGCCAGTGCTTTTATTTAACCAAAATCCCAACCTACACGTTAAGCAAACTACGTTATCACTTATGGCTCCCACTGCTATTTAGTTTTTCCTAAAGCTTGAATTTGCTAACAAACTGCCCCATTAAATACTCATGGTATTAAACAGCGACTAGCGAATGAAATAAATGAGCCATGCTAAAAATTGCAAGCTCAGATAATACATAAGCTTAAGATAACAATCTTAACGCCCTCTTCGACTACCAGGACACTTCTATGATCGCGATTGTAATATTACTCGTTATATCAATAACAGCTGTGGCATGGATTGTCAGTAGCCAATGGCGCCTCAACCGTCAACGTAGCATTGTCGCCAGCAAACCATTTCCCACTCAATGGCGTCATATATTAAAAAAGCGTTTTCCTTATTTCAAAGCCATGCCGACGGATTTGCAACTTCAACTCAAAAAGCATATTCAGATATTTATTGATGAGAAACAATTTATCGGTTGTGACGGATTCGAAATCAATGACGAAGTAAAAGTGACGATTGCAGCCCAAGCATGTTTATTATTACTCAACCGTAAAACTGACTATTACCCAAAACTTAAACAAATTTTAGTCTATCCAAGCGCGTTTATCGTTGAGAAAAACCGCACGGATCTAGCTGGGGTACAATCAAACCAACGCAATGTGTTGCTTGGAGAATCTTGGGAATATGGCAAAGTCGTATTGTCATGGAACAGCACTATAGAAGGCGCTGCCGATCCGTTTGATGGTAGCAATGTTGTTATACACGAATTCGCTCACCAGCTTGATCAAGAAGATGGAACAGCTAATGGTGCACCACCACTGCGCGATATCACTTCATATCGTTCATGGTCTAGCACATTGGGGCAAGAATTTAAGCTACTTCAGTATTGCGCTCAACACCATATCCCGTCATTATTTAACTATTACGGCGCGACCAATCCGGCGGAGTTTTTTGCAGTGATAAGTGAAACGTTTTTTGAACGACCCGTGGAGTTTAACCAACAGCATCAACAATTGTATAAAGAATTGAGCCAGTTTTATCAGCTAGATCCAATAAATTGGCATTAAAAAAGTATTAAAACACATAATAATAATTTACTAGGTTAACAGGAATACTATGCAATCAATCATTCACCGACTCGGTTTTATTGCCGTGTTAATGACGACAGTGGCAGCCTTCGATCTACACGCAAGTGAAGCCGAAGAATCAACACTTGAACAGAGCCAAACTGAGCCTAAAAACAAACAAGTTAGTCAGCAAGTGAGCTCCGAAAGTGAAGCTGTTATAAAAGACATTAGCCAAAAAAATGAGTTAATTGATAGCCAAGGCTTATCAGAAAAAGACAACCAAGAAGTCAGCGCCTTGTTAAATTTATTACATGAAAGTGCAGCTGCTGCTGACTGGACCACTTATTTTAGCCTTTATCATCCACAAGCGGTGTTTATTGGTACCGATGATTCAGAGCGTTGGAATATGGTTGAATTTGAGCATTATGCCAAACCCACTAAAGGCTGGCGTTACGATTTAAAGTCACGTCACTTGTTACAAATTGACGATACCATTGTATTTGACGAGCAGCTCTATAGCCCGGCGTATGGCATCAGCCGGGGTACTGGTGCGTTGGTACAAACTTCTGAAGGATGGAAAATAGCGCAATATCATTTGAGTTTTCCAATTCCAAACGATAAAGCCAAACGTATTACCAGCTTAATTATGCAATAGCCATTAAACAATATGGTGGCCATTGTCGAGTATGATGACCGCCATAATAGTGAATAGTTAACGCTTCACTAGACACTAGACAGATTGTAGCGAATTGGAAACTATTCAATAGCCACCTTATGTCATCGACACCCCAAAACACACGTTAGCGAGTTCACTAAAGTGAGTAAAACTGTCGAAATCCTCTTGCTCAAAACAACGTCCAGATCCCTGCCTGTCCGCATAAAATAATCCCAACACTTTATGGCCAACAAAGAGTGGTGCTAATAAAAAGCCATTTTGAGAAAAGCGTTCAACTAGCACATCATCAATTTGTACTTTGCATTCTTTACTGGTGGGTGCATTGACCCACACACTCTTTTTTTGCCCTATACATTGAGTGAAAACCGATCGAGGATCGTCTAGTTCAATCACAAAGGCTTGTTTCAACAATTCAGCGCCATCCCCCATCATCACCCTAGGTTGTAATAATTTACGGCTTGGAGAGAGTAACAGTACACCACAACGGTCTAAGCCAACTCCGGTTAACATCCCTTCTAATGTGGTTTGCATTATTTGATTAAAATCAGTTTTAACCACTGCATAGTGGGTTAATTGTCTCAATTTACTTAACTGATAACCTTGATTGGTTAGCCGAATTTCAGTGGGCTCAACAGGAGAGTCGACATGTTCTAATACGTCTGCGGTATTCGGTAAATAAGACACTATGGCTTTGGCACCATATTCAATGGCTAATTTATGGGTTATTTTACTGCAATCGATAAATTTTTCAGTAAATTCATCCACACTGATGTCTAGCATTTCTGCGGCTTGAGATAGGCGCTTATGCAGTTCTTCAGGGTTAACTTTAGGCTGCGACACAATTTCTGATAACTTATCGGCTAAAAAAATACAACGGATCTCAGGCATGCGCTCATCGGGTTGTGCTAAAGACTTAATCAGCACTTCACCTAAGCCCCAGCTTCTGGCAATACTTTGGGTCAGCTGGGTAAAAGAGGTGCCTAGTTCAGCTCGAATCAATGAGTTTTGTTCAATTTTATTGTCAATGGCTAACAGCTTATTATCAAGCTGTTCGGTCAATTCACCGCCCATACTCCAAAAAGCGCTTTCGCCTATTCGATACAATAACGAGGCAATAAACACCTCTTCACGTAGCGATTCTCCACGGTCGCTCATCATCATTCTGGCGAGCATCGCCGCTTGAAAAGATTGCGCCATCAGTTTTAATAAACGTTGATAGACACCTTCGCTCAGGTGCTTATTTTCAAGTAAACTGGTGAGTAGTTTTGCGGTAATGCATATGTTGCGGATAGTATCAAAACCTAATACTACCGCTGCACGGCTAACGGTCGAAACAGGATTAATACCTTTATTGTAAGTGGCGCTGTTTGCCACTCGTAAAATACGCGAGGTGAGTGCATTGTCGTGCATGACACTTCGACCTAACAAAGATAACGAAGACACATCGTCTTTTGCCAACTTTTCTAAATCACGCACAGTTGAACATAATGCAGGCATTTCTTGATCACTAATCCGCTTGGTCCAGTAATCAGCCCCTTTTTGCTGAGTCATCGCCTTCAAAAATTAACCTAAATATAACAAACATTGTTTCAGTATACTCAATTTCATCACAGTGTCTTGTAGATATTGCTATTCGCTCAAGCTAGCTCACGTATCAAAGCAAAACAACAATACTCATATCCTAGCACCTACTGGTTGATGAATTAATCTCACTGATGCTAGTACAATAAGTAAGCGACATGTTACATCGCTATTACATCACTTTATTCAGGAATAGCGATTTTTGAGCAAGTGTGATTCGAGATAAATGGGATTCATCTGGGCGCAAAAGTGACATCTACATAAACGATAAATATTGGGGAAAAAAAAACGGCTCACAAGAGCCGCAATCACAATAGTGTGGTTGGAAAAAACTTACGGGTAGGAAGTATCCAAACAATCAGGTTTAACAACTAAGCATTCGCTTATAAACCATCATATGAGGATAAAAATCCCGTACGACCTGTAGGTGAGCCGCACGGGGTTACAACAGTCACAAAGTGACCAAACTTGTAAAACGGTTGGGAGTAACGATTAAAACTGTTCTTCTTCAGTAGAGCCCGTTAGCGCTGTTACTGACGATTTACCGCCTTGAATACACGTTGTCACTTGATCAAAGTAACCTGTACCCACTTCTTGCTGGTGCGATACGAAGGTATAACCTTTCTTAGCAGCAGCAAATTCAAGCTCTTGTACTTTTTCAACATAATGCTTCATGCCTTCACCACGTGCATAGTCATAGGCTAAATCGAACATGTTGTACCACATGTTATGAATGCCTGCTAACGTGATGAACTGGTACTTGTAGCCCATGTTAGACAACTCTTGCTGGAACTTAGCAATCGTTACATCATCTAAATTCTTCTTCCAGTTGAACGAAGGTGAACAGTTATAAGCAAGTAGTTGATCTGGGTACTGTGCATGAATGGCATCAGCAAATTTCTTCGCTTCTTCAAGACAAGGTTTAGCTGTTTCACACCAAATTAAATCAGCATAAGGAGCATAAGCAAGACCACGTGAAATAGCTTGGTCTAAACCAGCTCTAACGCGGTAAAAACCTTCGTTAGTACGTTCACCAGTAACAAACTCACGGTCATATTCATCACAATCTGAAGTCATCAAATCTGCAGCATTGGCATCAGTACGTGCAATAACCAAGGTATCAACACCACTAACATCTGCCGCTAAACGTGCAGCAACTAACTTTTGCACCGCTTCTTGGGTTGGCACTAAAACTTTACCGCCCATGTGACCACACTTCTTAACAGACGCTAATTGGTCTTCAAAGTGAACACCTGCAGCACCAGCATCAATCATCGACTTCATTAGTTCAAATGCATTCAATACACCACCAAAACCGGCTTCTGCATCAGCAACAATAGGTAGGAAATAGTCAGTGTAATTGTCATCACCAGGATTTACTTCTTTGCCCCATTGAATTTGGTCAGCACGGCGAAATGAGTTATTAATACGGCTCACAACAGCAGGTACTGAGTTTGCTGGGTAAAGTGATTGATCTGGATACATAGTGCCCGCTAAGTTAGCGTCAGCAGCAACTTGCCAGCCTGATAAGTAAATCGCTTCTATTCCCGCTTTTGCTTGCTGTACCGCTTGACCACCAGTAAGTGCGCCCAGTGAGTTTACGTAGCCTTTTTTAGCGCCGCCGTTAACCAGTTCCCACAATTTTGCAGCACCCATTTTAGCAATGGTATTTTCTGGCACAACAGAGCCACGTAATGCGACAACTTCTTCAGCAGTAAAAGGACGCTTAACCGATTTCCAACGTGGATTTTCAGCCCAATCTTTCTTAATTGCATCAACCTGTTGCTGACGAGTTAGTTGTGTAGTCATAGTGTCGCCCCTTCCTGTATGAGGGTGGTAAAGTGAATCATTCAACTTTGCCTAATTCAGTAGTGTTGTAATTAATATCGTTATCCGACATTACGCCGTTAACAGTTCATATCCTGGTAATGTTAAGAAATCGACTAGCTCATCTGAGGTAGTAATTTGTTCAAATAATTCTGCCGCTTTAGCGAACTGGCCAGCATTAAAACGCTCTTCGCCGAGTTCCGCCTTCACGTTGGCAATTTCCTCTTTCAACATGTCTTTAAACAATGCTTTAGTGACCAATTTGCCGTTGGATAAACTTTTGCCATGCTGGATCCATTGCCAAATAGAAGTACGCGATATTTCAGCCGTGGCAGCATCTTCCATCAAACCGTAAATTGGTACGCAACCATTGCCCTGGATCCACGCTTCGATGTACTGCAACGCAATACGAATGTTCAAACGCATGCCTGCTTCAGTTCGCTCGCCTTGACAAGGCTCAAGTAACTCGCTGGCTAAAATGGGTGCATCGACATCACGAGTAATGTGTAATTGATTAGTTCTATCGCCACCGATGTAATCATTGAAAATTTTCATTGCGGTGTCGGCTAAACCAGGATGTGCGACCCAAGTACCGTCATGGCCATTGCGAGCCTCTAACTCTTTATCGCCACGCACTTTTTGCAGTACCAGTTCGTTAGTCGCTTCATCTTTAGCAGGAATAAATGCCGCCATACCGCCCATGGCTAATGCGCCACGTTTATGGCAAGTTTTTATCAATAGCCGTGAATAAGCACTTAAAAATTTAGTATCCATTGTTACCGCTTGACGGTCGGGTAGTACACGGTCCGGATAGTTCTTTAAGGTTTTGATGTAGCTGAATATATAATCCCAACGACCACAATTAAGCGCGACAATGTTTGAACGAAGTTCATAAAGAATCTCTTCCATTTCAAATACCGCAGGTAATGTCTCAATTAAACAAGTACATTTAATCGTGCCAGGCTGTAAGCAAAAACGCTCTTCTACAAAGGCAAACATTTTTGCCCACCAACGCGCTTCCACATGGCTTTCTAACTTAGGAATATAAAAGTAAGGTCCAGATTTTTTAGCTAAAAGTTGACGATAATTATGGTAAAAGTACATAGCAAAATCGACTAACCCACCAGGAATAGGTTTGCCTTTGTATTCAATGTGCTTTTCAATAAGATGCAAACCACGTACACGAGCAATTAACACTGCAGGGTCAGGGTTTAACGAATAATGCTTACCAGTTTCAGGAACGGTTAGTTCAATATCGCCACGAACGGCATCACGAAGGTTAATTTGTCCTTCGACAATTTTTTGCCAACTCGGTGCTAATGAATCCTCAAAGTCGGCCATAAACACTTTTACATTGGCGTTTAAAGCATTGATGATCATTTTACGGTCAACGGGGCCAGTAATTTCAACACGTCTGTCGGTGAGATCATCAGGCATGCCACGGATAGTCCAATCACCACCACGTATTGCACGAGTTTCAGGTAAAAAATCAGGCAACTCACCATTATCAATACGAGCTTGTTTTTGTTTACGCTTAGCTAATAGCTCAGGTACTTCATCAACAAACTTTGCACATAACGAATCAAGGAAAGCCACAGCGCCAGAGTTAAAAACGTCTTCTTGGCCGTTGACAGTGGGACCAATAAACGTGAGATCGGTTTTAATCGAATCATCAGCATTTGCTGTGGACTTACTGTATTGAGCTACTAATTGTTCTGCCGTCATAATAATGGCTCCCTAAATGCTGTCTGTTTTGATATCGGTTGTCATGCTTCACTGTGTAGTGACGTTATCTACTGTCTACTTATCACGCTTATCTATACCAACTCATCGGCGTATATATTCGCGTTCAAATAAACCATTTCTAATAACATTTAACTGAAGCTGACTGTTTACCAAAAACTTTCAAATGTCTGTTTCGTACTAAAAACTAACCAAAAACGTTTGTAATTGCAACAGTCTTCACTTTACCAAAATGACTTAAAAACCAGTGTTACAGATCACATAAAATGGTCTTACCAACCGAGAAATACATACTTAAATAAATGATATTAAACAAAATAATTAAATAGAGCTTATACTTTAAATTGGCCATCTGAAATTCATCTTACCAATTGACCAGCAAATGATAATGGTAAAAAAGCTTGTAATATTATTACTTGATGTAAAATTTTGTTTACTAAACTTTAGTCTATGCTATTGAATTAAACAATTTTGTAACGTTTCTAGCTTACCTACACGTAACAAGGTTTTAATCTTTAAAAACAGATAGTTAAAACTAGGTAATTAATCACTAAATTTAAACAACTGTTTTAAATTTACGTTTACGTAAACGGAATAAAATAAAACGCCGCAACGGCTTAAAATGTGAGTTACGTCACCCGATCAACAAGCTCAAGTAGATTGGTTTTATTTAAATAAAATTCAATTTTTTTAAAAATAATTGAAAGAACTTCATAAATGGGGCAATAGAGAACCAAAATGGTGCAGCAACAAGTAACAAACGGTGATCTGCTCTGGGCGGAATATGCCAATAATAACCAAGCTTCGCTCACAGTATGTTAATTGTCGTTTATTGATAAATAGTTAATGATTCAGCTCTAGCTCAAATAGAGTGGCCAACAAGGTAACGCAAACGGTGATGAGTGTATGGAGTTAACACATGTTGTAAGTGATAAATGAGACGGACATAGCGTTAGCATTTGTGGCGGAGGATTTTACCTTGAAGCAATTTGGTGCAGACCATAAATGCATAATATTAACTCAGAATAAACGATGGGGCTGCGCGATAAAAAGAGATTGTTTCAAATCTGCACTATCCAACTTACTCGTTGCTCGACTAACAAGGCGCACTTATAGCGTGTCTCTGATAAATTAATAGCGCAAATTACGCTGATAAAAAAGCTTTGATTAACTTTCCTTGTCCAGTGCACTGTAACGTTCACAACTGCCGTAGTGTCAGCGTTTAGCTGCTATCACAAGCTGGTTTAGCATATGTTGATTTACTTTACTCTAGGTAATACACGGGAGGGATATACAGTCAGCTAGAGGGTTATCGTTAGTTGATGGCGTCGTTATAACAGATGACGCAATTTCGACCGTTATGTTTAGCCTTATAAAGCGCTAAATCGGCACGGCGAATTAACGGGTCGAGGCTTAGGTCATCCTTATCGACGCTACTCACACCACAACTCACTGTGACAGTAAAATCGTGCCCTGAGAAACGGGTGTTAATATTGGCAACGGCATGGCGAACCTGTTCGGCAAATTCAACCGCGATATCTTCAGTTTGCTTTGGCATAAAAATAGCAAACTCTTCCCCACCCATTCGGGTAAATATATGGGTCGGCTTTAACATTTCACCAATCACATGTGTGACCTTTTTTAATACCCAATCGCCCGTAGCATGACCGTATTGATCATTAATATTTTTAAATAAGTCTAAATCCATCAACAGCACAGAAAATGACTCGCCAAGCATTTGAGCTTGAATAAATTCATTTTCTGCCATTTCTTGCCCTGTACGGCGATTAAAGATACCTGTCAATCCATCTCGCTGCGCTTGCTTCATAAATTGATTACGCTGCATCCAAGCAGATATTAATAACAATAATAAACCAACAGAAAGCCCAACTAATAATGTTGAAAACATAATCGATGAACTTTTCTCTTTCATGAATAAATCTTTTTGTTTCATCAAAAGTTCATGGTCTTGGATCAAGCTGGTATTCTCACGATTTTTTTCAACGCTATCAAAGCGGGCCATTTGGTAGGCATTTTCTTTTACTTTCTGTTCATCAAGTAATTGCTGACCAAGTGCAGAAGCAACAACTTGATATTGGTATGCTTTATCGAACTGACCACGTTTACCCGCAATTAAAGACAGTATTTCGCTAACACGTTTTTTTACCTGCATATTACTGGGCTTATTGGGTAAAGCATTAACTAACTGCGCAAACATATCGGCTTGCTGATAATCACCCAGATGGAAATATATCGAGCTCAAATAAGACTGTATTTCGTTAATCTCAATTTGAAATTTAAACTTCTGGTAGCGCTCTAAAGCCACTAGATAAAATGGTTCTGCTTCAGCATATAAGCCCTTATCAAACAAAACATTACCTTGCCCCTTAATTGACATAATCTCAATCAATGGAAAACCATGATTTTTACAATAAAGTTGAGTGTCTTTAAAGAACGTCTCAGCTTGATCAAAGTGGGCTAGCTTTAAATGAGCAACTGAGTGATATAACATCGAAAAACATTCACTTTTTGGGTCTTTACCTTGGTTTAGACTCAGTGCTAATTGCGCGATACGTAGCATTTCCTCATAAGCATTAAGCTGTAAATACACATTCATCAAGCGAATATAGGACATTATTTTGATACTTTGATCTTGATAACTGTCGATACGAGAAAGGTTATCCTCTAAAAGAGCAAAAGCTTTTTGATAATTACTCAAGCCGATATTTGCAGTGATTTTCAATAAATAAATATTGGTGAGTTCTTCACCAAGTGGTCCGTATGTCAGTGCTTCATCGAAAGCTTTATCTGCTTCGACAAAATGACCTAAATAAAGATCTTTTGTACCTAGCAACATATACAGACGGCTATGCTGTGGTGAGGAGAGTAACGATTCAGAGGATAACGCGGTATCAATCTTTTCAATGGCATAACCAATATCAGTCTTCAAAGATTGTTCAATAGTGTCGAGTTCTTTATCATAATCGATGTTGTCAGCTATCGCCGCGCGGCTAAAAAGCAACACGATGATAATAAAAAAATACATCAATATTTGAGGCAAAAAATAATTACTCTGTCGGATTACTTATAATCATATACATGGCCATTTCTTTATCACCAGACAACTGGCTAACACGTGCTTTATCTCCTGACATCACAGCTTCAATCTCTTCTTGTGTTAATCCATTTGATTTCATTACACCACGTGGATCAAGCTTATATGCTTCCAATAAAGCGGCGTCCGTTCCAAGCTTAGTAAAAAATGTATTCATGTTAGACATATCGTAACCTTATATTCTAGATTATATTTGTAATTAGCGACTTAAATTTACATCTATGTGATTATCATTTGTAACAACTTTAACTTTACTGGGTCGTTCCGTCGACAAAAAACGTCGTAACCAATTGTTTTATCGAAAATCTCAACACAAAATTGCCCATTAACATCTTTTTATCAATAAAAACTATATCAATTTCGCTAAGATTGAATCATTTACATCCAATAATCACCATTAATAGCTTGTCGATAAAAAGTACGGCGGTTTAAAGCATACTATTACTTTATTACCTCATTTGTGAACAGCCATAAAAATACTTAGCCAATATCTGCTTCGGCGATACCTAATTTGGCTAACATCTCATGGTTAAGCGTCATTGGACGCGCTGGAGGAATTAACAATGTGCTAATCGTCGTTAGTTTAGCCTCTGGCAATACATATAACGGCATGCGCTCTATAACAGGTGATTGAAATGGCAAATTTGCTGCTTCATATATAATCACTTCATGATTCAGCGGATACCACTGATTTAAGTGTTCAACCAAAATCTGTAATTTATCTTTAGTGCTACTAAATTGAGTTAAGGTATGTTCACCCGCAAGAGCAATCTGCCAAAGTAAAAGATGCGTTGTAGGATCCGGAACGTGGTGATAAAGCATGAACTGAGTCGCTTCAAAGCTTTGATGACCACTATTGCCTGGGTCAATGCCTAAATCAGCCCACAAACAAGCTTCAGCTGAAATACCCGGTAACATGCTAGCGTCCAAACCTTCACTGCGGGCCTGTTTAATCGACCAATGCGCTACGCAAGCAAATACCCCAGGATGGCCATATAAGGCACATACAACTAACTTGCCTAAGCGAACTTCGTCTAAGATAGCGTCAACCATTTCGGCATAAGTATCACGACGATTTTTTACCTCATCGTGTTGAGCATAGTAAGGTTGAAGCGAGCGAACATCTGAATTAAGCGACATTAACCAACGTTCAGAAAAACCATCGGGCACTAACGAAAAGACCACATCAGCATGCTCTATATAACTCAAACTTAATGCACCTATTTGCCCTGCAAGCTGTAATCCCGTGCCAACACAAACAAGGTTACCTTTCTTTACACTGGTTAATGTTGCTATCGGTGATTGTTGTCTCGTCATCGTGGTTTCTTATTTTGAAATAATTACAACGCAAAATAAAAGCATAAAATAAAATTATCAATAACTTATGCATTAATAGCACTTGACATTATTAAACGTTAACTAGGGCATCTAAATCATAAATTGAGCAACATCCTACCAACATTTTTTGTACAATGTTAAATAAAAATGAAAATTTACTCTAAATTTATTTATCGAAGAAAATGGAACTTCAACCGCTAAATTGACTCAAAACCACAACATCTTCTAATAGACCCTTGTCAGCATAGGGACTGCTTGGGTATGATGACCGACAGAATTTAGGAAGTAGCGCAGACAATGATAAACAAAAAACAAAGTCTTACCCTTGTAAGCGCAGTTGCGCTTTCATTATCTCTTAGCGGATGCAGTGTGTTTGATTGGTTGATTTACAAGCCAGATGTGCCACAAGGCAACTACATGGAAACACAGCAAGTTGAAAAACTTCGTGTCGACATGACTAAAGAGCAAGCAGAATATATTTTAGGTCGTCCAGTATTGCGCGACAGCTTCTCCGATGACACTTGGTATTATGTGTACCATTTTAAAAGTGGTCGAGATGCTAGCATTACTCATAAAGAGTTGATCATTCACTTTAATGGCGACAAGATTTCAAGTGTTGCTGGTGATTATGACCTAAGTGCAGAATTTAATACTCCACTTGATGAAAGCTCGTTGCCGTCAGTTAACGAACAGGATCTTAAGCCTTTATTACCAGAAGTTCGTCCAGATGCGAAACCTTTAGTTGAAGAGCTACGTCCTGCGTTAAAAAACCAGGCCGAAAATGATAATGATAATGCACCAACATAAGCCACACGATAACATGTGATTTATGCCAATAAAAAAGCAGGACCTCTAACGAGAGTCCTGCTTTTTTATTATATAACCACCTAAAAACTTAATCCATCACCTTACTAATGGTAAGTTAATTGACTTTAGCACCGGTGATTTTATTAATACGACCTTCATCTTTGGCTTTTTCGGCACGCTTGCGACGAACATCTTTAGGATCTGCAATTAACGGGCGATATATTTCAACACGTTGCCCAGGAACGAGTACCTCATCATGTTTGGCCTGGCGACTAAACACCCCAAGCTTAACCTCTTCAAGGTTAATCTCCGGAAAAAATTTAACAATATCACTTTGCTTAACGGCTTCAATGAATGTAGTGCCTGGCGACACCATCACCGAAATAATTTTCTGCTGTTTTGGCAATGCATAAATAACATCTACCGAGAACTTTTCTGTTTCATTAATCACGATAAATCACCTTTGCCCTGTCAGTAAATGCCATTACCATCGACGACATCAAATCTTTAAACACTTTGCCAAACGCCATATCAACCAGCATGTTTGAAAATTCGAAGTCTAAATCAAATTCAACTTTACAGGCATCTTCGGTAAGCTCAGTAAATTTCCACAAGCCATGCATATACTTAAACGGGCCATTTTCCAATTCAAGTGAAATCGATTTAGCTTGGATCACTTGATTGCGGGTGGTAAATGTTTTACTGATCCCCGCCTTACTAACATCAACCGACGCCACCATGGTTTGACCATCAAACTCAAGCACCTTACCACCGACACATCCCGGTAGAAAAGCATGATACGATTCAACATCATTGACTAAATCATACATCTGTAAGGCACTAAATCTAACCAGCATACTTTTGGAAATTTTGGGCATCTGACATCACTATCGTTAATACAATAGTGCGATTTTATCACGTTAAATAAAAAAGGCATCTCCGAGAGCGTTAAATCACGTTGGAAATAACACAATCACCAAGAAACTGGGTATAATCGTTGAAATATCAAAAATCTCCCCCATATCTATTAGTTAATAGTATTAGCATAATAGAGTTTATCAAATGGGCTCACTGCGGGTTGTCCAGCACCATCCTTCAGGTCAATAACGGCAATCAGAACGGTAATAATAATGGTAAAAAAGAAATCAGCAAACGCCTCAGCGAGCATCGCACGCAATAAACGCGCGACCTTTGAATACCGCATAGAAGACAAAATCGAAGCGGGATTACAACTTATGGGCTGGGAAGTTAAGTCCATTCGCATGGGTAAAGTAAATTTATCTGATTGTTATGTCTATATTAAAGAGGGTGAAGCCTTTATGCATGGTTGTACTATTCAACCACTTAATACCGCTTCAACCCATGTAATATGCGATCCAATCAGAACCAAAAAACTGCTATTAAAGCGCAGTGAAATTGACAAACTTGCCGGCCTAATTGAGCGTCAAGGCTACACCCTCGTACCATTATCAATGTACTGGCGCAAAGGTGCTTGGGTAAAAGTCGAAATTGGCTTAGGTAAAGGTAAAAAAGATCACGATAAACGTGAAGATACCAAAGAACGTGAGTGGAAAATTGAAAAAGCTCGCGTAATGAAAAAAGACAAAGAAAACGCTTAATCTCGTTAGTAGGCCACTGAAACGATTAAAATTGATAAGTTGTTATTGAACATAGGCCTATAACGAACAGATAGTGAACAAACGATTATATTTTGTTAATGGATACTAGGTATTCATCTAACAAAGCGTTATAGTTAACTCAATTGGGGGCGATTCTGGATTCGACAGGATTCACGAAACCCAAGGAGCATGTCGAGGGGCGGTTGGCCTCGTAAAAAGCCGCACCGTTATAGTTGCAAACGACTCTAACTACTCTCTAGCAGCTTAGGCTAGCTAGCCATCAACCACACGTTTCGCACGTGGACAGTGGATCCTGATGGTCATATTACAGTGTGCTAGCGAGGGAACTCCGTCCGGGGGTGAACCGCGAAACAGTACCGGACTCACCAAGTAGCATCCTGTCTTTCGGAGACTGCTTGGTTAAATAAAAGAGAGACTAAACATGTAGTGCCGAGGATGTAGGCTTTCTGGACGCGGGTTCAAGTCCCGCCGCCTCCACCAATTTATAGAAGGGCTTAGCAGCAATGCTAAGCCCTTTTTCTTTGTCTGCTAGCTCAGTTTAATCCGCTTTATTTTTGTGGTTGGATGAGTTTTATTATCCAATTAGTTAATTCGATACCAACACTTCATTGATACTTATTGCCTAGGCAACATTTACATCGTTAATGCCAATGTCAATCTTCATATTAGACAGTTATGAGTACCCCCTGTGTCAGGATTGTTGTCACCCCTTAAAATCATCCAATAATTAAATAGAGGGGGCGGTCAATGAGAGCTCAA